>JAZPXL010000001.1:0-16892 GCA_045543615.1 Eubacteriales bacterium
TGTCAACACCGCTGACGGTTGGAGAATTGCTGATTGCGACTTTGTCGACGCCCTGCAGAATTCACGTGACCGTAAGCTTGTTGAAGATGTCATTTTTGAACGCACAGAGGGCTGGGATTACAACGCCCCCAACACCGCTGACGCTTCGTTTGAGCAGCTTGTAATGCTGACCGTAGTTGCTACGCTTTCGGTTGCAGTTCCGGTCGTTCTCTCTCGCAAGCGCAGAGCCGAGGCATAAATGATGTGGGCTTACGCCCGATGATGTTGCACTTCGTGCAAATGATGATGTGGGCTTACGCCCAATGATGTTGCGCCTGACGGCGCAAACGGAAAGACACCAAAGCCGTTTCATCCGAAACGGCTTTGGTTTTTGTTGCACCTTCGGTGCAAATGATGTGGGCTTGCGCCCAATGATGTTGCACTTCGTGCAAATGATGATGTGCCTACGGCACAAATGATGTGGGTTTACGCCCAATGATGTTGCGCCTGACGGCGCAAACGGAAAGACAACAAAGTATTGCTAAAAACACAATGTTTTCTCCTGCTTTTCCTTGACTATCATCCCTCTTTGAGTTATAATATTCTTGTGAAAGCTCTCTCTGTGTAGTGAGAGTATGCTTTTTATATGCATTACTAATTCCCGAAAGGATATTTTTATGAACACAAACGAATATGTTGAGCGTTTCTATGCGCTTCAATCCAAAATGAGTGCCTACTCGCACGCTATGTCTCTCATCTTCTATGATGGTGCTACCACTGCGCCCTCTGCCACCGCTGAAAATCGTGCGCACGCTCTCTCCATCCTCAGCGAAGAGGTCTACAAGCTTAACACCTGTGAGGAGACCGTCTCCCTGCTCTCCACTCTTTCCGAAAATATCGCCCTGCTTGACGAGAAGACAGCTCGTGCGCTCACCCTCGCCACAAAAGAGCTTGACGAGATGAAGAAGATCCCTATGGAAGAGTACATAGCCTACCAGGAGCTGCTTGTTCGTGCCGATGATGTTTGGCACAGGGCAAAGGAAGAGGACAATTTTGAGCTTTTCCGTCCTCTGCTTGAAGAAATTTTTGCTACTCAAAAGAGGTTTGCTCGCTATTGCGCACCCGATATGCATCCCTACAACTACTGTCTTGACAAGTATGAAGAGGGTTTGACTATGGACGATTGCGATCGCTTCTTCTCCTCTCTCAAGGAGCGCATCGTTCCTCTCATCGCTCGCATCACATCAGCCACGCCCATCTCCGATGCTTGTCTCAAGGGTAATTTCCCCGTCGCATCGCAGGAGAAGTTCTCACGCTACCTTATGGAAAAGATGGGCATTGATCTCTCCCGTTGCGGTCTTGGCGTAACCGAGCATCCGTTTACCACCTCTATTGGTTCTCACCGAGATGTTCGCATCACCACGAATTACGATGAGAGCAACATCGCAAGCTCTATGTACAGCGTCATTCACGAGGGTGGACACGCTCTGTACGATATGCACAGCGACGACTCTCTCGCCTACACCTATCTTGATGGTGGTGTTTCTATGGGTATTCACGAAAGTCAGAGCCGTTTTTACGAAAATATTCTTGGTCGCAGTGAGGCGTTCATCAACGCCATCTTCCCATCCATCTGTGAGTTTTTCCCCGAGCAGATGGAGGGTGTCAGCGCGACTGATTTCTACCGAGCTGTCAACCTTGTAACTCCATCCCTCATTCGCACCGAGGCTGACGAGGTGACATACTGTCTGCACGTTATGGTAAGATATGAGCTTGAGCGTCGCATTATGAGTGACGAGCTTGAGGTAAAGGATCTGCCAGAGGAGTGGAACCGTCTCTACCGTGAGTATTTGGGTGTCACAGTACCCTCTGACCGTGAGGGTGTGCTTCAGGACAGCCATTGGTCAGGTGGTGGAATTGGCTATTTCCCGTCCTATGCGCTTGGCAGTGCATACGGCGCACAGCTTCTCTCAAAAATGCGAGAGGATGTTGATGTTGATGCGTGTCTCGCCCTCGGCGATCTTTCGCCCATCAACGAATGGAATTGTGAGCATATTTGGAAGTACGGCTGTCTCAAGCGTTCCTCAGACCTCTTGCGTGAGGCTGTCGGTGGCGAATTTGACCCGTCCTACTACATCACCTATCTTGAAGAAAAGTATTCGTCACTTTATTCTCTGTAAAAAAATCGGCAAAACCGTTTTGGTTTTGCCGATTTTTCGTTTTTCTCCATCTCATTTATGAATTTATGGTAAATTATCGGCTTTTCTCTTGACAAATTTTGACTTTTGTGATACAATTACAGCACAGTGTGTGCTAAATATTTTTTAATGTACTGCACAAAAAGGCTGACAAAGCATTATCTACCCTAAAAAATGCACGACCAAGGAGGCAGAAATGGAACAATATGAGACAACCTTAATTTGTGACGAAATGTCGCAGAGGATAATCGAGGTTGCCGAGAGAATGGTGACCGAGGTCGGAGCGCACGAGCTTACTGTTCGCAAGCTTTTGCGTGAGCTTGGCGTTTCCAACAGAGTTTTTTACAATCGTTTTCACAATATTGACGAGGTTTTGCGCATAATATATAAGAACACCATCATAAAAATCCGTGGTAGTCTTCCGTCCGTCAACAATATCAAGGATTCCGACGAGTTTTTCTCCTATGTCACGGATATTGTCAAGGCGTCGCTTGTCTCGTCCTACGATTTCAAGATGAAGTTCAATCAGTACATTTTTGAGAATGACTCCATCTCCGACAGCAATCGCAGTTGGTGGATGGGCGAGATCAAGAAGCTCATTGAATTTGCCAAGGAAAAGGGCTTTATCAAGGATGTTGACTCCGACACGCTGAGCTATGGGCTTTGGTGCTTCTGCCGTGGTTACAATGCCGATGCAGTTGCAAGAAGCTTACCGAGAGACGAGGCTGTTGAGGGCTTTGTTTACAGCATCTCCTTCTTTCTTGAAGGACTTAAAAAATAAATTATCCGAAAGGAACATAATAATGAAAAAGTATCAGTTGCACGAAAAGACGCAGTTCACAAATATTCGTGAGCTTATTGAGACAGCTGCCACCACCTACGGTGACAGAATTGCGTATTCCTTCAAGCGCACACCCAAGGCTGAGGTTACAAAGATAAGCTTTACACAGCTTCGTGATGACGTCAGAGCACTTGCAAGCGAGCTTGTTTCGCTCGGTTGCTCGGGCAAGCATTGTGCCATTATCGGCAAGCTCTCGTACGATTGGGTTATTACCTATTTCGCAACTCTCTGTATCGGTTCAGTTTTAGTTCCTCTTGATCCGGAATGGACACAAGAAGACCTTGCGGACACAGCAGCCACAGCAGATGTTACCTATGTTTTCTGTGACAATGACATCAAGGAGAAGGGCGAGTATCTCGCAGAAAAGCTCTCTCTTGCGTCTGCGCCCATCACGCTTGGCACAAGGGATGGTGAGAAGACAGTAATCTCGCTTATGCGTCAGGGTTACCGCAAGTTCTCCGAATGCCCCGAGGATTATTTCCACGCAGATATTGATCCCTATGCGCTCTCTCTTCTCGTATTTACATCGGGAACAACGGGCAAGGGCAAGGGCGTTATGCTCTCGCAGAATGCTATTCTCTCTTGTATGAGTGATGTTATTCCCTACATTGATTTCGGAGTCAAGACAGTTGGCGTTCTTCCTCCCCACCACACCTACGGCTCGTCCGTTATGCTTGTCGGTCACGCTATTATTGGTAGTGAGATCTATATTTCAGGTGGTCTTCGTTATGTTCAGAAGGAGCTTGTTGCAGAGAAGCCCGAGCATCTTGTTTTAGTTCCTCTCTATCTTGAGACATTCTATCGCAAGATTCGTGCAAATGTCAAGGAGCAGGGCAAGGAGAAGCTGCTCGCTCGTATGATAAAGATGTCAAATGGACTTCTCCGTGTTGGCATTGACGTAAGAAAGAAGCTGTTTTCTTCCGTCAGAGCTGCTTTTGGTGGCGAGGTCAAGATGATTATTTCGGGTGGTGCGCCCATCAACCCTGAGATCGTTGAGTTCTTTGAGGCTATCGGCATCACGACCCTCAACGGCTATGGCATTACCGAATGCGCACCCATCATTTCCGTAAACAGAAGCCTGCACAATGTTAAGGGCAGCGTTGGCACACCTCTTGACATCGACGAGGTTATGATCTTTGAGCCAAACGAGGACGGCGAGGGTGAAATCTGTGTTCGTGGCGCAAATGTTATGCTCGGCTACTTCAAGGATGAAGCGACAACGGCTGAGGCTGTTGATAGTGACGGCTTCTTCCACACAGGCGACTACGGCAAGCTTGTCGGTGATATTCTCTACATCACGGGCAGAAAGAAGAATCTTATCATTCTCTCAAACGGTAAGAATGTTTACCCTGAGGAGATTGAGAACGCACTTATGGCAGTACCCGGTATTCAGGATATTATCGTTTACGAGGGACACAGCAAGAGAGGTATCGCGCACAACGCCATAGTTGCTGAGGTTTATCCCGATATGGCTTATATCGAGAAGAACGGCATTACTGATATTGCCGCACACCTCAAGCCCTATATTGATGCGTACAACGCAACAGCCGTCCCCTATAAGAAGATTGGCGTCCTCAAGGTCAGAAAGACGGAGTTCCCGAAGAACACACTTCGTAAGATCACACGCTTCAAGCTCGATATGTCCATCGAATAAACCGTTTTTGATTTTTTCCTTCCTATTATATATAGAGCAAAAATTTATATATACAGAAAAATGTGACGAAATACAAAAAAGACCTCCACGGAGGTCTTTTTTGTATATTTCCAAATTTTTTGGACATAATATTTTTATCGCCCATCGGTGCTCTACATAAAAAACAAAAGGAGCACAAAATGTTAAAGCTTTCATCACACGCACCGATCGGCCGACTTCATCTCTCGTTTCTCGCTATCATCCTCATCCTCTCGCTTCTCTCCCTCCCATCCTGCTCGTCCGTCGGCGTGGCAGAGGCTACGCCCGACAAAGACGAATGGAGTGGCGATGGTGGTGAGATTTTCCGTCTTCACATAAGGGCAAATTCCGACAGTGTTGATGATCAATATATAAAAAGGCAGGTAGCTCTCACTCTTGCGCCCGTCATCGAGGAGATGTTTAAAAACTCAGACAGCGTCTCGTCTGCCATCTCTCTTGCAAGCGAGCAATCAGACACTCTCGCAAGTCTTGCTTGTGACGCTCTTGCCTCACTCGGTGCTCCATACGGTGCAACGGTGACGGTTGGCACTACCCACTTTCCCGACAAATATCTCGCGTCCACTCTCTACCCTGAGGGTGATTACCCTGCGCTCGTCATCCATTTGGGCGAGGGTAAAGGCGAGAACTGGTGGTGCTTGCTCTTCCCATCCCTCGTTCCCTCTGATGCTTTTGAGGAGGATCGGGACGAAGATGACGCCATTGAGGTCGGCATTTCACCCGATGGATACCGTGATATTGTCGACTCCGACGAGCCTTTTCGCCTGCGCTTTAAGATTATTGACATCATCTCCGAGTTGTTTTCAGCACTTAGGTCTTAAGACGCAAAAACTGACACAACAGAACTGTTGTGTCAGTTTTTCTGTATTTAGCGATTATGCGCCTGCTTTTTCGTTAAGGAAAGCGATGAGTGAGGCAAAGCTTGCCTTGTCTCTGAGCATAACGTAGAGTGTTTCGATAAGCTCAACATCGGACGCATCAGTAATATTGCTGTACTTTTCGAGTGCCGCCGCAACGCCATTTTCTCTTGCGTATGTGCTGACCTCTGCCGCCGCATCATCACCGGGGCAATCGAAGAGCAGACCTGCTGCGATACCGACAGCAACATAAGCCGCTGTTCTGCCCGACTGCTTTACGCAGTTGAATGCGCCAACGAGACGGTCTGCGGGAGAGAGCTTTCTCTTTGTATCCTTGCCGACTCTGAGCATTGTGTCCTCAAGCAGAGGATTATCAAGCCTGGGAATGAGATTGTCAACAAATCCGAGAAGCGAGTCGAGGGACGCACCGTGACGAATTGCAAGTGCTCTTGCCGATTCATCAAGCGCACGGACGAGGATGTACTTGATTTCTGCATCACGTCCAACCTCATAAATGAAGTTGTAGCCCTTGAGGTAGCCGAGATAAGCCATTGTTGCGTGTGCCATATTGTGAAGCAACAGCTTTCTCTCAATATAGAAATCAAAGGGTGTGAACGGTACAAGTCCGTCCATCTCGGGTGTGGGTGCTCCGACGGGACGGAACGCTGTCAGATCAGCAGGAAGCTCGTTATAATAGTCTGTACAAACTGCAAGTGGGTCTTCGTCCGTAAATTTCTTTGGCGTTGGAGGAACGGTGATACCGACCGAGCAGGTGACAAATCCGATCTCATCCTCAAAATAAGACACAAGCTCTGCGGGAATATGTGGACGAACAAGGTCACGCAAGATCTTCTCCGATCCTATGAGGTTTTCGCAAATTAGTATATTGAGTGGCTTTGCACCCTCTGCGTGACGGCGAATGATGCCCTTTGCAAGCGTGGGTGCAACTATGGGAAGCACGTTTACACCAAGCGAGGTTGCGAGAATGTCACAGCTTGCGATAAGCGCAGCAACACCCTCTGTGTCCTTGCCGTCAAAGCCTGTGCAGTTGCCCACCCATTCTCTGACGTATTCGTTGCCTCTCGTTACATAGACAGGGTAGCCACCCTGCTCCTTGAGCCTTGCCACCGTTGCATCGTTGATGTCAACAAATGTGGTGTTATATCCCGAAAGGTAAAATCTCTTGCCAATAAAGCCTCTGCCGATATTTCCGGCACCGTACATTACTGCGTTCAAAGCATTGTCTCCTTTATATCAAATAATAATTTTTCAGTTTATTTCGTTGCGAACAAGTCCACCGATAAGGCGTATGAGCCTTTCGCTGTCCTTTATATAATAGATGTTCGGCTTGACATTGCCAAGGCTCAGCGACGGAAGTCTCTTTCCCTCAAGCGCACCTGCACTTGCCGCCATCATAACCGAGGCGTAGCCCTCTGCATCCTTTCCGACAGTTGCGCAATATCTGACCTCGGAGGGCGCAAAACAGGCATATTTTTTGCCACTTACTATCACAAGCCTCTTGTTTGTCAGCGCATAATGTGTGCCATTTGCCGCTGTATTCAGCGAGTTTAGTCTATGTGAACAAAGATACACACCGACAATACCGAGTATTATTAAAAATGATGTGCTCATTGAGGTAATTGAGAAGAGCATTGTGGCTATCGAGATAATAAGCAGTACAATCGACGTCTTCCTTGCACGTCTCATCGCAAGTGAATCGACGCTCGGCTTGCCTGACCACAACATCCTCTCGCCCATCTCAGTCTCCACGGGAAACCAATTTGGAAATCTCTCGCCCTCGCACTCATCGCAAAATACAGGGGTGGGGGTCTGCTCTGCCGTCTCCCTCGCGTGTGTCTGCTCAAGCAGTCGGCGCATCTCCTCAAGCCTTGAGTCAGATGCCGAAGTCGGCGCAGGTTCGGGCGTAGGCTCGGGGTCCGGTATTGGCTTGGATTCGGGTTCAGGTATTGGCTCGGGTTCGGGTACGCTCTCCTCGCTCTCGCCGTAGATCCCGTCGGGCTGACCTAATACGCCCTCTTCCTTTTTTGGTGGGGGTGGTGGTGGAGTTTTGCCACGCAGAGCGTCCTCGCTTATATTGAGTGCGCAGGCGATATAATAAACCTCCTTATCGGTGGGCGCAAGTGTTCCCCTCTCCCATCTCTCGACGGTTTTGCTGTCAACGCCAAGAAGTCTTGCAAGCGTATCTGTCGACATATTGATAGCTTCCCTATATGACCTGATATTTCGTCCGAGATTTTTCATCCGTCTGCCTCCTCTCAAAAAAGCTCTGTGTTCTCTTCTTTATATTGTACCACTTTTGCCACTCAATTTCAATACTTATTCGCATTTTCCTTATTCCACCAAACTAAAAAAGCAGAGCTGCATAGCAGCTCTGCCATTTTTGTGAGTATAATAATTATACCTCAGGGATCTCGATCTCGATCTCACGGCCAAGCTCGCTTGAACGAACAACGCCGTCAATGATAGCCTGGTTGATGATGATCTGGCTTGAGGGAACAGGAGCAGGGCCACCTGTCTTGCAAGCGTCAAGGAATGTACGGATCTTGAGATCGAACAGACCTGTCTTCATCTTGATTACGGGGATCTCAGTCTCAACCATAGAGCCTGCAACCTCGTGATAAATCTTCATAGGTCCACCAACAGTACCGTTCCAGCACTCTGTGGAGGGGATACGGAGACCACCCTCTGTACCGAGAATGATTGTGTCACCGGGGGTATCCATATTCATTGCCCAAGCAATACGGAAGTCGAGAACGATGTCGCCCTCAAGACGAATGAACGCTGCTGCGAAATCGTCAACGCCGAACTTGGATGCATACTCTGCTCTCTTGTCCTTAGCATAGCCGCTGTAATTGGGGCTCTGACCAAAGAATGCAGACTTGTAACCGGAAACGGTCAGGGGCTTGGGATAGCCGATTGCGTTAAGTACCATATCGAGAGAGTAGCAACCGATGTCGCCCATTGCGCCGATACCTGCTGTCTCGTCCTCGATAAATGTTGTTCCGAAGGGAGTCGGAATACCTCTGCGACGGCCGCCACCTGTCTGGATGTAGTAGATCTTACCGAGAACGCCGGACTCAACGATCTCTTTGATCTTCTTCATATTAGCATCAAAACGGGGCTGGAAGCCGATGGAAAGGATCTTGCCGCTTCTCTTCTCAGCCTTCATAACCTCAACTGCCTCGTCAAGTGTTACGGTGAAGGGCTTCTCAAGAAGAACGTTTACGCCCTTATCAAGAGCATAAATAGCGGGAGCTGCGTGCTGACGGTTGTATGTGCAGATGGAAACTGCATCGAGAGCGAGGCTCTCATCGTCGAGCATCTCAACGTGGGATGCGTAGTCTGTCTTTACGCCCTCAACGCCGAACTTCTCAAAGAAAGCAGCTGCCTTGCCGGGAATGAGGTCACAGCCTGCAACGATCTCTACGTCGGGCTGATTGAGGTATGCCTTAATGTGTGCGTCTGCGATCCATCCACATCCGATGATACCGATACGCATCTTGCGTGTTGTGTCAACACTGCTTGTTTCTCTTGCCTCAAAGGAATTGAGGCCTTCCATTGATTTATCTGCCATTGTCTTTTTCTCCTTTATATATTAATATGGAAGATTAAACTCCGATAGAACGGAGGTATTCACGGCTCTTCTGTGCGCACTCAAGGGGAGTCAGACCCATTGAGGGAGCATCCTGCTCAACTACGAACCACTCAGCACCTGCATCCTCTGCAGCCTTGATGATGGAGGGGAAGTCCTGAACACCACAGCCAAGGGGACGGAACTGGAAGCCGGAGGGACGGGGGGGAGCCTTGCGATTGATGCCGATAAGCTCGTACATATCCTCGCTCTTCTCACCGAAGAAGTCCTTGAGGTGAACAACAGGAGCGCGTCCTGTGTACTTTCTGATATACTCTGCAGGGTTCTCACCACCAACGTTTACCCAGCAAACGTCAAGCTCGCTTGCAAGAAGATCTGCGGGAACTGTATCGTAGAGAGTATCGAGGGCGTACTTGCCATCAATTACTGCAAACTCAAAATCGTGGTTATGGTAGAGCATCTTCATTCCAAGGGACTTTGCGGCACGGCCGAGAATTTCAGCAAATGCAACAACATAGTCAAAGTTGGGGTTGCCGGGGCGATGCTCCTCGTTAAGATAGGGAATAGCAACATACTTACAGCCGATCTCTGCATAAGTAGAGAGAACGCCGTGGGGGTTCTTCAGCATATCAACAAAGGGAACGTGAGCGGAGATCGGAACAAGTCCCACATCCTGACACATCTCCTTGATTTCTGCTGCTGTGTGCGAATAAAGGCCTGCGAATTCTACACCGTCGTAGCCCATTTCCTTGATCTTCTTGAGTGTACCGAGAAGATTTGCAGATGCGGCTTCTCTTACGGAGTAAACCTGAAGCGCAACAGGTAAGCTCATTTTTTCTTTCTTCCTTTCAATATAAGCATTTTGTTTCGGGTGTTTCTCACACTATCCTATGATTTAGTATAAAGCAAATCTGCCTTTTTTTCAAGTCATTATTAGTTGCATACAAGACAAATATTGCTACTCTTTAAATCAATGTCGCTTTTTTGGCTCATTTGTCGGGTAAATCTTGCACAAAGCCCTTCTTTTTGCTTTTTTTGCATTCGCTATTGCAAGAAAGAGGTTTTTGTGATATTATATTATTAGATGAAATTTCTCAAAAAAAGAGGTGGTAGGAGTGAAGGAAATTATCAGCGAATCTGCCTTTCGCAAGCAGCTACGGGACGCGCGTGGCGCATATCTTTTCTTTGGCGAGGAAGACTATTTAAAGCAGAACGCTTTGCGTATTGCCGCCGATACATTTCTCGGCGACGGTGCTCGTGATTTCGATCTCGTTCGTATGGATGCGCTGACCTTCTCGCCCGAAGCTCTCGCATCAGCACTCGCGTCTCCACCGCTTATGAGCGAGCGAAAGCTCGTCATCCTCTCGCTCTCGCCGTCGGAAATGCGCTCGGCAGAGCTATCCTCTCTCATAGATATTGCCACCTCTCTTGAGGATGACGCTGACAACATCCTAATCCTCTCCGTACCATCGGGTGGCATTGACGCAGGCACGCCCAAGCGTCCGTCGGCTATCTTAAAGAAGCTTTGCGAGGTTATGGTGGGGGTGCGCTTTGAGCGCATAACTCCTGCACGTCTGTCGGGATGGTGCGCTCGGCACTACTCAGAAAACTCGGTTCGCGCAAGCGAGAGAGTATGTGCGCTGACAGTTGACTATTGTGGCTCTGATATGTTTGCGCTTTCAAGCGAGATTGATAAAATTTCGTTCTACGTCCTCGCCCACGGTCGCACAGAGGTCACCGAGGCTGACGTAAAAATTGCTGCATCACCATCGGAGGAGTTTGACACCTTTGCGCTTGCTAATGCAATTTTAGCAAAGAATACCGACCGTGCGCTCTCCGTTCTCTCGCAGATGAAAGCAAACAAAACCGAGCCTGTTATAATTATGTCCGAGCTTGTCCGTGTCATCTGCGATATGCAGACCGTCTCCACTCTCACCTGTGCAGGAATGAATCCGAGCGATATTTCGGCGGCAACGGGCATCAAGCCGTACCCCCTCGGAAGATACCTAAGTGTCATTCGCACCCTGCGCCCCGAGACTCTCGCCGCCGCCGTAAGCGCATCTAAATATGCAGACGCCTCCGTAAAGAGTTTTGGACGTGGCTATGTACCGATAGAGCAACTTATCTGCTCCATATAATTTTCAAAAATGACGGACACGTGCTTCTTGTCCGTCATAAATTTTTTCTGCCGTTTTTCAAACTTTGTGCAAAAGCGAGAAAGTTGAGCACAATTGTAAATTTTACGAATACACCCTAAAAAAGAAGTTTTCCACAGGCTTGTGCGTGGGACAATCCTCCAAAAAACCATATAAACAAGCCCTTTTTAAAAGTTTTCAACATTTACCACAGGGTTTTCCACAGCCCCAAAAAAGCTTGTAGAAAACTTTTTTCAAAACCAAGCGAATTATACACATTAAACAAAAATATTTTTTCTGTAAAAATTTCCTTGTTTTAACGCCTTGCACTTCTCTGTCAAAAATGCAGGATTTTGACGGCAGTTTAGTTGCATCTTGTCAAAACAGCCCGAAACGAGTCGCTCGTTTCGGGCTGTTTTTTTATTTATCGTTTTCACTTTTTATGCATCCCTGTAAAAATCGTGCGCACCTATGCTGAGTGTAAACACGCAGTTGTTGACGATCCAACTGCCCGCTGCTATGGAGCTGTTGAAAAAGTAGAGGATGTCGCTGTCAATTGAGAAGCCCTCAAGGCAGAGGCGCGCGGCAAGGATACAGCTTTCGGGTGGTGGAACGTCAAAATTGTCGCAATATGCAGGTGTAAACTGAATGCCGCCTCTTCTATCAAAGACAACGCCGTAAACATCATCAGGAAAATAATCACGGCTCATTCGGTTAAGCACCACATTTCCGACGGCGAGCTGACCCAAAAACGGCTCTCCTCTCGCCTCGCCCGCAATAATTCTTGAAAGCCAATACAGATCGTCTGCGCTGTACACCTCGCTCGCCTCGGGATAGGTAGCCTCTCCCCAAAAGCAAACAGAGCCGTCACGCCCAACTGCCACGTCAAGCCCTGCCGCCTTTGCAAGTGCCTCTACGGGTGCGCAGGGAGTTTCAAAGTCACGAACGGTCACGTCAAGCGTCGACAACGAGCACGGAATTGCTCTGTCCCCTGTTTTTATGTAGCTCTCGCCCACGTTTGCAACGATATCCTCACCACCTGTAAGCACTCTGAACGCCTCAACCGACATATAGACCGTCTGACCAACACTTGCGGCGTATGGAAGCTCCATCTCTCGTCCGTTGAAAAAAACCTCTGCAATCTCTGCACCATCAAAATCAGGTATCTTGCCGAAATATTCACCGTCCGTCTGTTCGCCCGTACTCTCGCCGTCCGTCTCGTCCGTCACGTCCGTATTATCTGCGCCGTCCGTCCCCTCGCTCTCCGTCTCCGCCGTGTCCTGCGTTATTTCACCCCGTGTCTCTGCACTCGGCGTGTTTGCCCCAACGCCCTGTGGTGCGGCAGTAGCCGTCAGCACCACGGCAAGTGCAACGAGTGCGGCGAATGCCGTAATCAAAAGCTGTCTTTGCATTTTTCTACCTCTTTTCTTTCTCTTGGTTTGTTTTTGGGCTTATTATTTCGTTTGTATTTTCATCTGTGCTAAAATTTTTGCCGTCAAGCTCTACCAATCGCATCCAAAGCACCTCGTCTCCTCCGTCACAAACTCTCACCCCTCTCACCTCTTCCGGCTTTTGCGAAAAGTACCACTTAGTAACAGTACCGTCCCCCTCAACCGTCACCTCAGTCAGCCTCTCGCCGTCCATCTCGGTGACATCCACTCCAAAGACCTCACCGTGAAAGAGAAAGACGTAGAGTGGTGCGCCGAGCTTCTCTGCCGACGCACCCTCAAGTGTGATGCCGTCGAGAGCTGCGCTCCATCTCCCGTCCTCACAGCTGACGCTCACCGACGAAAGAGAGGCAGGTGTGTCATAGACTATTTTCCCACCTGCGCCGTCTGCCAAAATCTCGACCACGCCACCACACTCCACACCCTCAATCACTCCCTCAAAGACAAAGGTTGACGGCTTTTTTATTGGTGAGAGAGGATCGCCACCTGCGCTCTGTCTGCAAGAGCTGAACAGAGAACAAGGGAGGACAAGGCAAAAAAATATCAAAAGCACAGTTATTTTCTTCATTTTTCATCTCCACTCACTATAATGTATTGCAAAACGCTTGAAAATATGATATAATATACTATGTATTACCATATTCACCGAGAGGTTTTCTTATGAACGAAAGCGTTTACAGAATTTATCAGGATATGCCCATTTATGACACATCGAGAGTTTGGGCAGAGATTGATCTTGATGCGTTGCGTTACAATTACAAATATATCAAAGACAGAATACACGCCTCAAAGCCCGATTGCCGTTTTATCGCAGTTGTCAAGGCTAACGCCTACGGACACGGAATTGAGACGGTTTGCCGTACACTTGCAGAGGAGGGCTGTGACTTTTTTGCCGTTGCTACTCTTGACGAGGCTATTGCAATAAGAACGGTACTTGCCCCGTCCACTCACCACCCCGATATACTTATGCTCGGCTCGACCGGCGCAGAGTACGCTCCACTTATGGCAGAATATGACCTCATCGTCTCCCTGCCGTCCGAAGAATACACTCGCCGTATCGCATCCGTTTGCGCAGAGAAAAACATCGTTGTTCGTGCGCACGTCAAGCTCGACACGGGTATGAATCGCATCGGCTACCCGACCTTTACCGAGTCCGACCGTCATAGCACAGCTCGCACAATTGCAGAGCTTGCAAAATCTCCATCCCTTTCTATCGAGGGTGTTTATTCGCATTTCGCCTGCGCCGAGGATGTCGATGATCACGCAAAAAAGCGCACCGCCATTCAGGCAGAGCGGTTCTTTGACACCGCTCGGCTTATGAAAAAAGAGGGTTTTGCTCCCGAATGCGTACATATATGCAACAGCTCAGGCGCATTCGTCGCTCCGCAATATCTCGCTGACGGAGCGAGAATCGGTGTTATTCTCTTTGGTTTCCATCCAACGCCGGAGTTTATATTGCCACTGAGACCCACAATGAAGCTGTGCGCAAGTGTAACACGTGTCATTGATGCAACGGAGGGAGAGGAGATCAGTTACAGCGGTCTTCACAAGATCTCAAAGCCAACAAAAATTATCACAGCAGGTATTGGCTACGCAGATGGACTTTACCGTCGCTCAACAGGCGCAACCGTCAGCTTCAGAAAAAAGAGTGGCGAGTACATCGGCAAGGGTACCATCGTTGGCCGTGTATGTATGGATATGTGTATGGTCGACGTCGGAGAGCTTGATGTTGAGGTCGGAGACACGCTCGTTGTATTTGACAGCATCGACGATGTTTATGCTTATTCAAGCTTCGTAGGATCAATTCCTCACGAATGCCTCTGTCATATTTCATCAAGAGTACCAAGAATAATCGCCCGAGAAAAATAAGACAAAGGAAGTTAAAATATAAAAAACAAAAAGGTAACTATGAAAAAGCTACTTTCATTATTCGCCGTCATACTTCTCTGTGCCACGCTACTCTCTTCTTGTAATTTCGGCGAGGGTAGTGACACTACAACCCCTGACGGCACAACGGCAGAGGTGAGTACAAATGGCAACACGTCCGATAACACCACAACGCCCGTTGTCATCACGCCACCCGATACAACGCCACCAAAGGACACGGATGTGCTTCGTGTGCTCGCACAAGAAGGCACAAGCGAGTCACTTACCTCATTTTTTGCAGAGGATGAGGATACCGGCGCACTGCTTGACCGTAGGCTTGAGTCTATGCTTGCCGTGTATTCTGCGACCGTGACAGAGTCGAGATGCTCCTCCATCGTCACAAAAATCAAAGCAGAAGCTCTTTCGCTCTCGTCAGAGTACGATCTTTTGCTGCTCAATGCAACGGATGCTTTTCACCTGCTTTGCCAAGCCTTGCTTGAAGACGTCGGCGAGGCAGGAATTGAAATCGACGAAAACTGCGCAGGGATTGACAGTGACATATTGTCATCCCTCTCGATAGGTGGCAAAAATTATCTTTTTACTACGCCTGCCTTAAGCAGCACGCTCTACTCGTCCTACGCACTTAAATACAGAGGGGGATACTCTGCATTTGCTGACGAGGCGACAAGATATGCAAAAGAGGGCGAATTTACAAATGAATATTTCCTCTCGCTTATAAGCGAGATCGAGAGCAGCTCTGACAGCGCGCTCGGTTTCACTATCCAAAATGAGCGAGAAAACGTCTTTGCCTACCTCTCGCTTGGTGGCAAGCTGTACTCAAAGAATACATATTCTCTGCCAGAGTCGGCTCTGAGTGGCAACGCTTTCTCGAGTCCCTATTCGGCAGCACTTGCGCTTGTTGACACAAACTCATCGGCCGTAGATTCGGCATTCGTGCTCTCGCCACTGTCGGATGTGGCAGGCGAGGAGTTCTATCTGCCTGTGCCAAAGCTCGACGGCACAAGCGAGTACATAACGCCGATTGATGCAAAAACGCTTCTGTATTTTGCTTCACCACTCGGCGTAAGCAACGGCACAAGGCTTCGAAGCCTTGTTACAGCTCTCTCGTCCTCGTCGGCAGAATACGCAAGCTCGGCCAGGGATGGCGTAAAAGGCTCGCACAAGGACGCAGATGCTCTTCTTGAAATAATAGAAAAAAACAGGGTGCTCGATCTCGGCCTTTTCTTTGGATGGGGCGACCTTGACGAGCTCGTTTCATCGGGACTCGAGACGGGCAAAAACAGCTCATCGTTCCTCTCCGAGCGCACACTCGCAGAAAGAAACGAAACCGTCAGCGCAGCTGTGAAAATAATTGCAGAAAGACTTGATATAAAGGAAAAGTAAAATGAAAAAAGATATAAAAGTTGAAATCAGAATGTCCGAGGATATGCTCCGTAAGCTGCTTGTTATAAGCAGGAAAGAGGGCAGAAGCGTTAACAATCAGTTTTTGTTCCTGCTTCGCAATAATGTTCAGTATTTCGAGCGCACACACGGCAGGCTCACGCCCGCAGAACTTGCCGCAGAGGATATAACGCCCTATCTGGGAGAGGAAGAGGGAGAATAAAAATAAGAAACGCCGTCACCTGCAAAAAACAGATGGCGGCGTTTTCCTCAGTTACTGCTCAGTTCTTCCTCGCCACTTGAGCGGAAAAGAAGAGAGATACACCAAAGTCCCGCAAGAGCGACAACGGTGTAGATGATGCGCGCGAAAATGGAGTCAGCTCCACCACAGATCCAGGCAACTGTGTCGAATTTGAAAAGTCCGACACCACCCCAGTTGAGCGCACCGATTATGGTAACTATCAAGGCAATACGGTCAAGTATCATTAGGTAGCCTCCTTTTTGGCATCTTTGCCTGTCCATATTATTACCACCACAGGAGATAATTATACAAGACAGATAAAAGACGGAAAAAAGAGTAAAAAAACGATGACGGCCGTACCCGTGAGCAAAAAAGATTAAGCACACAAGACTAAAAAAAACGGAGAAACACGGCAACAAATATAGAAAACTTGCGAAAAAAAGCTAAAAAAGGAGCAAAAAAGGCAAAAAAATTTTAAAATTCTTTCAAAAAGGTATTGCAATTTGAGATAAGATGTGATATAATATCAAAGCACCGAAAAACAAGGCCCGTTGGTCAAGCGGTTAAGACACTAGCCTCTCACGCTGGGAACATGGGTTCGATTCCCGTACGGGTCACCAAAC
>JAZPXL010000002.1:0-10535 GCA_045543615.1 Eubacteriales bacterium
GAAAGAAGCAGAAAAATCGGAGCTATGTCCGGAGGAATGAAGCAACGCTTGTGCCTGGCACAGGCTATGCTGGGGGATCCTTCGGTGATAATACTTGATGAGCCCACGGCAGGGCTTGATCCAAAACAGAGAATAGCCATAAGAAATTATATTTCAAAAATTGCTTTTAACAAAATTGTATTGATTGCTACTCATGTGGTGAGTGATGTTGAATATACCGCAAGCAAGATAATTATGCTGAAAAAAGGAAAGATCGTCGACTGCGCTTCTCCGGGGGAGTTGAGTAAAAAAATAACAAACAAGGTCTGGAATGTGTCTTGCTCCGAAGACGAGGTGTCGCTACTTCAAAACAAATATAGGGTTATCGGAATTTCAAAAAAAGATACCGGCGTAGTTCTGCGTATTATTTCCGAAAGCTCTCCGTGTGAAATGGCGGTTGCAGTTTCTCCTACCCTTGAAGACTATTATTTGTGGGAATTCGGTGATTGACAAATCAAAAAGCCGTTGCTGTTGAAGCAACGGCTTTTATTAGCGCATGGTTTTTAATTCTTCTGTGAATTAAAGCTCAGCAAAGTACTTGATAGTTCTTACCATCTGAGATGTGTAAGAGTGCTCATTGCCGTACCAAGAAACAACCTGTACCTGATAGAGGTCGTCGCCGATCTTGGAAACCATTGTCTGAGTAGCATCGAAGAGAGAACCGTATGTGATGCCGATGATGTCGGAAGAAACGAGCTCTTCCTCGGTGTAACCGAAGGATGCAGAGGAAGCGGCCTTCATAGCAGCGTTGATGCTTTCCTTTGTGATGTTCTGTCCCTTAACAACAGCAACAAGGATTGTGGTAGAACCGGTCGGAACGGGAACTCTCTGAGCAGAGCCGATAAGCTTGCCGTTGAGCTCAGGAATTACAAGACCGATAGCCTTTGCAGCACCTGTGGAGTTGGGAACGATGTTGATAGCAGCAGCACGTGCACGGCGGAGGTCACCCTTTCTGTGAGGACCATCAAGAACCATCTGGTCGCCTGTGAATGCGTGAACTGTTGTCATAATACCACTCTGGATGGGAGCGTAGTCATTAAGAGCCTTTGCCATAGGAGCGAGGCAGTTTGTTGTGCAGGATGCAGCAGAAATGATGGTGTCATCAGCTGTAAGAGTCTTCTCGTTTACGCTGAATACGATTGTGGGAAGATCGTTGCCTGCGGGAGCAGAAATAACAACCTTCTTTGCGCCTGCGTTAATATGAGCCTCAGACTTAGCCTTAGAGGTGTAGAAACCTGTGCACTCAAGAACAACATCAACATCAAGTGCGCCCCAAGGACAGTTGTTAGCGTCCTTCTCAGCGTAGATCTTGATTGTCTTGCCGTCTACTGTGATTGTGCCTGCCTCGTCATCAGCAGAAACCTCGTGGTTGTATCTTCCCTGTGCGGAATCGTACTTGAGAAGATGAGCGAGCATTTTGGGGCTGGTAAGGTCGTTGATTGCTACAACCTCATAACCCTCTGCACCAAACATCTGACGGAAAGCCAGACGACCGATGCGACCGAAACCGTTAATTGCGACTTTAACTGACATTTTGGAAATCCTCCGTTTATGTGATTTTTATTTTTTATTATTTCTTTTGGCTACGGCTTTTTCAAGTCCCGATTTTTGCCTTATATATTTTACTCTATTTTTTAGCAATATACAAGGGGTTTGAGAAAAAATTATTAATTTCATAACAATTTCCAACAAATTGACCAAAATTTTAGCCAACTTTGGTTATTTTTTCACATAAATTACTCTTCCCTCTTGCCTCTTTTACCTCTCGTCAGCATAAAAAAGCGCACAAGGGCGGGGATGGCACGGAAACGCCGAGGCTCGATCATCATTCGCCAGAGCCACTCAAGACGTAAACGTATAAAAAGCTTTGGCGCGCGATGGCGTACTCCTGCCAATACATCGAGTGTTCCACCAAGACAGAACACAAGCCCTGTGCCCGAGAGCTCTCCCCTGTGCGCGTGCGCCCACACCTCCTGACGTGGACTGCCAAGACAGAGGATCAGAAGATCCGGGTGTGCGTTTTTGATGGCTGAGATTATCTCCCGCTCCCTCTCGCTTCCATCCTCAAAATATCCATCCCGAGCTCCAAGCACTAAAACTCCCGGATACATAGCAGAAAGTCGCCTCTCTGCCTCTTCTGCAACCCCGGGACGAGCTCCAAGCAGAAACACCGAACCTGATGATGCACTCAGCTTTTCAAGCACCGAGAGGACTGTGTCAATGCCCGTCACACGCTCTGGCAGATCAAGTGAAAGTCTTCTTGCCGCAGAGATTACCCCAACACCGTCAGCAAGCGACAGCTCTGCTGACTCAAGTGCCACCCTCAACTGCTCGTTTTCCTGCGCGTTCATTATCATAAGTGGGTTGGGCGTAACGGCAACTGAAGCCACGTCTCCCCGACGCACGCAAAGCTCAAACGCTCGCTCGGCTCCCTCGCTTGCGCTGAGGCTGTCAAACCCAACACCAAGCACACGAATTCTGCCCTCTGCCATTTCGCCACCTCTTTTCTCAAATGTAATCTAAGCTATAATTATAAATAAAGTATATCACATTTTGCTCCCTATTGCAAGAGCATCCGTATTGACTATTTTGTGCTTAAATGCTATAATGTAATCAAGAACTCAGAAAGGAGACGACGAGCGAAAATGAAGACACAAACAAAGAGAATTATAGCTTTGTGTATCACTCTTACAATCGGTGGAGCTTGTCTCATTGACCTGCTTTGTGACGGAACTGTGGTCGACTCACTGTTGCGCCTGACTTATATGCCAATGGAAACACCCAAGCGTTTCGCATCGCTTCACCTCTCCTTCATAACCCTCTGCGTTGCCATTGCCCTGATCACACCAATATTATCAAAGCGAATAACTCCAAAGGCTCTTGACAAAATCACATTCGCATTTGGTATTGTCTTTCTTGTGCTTGAAATCTATAAGCAGCTTTACTGCACATTCATTCTCGCAGACGGTCAATACAATTTCGGCGCACTTCCTCTTCAGCTCTGCTCATACATAACACCCGCCGCGCTCGTCGCTCCACTTCTGCCCGAGGGAAAGGCAAAAGAGGCAATTTATTCATTTATCTCGCTCTTTCTGACTATGGGAGGATGTCTTGTTATCGCCTATCCAAAGTTCTATGGAGATATCTCTCGCTCCCTGCACACAATGATATGGCACACGCTTATGATTGCGCTCGGTGCGCTCGTGCTCTCAAAAAGAACAATGCGCATCCCCTACAAGCAAGCAATCCTCCCCTCCTCTGCAATTTTTCTCGCAACACTTACGGTCGCAACGGCTTTAAATATTGCGATCGCTCCTCTCGCACAAAATTCAACAGAGCCACTCAACCTTTTTTATATGAGCCCATATTACCCAACAAGCTATATTATCATCTCGTCCGTTTGGGAGAGCTTTGGATTTGTGGCGGCACTTGTGTGTTATATTCTTCTCTATCTCTTGGTAGGAGTACACACGATCTATCTCTATGGACTTATATGCAAGCGTTTTGGTAGCAAATCTTTGCATCAAAATCAACAACTCTCTTGACACGGACGGATTTTTGTTTTATAATATAATTTGAATAAATTTGTACTTTTGCTTTTGAAAGGATAATAAAAATGGCAGACAACAAGAAAATGGTCGATGCGATCACATCAATGGAGACCGACTTTGCCCAGTGGTACACAGACGTTGTTAAAAAGGCTGAGCTTGTCGATTATTCGGGCGTTAAGGGCTGTATGATCATTCGTCCCTACGGCTATGCTATTTGGGAGAATATCCAGCGCATTCTTGACACCGAATTCAAGAGACTTGGTCACGAAAATGTATATATGCCTATGTTCATCCCCGAATCTCTTCTTCAAAAAGAAGCAGACCACGTTGCAGGCTTTGCACCCGAATGTGCTTGGGTAACATACGGTGGACAGAACAAACTCAGCGAGCGTCTCTGCGTTCGCCCCACCTCTGAAACTCTCTTCTGCGAGCATTACCGTAATATCATCCAGTCATACCGTGATCTTCCTAAGCTCTATAACCAGTGGTGTAATGTGGTTCGTTGGGAAAAGACAACCCGTCCCTTCCTTCGTACCTCCGAGTTCCTCTGGCAAGAGGGACACACAATGCACGAAAGTGAAGAGGAAGCAAGAGAGGAAACTCTGCGTATGCTCGATGTTTACGCAGATTTCTACGAAAAGGCTCTCGCTATCCCTGTTGTCAAGGGCAGAAAGACCGAAAAGGAAAAATTTGCAGGTGCAGTTGAGACTTACACAGTTGAGCCTATGATGCACAACGGCGTTGCTCTTCAGGGTGGAACAACTCACTATTTCGGTGACGGCTTTGCAAGAGCGTTTGACATCAAATACACAGCTCGTGACAACTCCATCAAATATCCTCACCAGACCTCTTGGGGCGTTTCCACAAGAATGATCGGTGCAATTATTATGACACACGGCGACGATAACGGACTTATCCTGCCACCTGCCATCGCTCCTATACAGATAGTCATCATCCCTGTTGCACAGCACAAGGAGGGCGTTCTTGAGGCTGCTCGTGCGCTTAGAGACAAGCTCTCTACTCGCTTCCGTGTAAAGCTTGATGACAGCGACAACTCTGCAGGCTGGAAGTATTCCCAGTATGAGATGAAGGGCGTTCCTCTTCGTCTTGAGATCGGCCCCCGTGACATCGAAAACAACTCCTGCGTTCTCGTTTCCCGTGTAAGCCGTCAGAAGACTTTCGTATCTCTCGATGGCATTGAGGACAGCGTAGAGACAGCTCTCGCTGCAGTTCACGATGAGCTTTATCGCCGTGCTCTCGAGAACCTTGAGAGCAGAACCTCGTCTGCAACAACCTATGACGAGCTTCTCGAGATCGCATCAACCAAGTCTGGCTTCATCCGTGCTATGTGGTGTGGAGACAGCGAGTGCGAGGACAAGATCAAGAACGATACAGGTGGAGTAAAATCCCGTTGCATCCCCTTTGATGAGGAGCACCTCTCCGATGTTTGCGTATGCTGTGGCAGACCTGCTAAGCATATGGTTGTCTGGGGACGCCAGTATTAAAAGCTTTTATGGGGCAGATATCATCTGCCCCTGAATATTCTCTCCCGGAGGGCAAAAAATGAAATCAATAACAACGCCCTTCAGGGATAAGCTGAAGCGGTTTGATATATGCCTACTTATCTGCACAAGTATTCTCTCACTCTTCAGCATCCTTCTGATGCTCGGTATCGCACCAACTCACGGAACGGGAATGCTCAAAATGCAGACTGCTGCAACTCTCGTCGGCGTCTGCGTGATGATCTTCATTTCTACGCTCGACTATCAGGAGGTAGTCAACAAGCTGTGGATACCATTCCTTATCGCAGAAATAGGAATACTTGCAATAACACTCGTCTTCGGTGTCTCCGAGGGCGAAAATCAAAGCTGGCTTTATATTGGTAAGCTCAGTATTCAGCCCTCAGAGTTTGTAAAAGCTACGTTTATTGTAACATTTTCAAAGCACATCGACCTTGTCAAGCACAGAATAAATCATCCACTCTCTCTTCTCGGACTTGCCGTCCACGCAGGCGCAGTAATAGGCCTTATACTTGCTTCGGGAGACCTTGGAGTTGCGCTCGTTTATTGTGGAATTGTGGCTATTATGCTCTTCTGTGCAGGTCTTAGTGGCTTTTATTTCCTCGGTGTCGGAACTGTCGCAGTCCTCGCATTCCCATATCTCTGGACATTCCTTCGTGAAGACCAGAGGCTAAGAATAATCTACGGCTTTAATCCTCACGGAGACCCTCTTGATTACGGTTATCAGGCAATCCTCGGTCAGAATACACTTGCAAACGGTGGAATGTTTGGTAAGGGACTTTTCGGTGGCGACTATTACAAAGAACTCTTTGCCTGTGAAAATGACTTTGCGTTCTCCACACTCTGCGAGAAAATGGGCTTGATTTCGGGCATACTTGTTCTCGTTTGCCTGGTTGTATGCGTTGCAAGAATTATGATGATTGCCAAAAAAGCACGCAAGGACAGCGGC
Source organism: Eubacteriales bacterium (assembly GCA_045543615.1). Taxonomy (GTDB): domain Bacteria; phylum Bacillota; class Clostridia; order Oscillospirales; family CAG-272; genus CAG-390. Next base: position 6,060 of record JAZPXL010000002.1, read on the forward strand.
GCATTCCTCTGCATCGGCGTTGCGGCGGCAATTATCGTTCAGACTATCGAAAATATCGGAATGTGTATGGCACTTCTCCCCGTTGTCGGCATTACTCTTCCATTTATAAGCTACGGCGGCTCGTCAACCTTTGCGATGTATCTGCTTCTTGGTATGGTGCATTCCGTAAAGGCGTACCGTGTCAAGTATAATTTTGAGCGAGAATCGGCATAGTAATATATATCAAATACATATAAAAATATATCGCATAAAAAGACCTCACACAGAATATATCCTTAATGAGTATGGATTTTTCGGAGGTCTTTTTTATGTTCATTTATTCTTTCAGAGCCAGCACGCTGAGGTTTTTTGCAGTAATCGGGCTTGCCGTCGCAGCACTTGCGGCACTCATCATCTTCGTTCCCGCATACGATGGGGACGGCTACACCGACACGGTTGCAAGCGTAAAATATGACGGAATTAAAACTAATGAGGATATGGTGAAATTTCTTGAGCAGTTTGGCTATTCTGTAACGGGCGAGCCAATCGAGAGCGTCGACGTCACGCTTCCCGATGAATTTGACAGGGTGTTCTCGGGCTACAACGAGCTGCAGAAGGCACAGGGACTTGACCTCTCAAAGTACCGTGGTAAGACGGTAACAAGATATACATACGAGGTCACAAACTATCCGGGCGAAAACAATGGCACGGTGTGGGCAAACGTCATAGTTCGCAAGGGACGTGTCATCGGCGGAGATATCTGCTCATCAGACCCCAATGGATTTGTTCACGGCTTTGAAAAACTCAGCACAGAATAAAAAAGAAAACCTGACGGTCGATCCGAGGATCGACCGTCAGGTTTTTATTCAGCTGAGATTATTCTCAGACTTTTTATTAGTTGTATCTTCTCTTAGCAACGAGAGCTACGCCGAGAACTGCTACAACTGCTACTGCAACGAATGCAAATGCGTTGTCGCCTGTTGCACCGGGATCGGTAACTGTTGTGTCATCGGGTGTAGCAGCTGTTGTGTCATCGGGAGTAGCAGCTGTTGTGTCATCGGGAACAACAGGAGCTTCATCGGTAGCGAAGAGCTCAGCCTCGTAAGGACGGTAGGAGGAGCTACCATCTGTGATAGAGGTTGTAACTGCGAAACGGATGTAGTTGATTGTAACTGCATCGAATGTACCTGTAGCGTAAGCTGCGCCTTCAGCGGTCTTTGTGTCCTGAATATTGGTTGTTCCGGAGGACCAAAGGAGCTTGTAGTCTACTGTACCGTCAGCATTGCGTGTACCACCGTATACATCAAGGCCTGTAATGAGAGCCTTCTTCTCATCTGTCTTAGCAGATGTGTAGAAAGCAAATTCGTTAACTGTTACAGCTTCCTTGAAGCAGTAGCCGAATGCGTGGTCATAGGTCTTGCCTGCAAACTCAAACTCACCCTTGGTGAAGCTGTGAGATGTGCCGGAGGAATCCTTAACGCCGTCGCAGATAGCAGCTGTGCCGCTTCCGGAGTATGTGGGGAGACGAAGCTTGTAGTCAGCTCCGGGATCGGAACCAGCCTTGAGCTCCTTGCCTGCAGCAACTGCTGCGAGGTAGTCATAGTAGAATACGTTGCCAAGACCGGCCTGCTGCCACTGAGCAACATTCTTGCCGGATTCAGCGAAGCCCTCATCGTCTGTGCAGAGGAGAACGTTTTCCTTCTCAGGAACTACGGGAGCAAAGAGAGAGAACTCATATACTCTGTAGCGGTTGTGGTCGGGAGCGAAGTTATCGCAGTTTACTGCGAAGAATACATAGTTGAATGTAGCAGCCTCTGTGAAGTTGCCTTCGAAGAGGAGAGCTGTGCCGGCATCATCTGTGTATGTTGTGCTTGTTGTAGCACCGCCAACGAGCTTCCACTCGCCGGGGCCATCGTTTGTTGCGTTTACGGAAGCAACATAAACATCAAGGCTTGTGATGTTGTCGTATTTTTCAACGTCCTTGGAGGAGTAGAAAGCAAAGCTGTCAGCTGTTACAGCATCCTTGTAGCTGAAGCCGAAGTAATGTGTGTACTTCTTGCCGCCAACTGTAAATCCGTCAGAACCGGTATCGTGATAGAACGAGCCCGAGGTCTTGGAACCATCGCACACGCCTGCAGAACCGCTTCCGCCGAGCTTACCTGCACGGAGGGAGTAGGTGTTACCGGGGTCGCCACCGGAACCGATCTTGCCGTCCTTAGCAGCAAGGAAGTAGTCGAAATAATAGCAGTTGCTCTTGCCAGCCCACATCCAATCCTTTGCTGCCTCGTTATTATAGCCAGCATCGTCAAGAATGGAGTTGACATCAACTTTGTCAGCTGCACTTGCAGGGATGCAAGCGATTACCATAGTAACAACCATTACTACAGCGAGGAAAAGTGATGTAAACTTTTTCATTGTTTTTGCCCTTTCTTTATTAGGTCGATTTTCAAATCCAATAGTGGATTTGGAGTTATATAAATTATAACATCACACCAACTAATTGTCAACACTTTTTTATATTTTTGGCGTTTTTCATTAAAGAAACTTTCATTTTTTATTCAAAATCACAAAAGAACTTGACAAGACGCTTTGTAAGAGTATAATTATAGTTATAGTTAAACCAATACTTTTTGGAGAGCCAAATGATAATCAGACAAGCAGAAAAAAACGATATACCCCGTCTCACTTCCCTTTTGCACCAGGTGCTTGATGTACACCAGAAAGCACGCCCCGACATCTTTCGTGCAGGTGCTGCAAAATATACACAGAATGAGCTTTGCGAAATTCTTGAGGACGAAACCCGCCCCGTTTTTGTGGCTGTGGATGATAGGGGCGAGGTTGTCGGATACTGCTTCTGCATTTTTATCTGCCACGAAAATGACAATATTCTCACCGACATCAAAACTCTATACATTGACGATCTCTGTGTTGACGAAAACGCCCGTGGTGGTGGCGTCGGTAAACAGCTTTATCAGTTTGCAGTTGCGTTTGCAAAAGCACAGGGGTGCTACAACCTGACTCTCAACGTCTGGGCAGACAACAAAAATGCACTTGGCTTTTATCGGTCGCTTGGACTTGGCGAGCAAAAGATCGGTATGGAGCTGATTCTTGAGTAAAAAAGGAGAAAAACAATGAATATCGGTGGAATAGACTTCTCACTTGTGTGGGCGTACCAAATCAAATGTATGATGGCAAATCAATATGACACGCTCACCCAAGCCATCAAAGACAATGACAAAAACAAAGTCATCCTGGCTTGTCTGCGACTCGGCTGGAACGACGCCTTCAAGCACGTCAGCAAAAACCGTGATGACGATGAAATAAAAAAGAAGAGTGACACAGATAAAGCAGAGCTCATCCTTGATATTTGCAAAAATCTCATCCCTTATTTTGAAACATACGCAAAGAAAACAACCACCAAAGAAAGAATAGAGAAGCTGACAAAGCTGTCCGAGGATGAGGCATTTCGCTCAATCATAGGAAGATTCAAGGATGTTGATGCCGAGGGCAAAAAGCTCTGCGTCGGTCATATTCAAAAGATGTTCAACATCGCCATCAAGCTGATTCTCTGCCTCATCATCTCGGCACATCACGCCGCTCAAACCTCCACAAGCCCCCTACTGCATAAGGACAGCGAGAGAATTGTTACTCTCGATGATAAGCTTCTGAGCCTTGAGAATTTCCCATACGCATTTGAAACTGCCGATTGTCCTATTGACAGTATAATTCTGTCGGCTGTGGAGCAACATCCTGAGCTTGCTCACGTTTCTCTTAAAGAGGAAGATAGTATTAAATTCAAGTCAGTTGTCTGGAGTCATATAGGAGCTGATGAGAAGAATCCTACAAGCTGCTACACGGCTACACATCACGCAATAGCACAAATACAAGAAAAAAACTCGCCCACATTAAAAAAGATCAACCTCTGCTACGACTTTGAAAACTGGAACTCAAGCAAGAAATAAAGCAAGCGATACATATTTTTGGAAAAATGTGTTATGCAGTGAATAATTCAGCTCGTTTTATGCAAACAACAACACTTTCGCCAAGGTTTAGATGCAAAAATATGCAAAAATTCAGTTTTTATGTTGACACTGAATTGTATTTGTGATAAAATTGTTAAGTAAAGATTAACAATCTTTAACAAAACAACTAAAAGGAGATCGACACAATGTACAGACGTTTTTCAGGCATCAAATGGTTTATCCTCCACATCGTAACATTTGGAATCTACACCTTTATCACCTGGGCAAAGATGACAAATGACCACAACAAAATGGCAGCAGAGGTTGGCGTTAAGAAGATTATGGGCTTCTTCCCCGCATTCCTTCTCGGTTGCATCACCTGCGGTATTTTCGTGATCGTATGGATGATTCAGTACTTCCTGCAGCAGGCAGCATTGAATGAAGCCAAGGGCGCAAACATTCAGCCCTCCAACGGTTTCTTGATGTTTCTGATGAGCTTCATCCCCATTTACAGCTTTATTTGGATGGCTAACGC
>JAZPXL010000003.1:0-3225 GCA_045543615.1 Eubacteriales bacterium
ACCTAAAAGATAGCGAGGGTCGATATTAAGGATCTGACAAATTCTCCTTAGCTGTTCAATGCTTGGTTCTTGGATGTCTCGCTCAATTTTGGAATAGTTGGATTGATTCATTGGTATCAGATTTGCCATTTCAGTCTGCGATAGATCCATATCTTCTCTTGCGTTTCGGATCTTTTTACCAATAGTCATTATCATCCCTCCCCTCAAAAATATTATAACATTTTCGACTAAAAACTATTGACAAATAGTTAGAAATGCAATATAATTACTCTGCGTAGTTATAAATTAACTATGGATTTGTCAGAAAAACTAAAAACAGGAGGAAAAAAGACAAAATGACAAATTACAAACCAACGAAAAAAGCATTGCTTAGCAGTGTAGTAGCCCTACTCATCTGCTTTACGATGCTTACAGGCACGACGTTCGCTTGGTTTACAGACAGCGTTACCAGCGCGAACAACATCATCAAGTCGGGAAATCTTGACGTTGAGCTCTACTATCAGGTAGAGGGACAGGATGATTGGACACTCGTTACCAAGGACACCAACGTATTTAAAAAGGATGCCCTTTGGGAGCCGGGACACACAGAGGTTGTAAAACTTAAGGTAGTAAACGCAGGTAGCCTTGATCTCAAGTACAATCTTGGCATTAACGTAGCTGATGAGGTAGAGTCGATCAACGTTCTGGACGAAGAGCTCATTCTTTCCGAGCATATTAAATACGGTATTGTTGACGGTGAGCAGGATTACACTCGTGACACCGCTATTGCTGCAGTAAGTGCAACAGCGACAGCACTGAAAACGGCATACAATTCTCGCACAGTAAAGCTTGAAGCAAAGAACGACACAGATAGTGACGAGAAAATCGTAACTATGGTAGTTTATATGCCGACAACTGTTGGAAATGAGGCAAACGCTAAGGTGGGTGAAAAAGTCCCCACAATCAATCTTGGTATTAATCTGTTTGCGACACAGGTTACTTCCGAAAGCGATAGCTTTGATGAGTATTATGATGGTGGCGCAGTTTGGCTTGGTGGAATTGACATCAGCTGGTATACCCAAAACCCTGACGCCACAACCTTTAAGATAGGATCAGCTGAACAGCTTGCAGGCCTTGCTGCTATCGTTAACGGTACAGCACAGTCTCCCGTAAGCACCTTTGCGACAGATAGCACATCTTTTATTCACGATGATTTCAAGGGAGACACCATTCTTCTTATCTCTGATATTGACCTTGACGGCGAGGCTTGGACTCCCATCGGACGCACCGGTGTGAGTAGCACAGATTTCACATACGCATTCAAGGGTACTTTTGATGGACAGAACAACACTATTGCAAATCTTTCGGTTAAAAACGCAGGTTGGGCGGGTGTGTTTGGTATAGCACATAAAGCCACCATTAAGAACCTGACAGTTTCCGGAGTTGAGATTGCAAGCCATCGTATGGCAGGTGCTGTTGTTGGTCAGCTCTATGGAAGTATAGACAATTGCCACGTCAATGATGCAGAAATCAAGGTAGTTCCCAATTCTGTTGGCGATAGCTATGATAACGGCGACAAGGTGGGTGGTATTGTTGGTTGGCTCGGCGATAATGACAACAATCATTATCTGACCAATTGTACAGCAGATGATGTAAACATTACGGCATACCGTGATCTTGGTGGTATAGCAGGTTATGTTGCAAGATCCACCAATATTTCCGGAAACAAGGTAACAAACTCAAAGCTTACTGGTGACCAGTCGGTTAATAATTATGGAGACAAGGACTTTAATGTCAATGAGGTTTGCGGCAGATGCTCCGAAACCGTGGACGCGATTGAGGGTGACAACAAACACGAAAATGTTACAATCACAATCAAGACACGTGCAGACAAATGGGACGGAACAACTGATACTACCTGGTACAATGATACAGATACAGAGTTCGTCATCAATACAGCAGAACAGTTTGCAGGCTTTAGTGCTCTTGTAGATGGTGGCAACACTTTTGAGGGCAAAGAAATAACGCTTGATTGTGATCTGGATCTTTCTAACACTAAATGCTTTGAACCGATTGGTTCTTACAGAAAAGACACAGCATTCAAGGGCACATTTGACGGTCAGGGACACGCAATTGTGAATATGAGCCAGAACACCTGGGCACTCGACAACGGATACTATTACGGCGACCTTGGTCTTGGACTTTTTGGTTTGGTCGAGGATGCAACCATCAAGAATCTTGTTATGGATGGTGCTGAAATTTCAGGTGAATCAGCAATATGCGGAACAATTGCTGCAACAGCTTACGGCAAATGCACATTTGAAAATATTACTGTTAAGAATTCAAATGTAGCTGACTATCAGTACTATGCAGGTGGAATTGTAGGTTGGGCAAGTGGTGAACACCAGTACATCAATTGTAATGTAGACGCAAGCACAACTGTCGCTGCTCAGTGGGGTGACTTTGACAACTCTATCGGTGGCGTAATTGGTGGCGCAGGAGAAAGTGCCAAGATCCTTCTCAAGGATTGCACGGTTGCTTGTAGAATTGACGCTTACAACGATGTAACATCAACATATCAGTGGTATGCATATCGTCGCTGTGGAATGCTCATCGGCAACACGGGCAAGACAGAAACAGTTGACGGCACAACATATGCTGCAGCTCCTCAGCTTACCTGTGAGAATGTTACTGTAACTTACGGTGATTGGGCGAATTACACATATTGTGAGTTTGCAGGAACAAGCTGGCCTTATGTAAGAGTACAGGCCGGTGTTAGCAACAGTGCGTACTCCAATCCCAGATACGGACATCCCACGGATGCTAACGGAAACGAAGTAGTGGATGATAACCACGTACACAATGACGGTGAGGATCACTTCATCAATTGTACATTTGACCAGCTCTACGGTGGTGGTCAGGGCGTTTACGGTGAAGCTACACACGATGGCGTAACTGTTGTATACAACAACAAATAATCATTTTTCCTTTCTTTTGGGCCGCCGCAACAGCGGTGGCCTTTTTTACAAACTTTATGTTTCAAATAGTGTGGGCATAAACAAAAGAAGCATTGAAAACTAAGCGTTTTCAATGCTTCTTTGTTTTACTTTGTATATTGAATTTTTTGATTGGCAACAGCATTCTTGTTTGCGCCTTATATTCTGCAAAGCCTGCCTTGCGTGATTGTCTGCCGTCTGCCATCGGGATGCTTACTGCCAAAAACAGCACCGTGTTTGCAAGTGCGCC
>JAZPXL010000004.1:0-31331 GCA_045543615.1 Eubacteriales bacterium
CAACTCCTTGGCTCACAGAACGACATGGCTACGATCCGACTTGGATATACGCGCGCTTCTTGGGGTCTGTTTCGGTCTTAAGGAGGTACTTGGTGAGAAGAACCTCGTTTACCGTCGAAGCGACCGCGGCTACCATAATTCTGTAGTCGTGGTTAACGTAGTCCTGCGCCTCGGACGAGAAGTAGGAATGCATTGCGTGACCGAGCTCGTGCGCAAGGGTGAACGCATCGTCAAGCGTGTCGGTGTAGTTGAGCATTACGAAGGGGTGGACACCGAAGATGCCTGCCGAGAATGCGCCTGAGCTCTTACCACGGTTCTCGTAAACGTCAATCCATTTGTTTGCAAACGCCTCGTCAAGAAGCTCGGCATATCTCTCGCCAAGAGGAGCAAGTGCCGCCTTAACAAGAGTCTGTGCGCTTTCGTAGGGCAGAGGCTCTGCAACACCCTCAACCATAGGAACATAAAGGTCGAACATATCCACAGTCTCCTTGCCCATAACACGTGCACGAAGAGCGAGATATTTCTTCATAGAGGGCAGAGAGGAGTGGATGGCCTCGATGAGAGAATCATAAACAGTAGTCGGAACGTTGCCCGATGAGAGTGACGCCTCAATTGCCGATGCATATCCCCTTGTTTTTGCAACAAAGCAATCGTATTTAACACTACCTGCGTATGTTGCGGCTATTGTGTTGATATACTTCTTATAAGTGCCAAAGAAGGTGTTGAATGCGCTCTCACGAATACTGCGATTGGGTGACTCACGATAGACACCGAAATTGCCTGCGCTGAGAGGGAGAGGCTTGCCATCCTCGCCTGTGATGGTCGGGAACTCAAGGTCAGCGTTTGTGAGCATATCGTAGGTGTTGGAGGGCGAGGATGCCGCATCCATCATTGAGGCGAGAATACCCTCGGTCTTCTCGTCAAGAATATGATCTGCCGAGCGAAGCAGATTGAGGATCATAAAGCGATATTTCGCAAGTCTATCTGTGCTTTCGATGTATGAAAGCAGAGTGTCCTTGCCAATCGAAAGAATTTCAGGCTCCAAAAAAGCCACGGACGTGCTGAACTGAACATACAGGAGCATCGCTCTTGAAGCGAGCTTCTGGTATTCGGGGTCGGTGTTGTCTGCCTCACGGTGAAGAGATGCGTAGCTGTATACCTTCTCCACCTTCTCGGCAACAGCAAATACTGTGTCAAGACCGTTTGCAAGAGACTCACAGCTCTCTCCAAGCGTGCCACTTATAGCGGCGAGAGAGGGCAGAGAAGACTCAACATAAGCAAACTCAGTCTCAAAGTCCGCCTCAGTTGCGTATATATGCGAAAAATCCCACATAAACGCCGTGTCCATATCTTTTCTATCTTTAATTTCGTTCATATTGTACCTCCAAAATACAAGTATTGTAATTACACTTAATAATTATACCACCGGGAAGGACGCTTGTCAACCAAAAAAACAGAGGTGCGACAAGGGGTACGACATTTGGCAAGACGTCTTACAAACTTATTTGACAAATATCAAATTATTTTGTCGTACACCCTTGACAAACACGAAGAAAGATAGTACAATATATAGTAAGAAATTCTTGCGGAAACAACAAAATATTGGTTTTTTCGATTTTTATAGATTGTTTGAGTGGTGAAGAAATGTCGTACAACCGAAGAACGCTTTCTCCTGACTCTCCATACGCAATAATTGCCGCACTACTGCTTTTTGCATCGGCGGCGATGGGTACTGTCGGCTATGTGCTCTCACCCACGCGCAGCGTAGGAGTCATTGATATAATAGTCGGTCTTGCCCTGCCGACAGTATGCTGTCTTATTATGGGCGTCATCCTTCTTTCAAGAAAAAACAGCCTCATTCCAACGGTATATCCCCTCGTTGGCGTGGTGGTGTATTTCATTTACAGCACCCTTGAGGACGAGGTCTGGAAGACGGTAGTTCTCTCAGTGCTCTGCACCGTCTTTGCGCTGGTCTATGCGCTTACGGTAACGGGAACTATCAACACCCGTGTACTGCTTATGGGGCTTTGCGCAGCGGCTATTGTCTATCTTATCGTGGTCGAGACGCTGATAATCTCCCCTCCCGATAGCTTTGAGAGCCTGCTTCCCACACTCTCGGCAACGCTTGTTATGTTCGGGCTTCTCGTTGAGTCAGCAGGAATGCGACGGGGACGACTTTATTGACAAAATACAGACAGGGGCGTTTTACCTACAAGTGCGCCCCTGTTTTTTGTTGCTTTTTTATGCGCTTGGAAGAAAAAACTTGAACAAAGGTCTTGCCAAGAGAGGCTTTTTAGTATATAATATAAGCTGTAATATTATATAATATATTTTGAATTTCGTAAAACAGAGAGTGAAAAATGACAGACAAATCACATATAAGGAATTTTTCAATAATTGCGCATATCGACCACGGCAAGAGCACGCTTGCGGACCGTATTCTTGAAGAGACGGGAGCTGTTGCAAAGCGTGATATGGAAGAGCAGGTGCTCGACAATATGGAGCTTGAGCGTGAGCGAGGAATTACCATAAAGGCGAGAGCAGTAAGGCTTGACTATCACGCAGACAATGGCGAGGACTACGTCTTCAACCTCATCGACACGCCCGGTCACGTTGACTTCAACTACGAGGTCTCCCGTTCCCTCAACGCCTGCGAGGGCGCACTTTTGGTTGTGGACGCAACACAGGGAATTGAAGCGCAGACACTTGCAAACGCATATCTTGCAGTTGATGCAGGACTTGAAATTGTACCTGTAATCAACAAAATCGACCTTCCCTCTGCCGATATTGAGCGTTGCAGAAACGAGGTCGAGGAAATAATCGGCATACCTGCCGAGGGTTGCCCTGCAGTATCGGCAAAAATGGGACTCAACATCCACGATGTCCTTGAGGCAGTTGTTCGTGACGTACCCCCACCCGAGGGAGATGTCGATGCTCCACTTCGTGCGCTGATTTTTGACTCGTATTATGACTCATATCTCGGAGTTGTGGTTTATATTCGTGTGATGGACGGTTGCCTCAGAAGTGGCGACACTATCACTCTTATGAGTACAGGTGCTCAGTTTGAGGTCACAGCCGTTGGCTCGATGGAGGCGTTTGGACTTTCAAAGCGAGAGACGCTCTCCGTGGGTGAGGTCGGATATATCACGGCATCCATCAAAAATGTGGCAGACACAAGAGTTGGTGACACAGTAACGCTTGCGTCCCGTCCTGCAAAGGAAGCTCTGCCGGGCTTTAAGACCGTTCAGCCGATGGTATTTGCAGGTATTTATCCTGAGGACGGCGCACGCTATCAGGATCTGCGTGAGTCGCTCGAAAAGCTTCAGCTTAACGATGCGGCACTTACCTTTGAGCCTGAAACCTCAACAGCTCTCGGCTTTGGTTTCAGATGTGGATTTCTCGGACTTCTCCATATGGAGATCATCGAGGAGAGACTTGAGAGGGAGTTTAATCTCGATCTCATCACAACAGCACCAAGCGTTATATACGAGGTTAAGCTTAAGACGGGCGAGACGGTGAGAATTGACAACCCCACCTCATACCCACAGCCCGATGAGATAGATGTTGCCTATGAGCCGATAGTCAAGGCAAGCATTATCACGCCAAGCGAGTATGTCGGTGGACTGATGGATCTCTGCCAGGATAGGCGAGGCATATTCAAGGATATGAAATACCTTGATAATACCCGTGTTGAGCTTCATTATGAGCTGCCACTCAACGAAATTATATACAATTTCTTTGATGCGCTCAAGAGCCGTTCAAGAGGCTATGCATCGCTCGACTACGAATTTTACGAATACAGAGCTTCAAAGCTATGCAGACTCGACATACTGCTCAACGGCGAGCAGGTGGATGCGCTTTCATTCATCGTTCACGAGGAAAAGGCGTATGCAAGAGCACGCAAGATAGCCGAAAGGCTTAAGGAAAATATCCCACGCCAGCTCTTTGAGATCCCGATTCAAGCGGCAATAGGCTCAAGAATCATCGCAAGAGAGACGGTAAAGGCTCTGCGCAAGGACGTGCTTGCAAAGTGCTACGGTGGAGATATAACGAGAAAGAAGAAGCTGCTTGAAAAGCAGAAAGAGGGCAAGAAGAAGATGCGCAAGCTCGGCTCGGTACAGGTATCGCCCGAGGCGTTTATGGCAGTTCTTAAGCTCGGAGATGACAACTGATAGAGGAGATAAGCTAATGTTTGGAAAAAAGAGAAAACCACTTGGCCTGTATATTCATATTCCGTTTTGCAAAAGCAAATGCAATTATTGCGACTTTTGCTCCTTTGTACCACCCTCAGGAAATGTAATTGATCACTACATCGACGCTCTTTTGCTTCAAATGGAGGATATGAGAGGGGAATGCAAGAATTATGAGATAGATTCCATCTATATCGGTGGTGGTACGCCCACATATCTTGATATCAAGAAGCTGTCGCATATCATTGAATTTGCATACAGCAATTTCAAGGTCAGACGTGACGGAGAGTTTACGGTTGAGTGCAATCCTGCGACTGCCGACGCCGCATTCCTTCGCAAGCTGCGTCGCCTTGGCGTCAACCGACTCAGCATCGGTGCGCAGAGTGCGATCCCCGAGGAGCTGAGACTTCTCGGCAGAACTCACAGCTATGAGGATTTTGTCAGATGCTTTGAGGATGCACGTGCTGCCGGCTTTGACAATATCAGCGTTGACATTATGTACGGCATTCCCGGACAGACCGAGGAGAGCTTCTCGCAGACGCTCTCGCTCATAACTGCACTTGAGCCGGATCACATCTCGCTCTATGCGCTTAAGATTGAGGACGGCACACCATTTGGAAAAATGCGTGATAAGCTGGTGCTTCCGGGCGAGGAGGCTGAATATAATATGTATATGTCAGCAGTTGAGTACCTTGCCGCAAGAGGCTTTGAGAGATATGAGATATCCAACTTCTGCAAGGAGGGTATGGCATCTCTGCACAACCTCAAATATTGGCATTGTGACGAGTATCTCGGACTTGGTGCATCGGCACATTCATATTTCGGTGGCGAGAGAATTGCTACAACGAGAACTGTCCGTGACTATATAGACGGTATGGAGATAATCGGAACTGATATCGACATCATCGAGTCACGTGAGAAGATCACGTCAAAGGAATGTATGGAGGAGTATGTAATGCTCGCTATGCGACTTGCCGAAGGCGTGGACTTAGAGCTGTTTTATGAACGCTTTGGCGTGGATTTCAGAGAGACTTATGGAGCGAGACTTGACGAATTTGTTCCCGATGGCTTTGTCGAGAAGGACGAGGACGGTTATCGCTTCACTTCAAAGGGACTGTTTGTCTCAAATTTCATACTCTCGACCGTACTCGACCTTGACGAGTAAGCAATTTGTCATTTTTACCATTGACAAAAGCATAATAATAAGGTACAATAATAGTACATAAACTGAAATAACGAAAGACGAGGACATAAAAATGGACGAAAACAAGAACATTCCCGGTACAGAGCCCGAAGAGAGCGAAATTGAGGTAGTAACTCTTCTTGACGAGGACGACAACGAAATTCGCTTTGAGCTTATCGGTGGCTACACCGAGAATGAAGTGCAGTATTATGCACTCATTCCCGAGGGAAGTGCTGATGAGGACGGCGGTTTTTCCGAGTACATCATTCTCAAGGCTGTCGTTGATGCTGAGGGCAACGAGGATCTTGTAGAGATCGAGGATGACGCTGAGTTTGAGCGCATCGCTGCTGTGTTCGATGACGCCTTCAACGCAGAATTCGATTACGACGAATAATCGGGTAAGAAAGAATAATTCTCCTGCTTAGTTTGTGCTTAGCCGTATTAGTGGAACCGACATATAGATTTAGGGATCCGAATGGATGCTCGGCGGCTGTTTTGCAGACCTCCTCGCCTACCCCTCGATTGACTTGTCTCGACGGGTTTGCGGGATGTTGGGAGTAGTGATGCCAAAGATAGGAGCCCACCTTGCTCGGCAGGGTTTCCGACGACGGTTACACGGCTCGGCGGGGGTATATATAAAAGCGAGGTCACGCGCGTGACCTCGCTTTTCTTTTTATATATGCTCCAGAATCAGCCTGTCAACTGCAGCTCTGAGCCGTAGCATACTGTCGCTTTTGTTGATGCATTTCGAGAACACGATCCCATCGCCCGTTTCCTCTTTTACAATACCCTCAATAAGAGAGAGGACGGCGTCTCTTCCAACAAGTGACTCGGCGAGATAGAGCGCACGCATATCCTCAAGCCCCTCACGGAAATGATTGATGCGAACCGACTCAAGTGCAGTTCCGTCAGCGGCAGGATAAACGCTGAAAGCATCTCCCGAGGGCGAGAAGTAATTGCCCGTTGTGTCCGAGTACGGATTGATTGCATCACAAGAATGCTGATTGTTGTAGAAATTGTAGCCCCATTGGAGAAAGCCTGCGATGCGATAACGATAGAACTGAACGCCGATATATCGACATCTCGCACCAGTCATCGCAAAATATCGGTTGCTGACACCGACATTCTGACTGCAACAATAATAAGTCCAAAGCCCACCTCGCCCCTCTTTTTCGTACACCTCAAGGAAAGGCTCAATGCGACTTGTCGATGGAATGGGCGTGCTTACCGCCCCACTGAGATAAAAATCAATATTTGAAAGCGCATCAGTTATGGTGTAGCCATCAAGCAGGTCGGCTACAATGGCTCTTGCTGCAAGGTAACCTTCAAGATGAGCGTCCTTTGGCTCATCGGAAATGTGAAAAATGCAACGCCCATCAATGCCCCTCGCCTTAAGATAAGATAGAAGAGATGGAATAAAGGTGCGCAGAAAATCTGTGTATTCCTCACCCGTGGCATCGCTCTCCCAACCAAATATACGTCTCTCGCCCAAAGGAGTTTTGGCAATAATCTTTGGTGCGTGCGACGCTCCCCATTGTGTAAATAGATGCGAGATCTCGTATTTTTTGATGCCTACTCGCTCACACATATCAATAAAACGGTCAAGAAGAGAAAAGTCAAAGGAATACTTACCGTTCTCGTCAAGCCTTACACCAACAAGCTGAGCTGTCAGCCTCTCGCCACCGACGGCTGTGTCAAGTGGTGGGGTGAATATGGGTGTCAGGATGGTGTTGTTGCCACATTTTACATACGTGCGAAGAAAATTCTCGACAATTTCAAAATGCCTGTCCGAGAATACAGGGACGTTGTAATATGACGCAAGACAATCGTAATGAAACCATTGTGTGACGGAAAAATCAATATCGGGCAGAGCGACGTCAATAAGACAAAGAGTCAGCGAAAGCTTGTACTCGTCCTCGCCGTCAAACAGACGGAGCGTGATGTCATTCTCTCCCACACCAAGCGTTGCGAGGCTCTCGTCAATGACAAACAATGCACTTCTTGATTGACCACGCACACAGACAAGCTTGCCATCCATCTGGAGAGGGGAGAGTAGATCGGGAAAAAGTCCCGGCTCTGTGCGTAAATAATCATCATCGCACCGTCCCGGATAACAGGGCATATTTGACGGGACGAGATCTACGGTGCGCACAAAACAGGCATCTCTCTCCACTCCCTCGACGGAAAAAGACAAAAAACGGCGATGTGCAGCCTCATCCGAGGTCTCCCTCAGCACAAGCTGAAAGGAGAAAACGCCGTTTTTGTAAATATATCCATAGTTGATGACGGAAAGAGACGACAGGGAAGTGTCAAGAAAAACCTTTTCGAGAGAAGAAACGATCTTTGCTTCAAGCATAAAAATACCCTCCCTGACAAAAAATCAATAAAATATCTTACTCAAAAACCCTGCAAAGCTCGTCTGCGCTGTCTACAATTAGTGTAGCTCCTGCAGAAATAAGCTCATCGTGGCTTCTGTAACCCCAGCCGACAGCGACAACGCCCGTCTTTGCAGCAAGTGCGGCACAGACGTCAGGCTCGCTGTCACCAATCATAAAGGTCTCGGAGCTTTCAAATCCGAGAGTGCGACAAATCGAAAGCAACGCCTCAGGGTCGGGCTTCCTCGGCTGACCGTCCACGTCACCCCTAATGAGAGAGAAAAACTCATCACCAAATGCGGCAAGCACCAGATTTACCGTGAAAATGTTCGGCTTGTTTGAAAAAACCGCAAGCGTGTATCCACGAGAGTGGAGAGTACGAACAGCATCATATAGGCCGGGATAGACATCGCTTTGGCTACGCAGATAAAGCTCGCCGTAAATCTCGTCATAACGAGCGTGGAAACGGTCGACCATCTCATCGTCTCCCTGAAGGTTGGGGGGAAGAACTCGACGGCAGAGCATCCTCGCGCCGTTTCCGACAGCCTTGCGTACCTCGTCCATATTCCGTGTAGGAAGAGAAAACTCTTCAAGAGTGCGATTTATTGACTCGGTCAGAATGGGCATTGTGTCGCAAAGCGTGCCGTCAAGATCGAAGATAAGAAGTGGTTTGCGTGTTGTGTTTTCGTTCATTTTACTTCCTTATATATAGAGGACGGATAAAATATCAGATTATGTAACGCTTATCCAAGCAAAGCTGATGACAGCTCGTCGATAAAGTCACGGATTTTTTTCTTGTTGGGATAGTAGTAAATTCGGTTTGACTCGCGCTTGATGTCAACAAAGCCTGCCTCAATAAGCATCGACATATGGTGCGATACGGTAGCTGTCGAAATGTCGATGAGGGATGCGATCTGCTGACCGTAACGAGGACTCTCAGCAAGAAGCTTGAGAATTTCATATTTTCGGTTGTCTCCGAGAGTGCGCAGACTCTTGCAGATCTTGTCGTCCACCGTCGAAACATCCGTGATTTCACGAAGCGGCTCATAGAGAACACCGACATAGAGGTAGTCGCTGATGCGCTCCGAGGTGTAGCTCATAAGGTATTCAGTGGTGTTGCACAGAGCGATGGAGGGCTGAAGATATATCGCATCAGCTGAAGCTGAAAGCTCAGCGGCGTAGTTTTGGGCAATAAATCTTGTGCCGTTTGTCATAAGAGGCTCGCTTGTAGCTGCCAGGAACCAACCGATATAGTGCTTTACAATGTCAAATTTGCTTTGATAGAGATCAATGGCAAGAGTCAGAATGTCAGCAAGCTTCTCACGGTACTCCTCGTAATTGTTGTAAAGACGGCAAAGTGCCCACTTCTCGTCATCGGGAACGGGCATTTTTTCAATGAATGCAAAAAGCTCGGGGAAGCTCGTTACAACACCCGTGTAGTCCGAGGGCGCAAATTCAGCAACCAGGAGAGAGGAGAAATTAACGAAGAAGAGAGCTGCAGACTGCGAGCGCAGAGCAGCGAGGTCTGTCTTGGGGTCAGGCTCGGGACGACGACAGAGATCGTGGATAATGTAGTACGCAAAACATCCCTTCATCGAGGAATGGCGTCCGAAAAGAAAGTCGAGAAGCTCGCCATCAGTCTCTGCCTCAACTCCGTCACAGACAAATTCGGACAGCTCGATGATGGCATCGAAACAGCTGTTGAGTACATTTTCATCAATGGCAAATTTCTTGTGGATCGCACTCTTCAGCTCACGGCAGGAATTGTTGTTGCGGTTGTTGAAGAGAAGCGTAGCCGTCTCAAAAATCAGGTTAGGATCACGAAGAAGGAAAGCATCCATCTCAAAAACTCCTTTATTTTAGAGGAAAAATTTTGCAAGTCAAAAAGAGAAAAATTTCATAACGCCTGTCTCCCGCAACTCGCACAAACGATTTGTAACAAGCGCACGCAAGGTCTGAGCGATCAACTCGATTAAACTCGATTAAACTCGATTAAAAAAGAAACGATCACACAGATAGAGAGAAGGTATTAAATAATAATGAAACTATTCCATTTAGAAATATATCATATAAATCAAGATTTGTCAAGTGCTTTTTTAAAATATTTATCAAACATTCGATATCATAATATTAATATTATTAGACGATAATAGAACTACAATTAACTTAAACATAAACAAATAGATAGTAATCTAATAAAATTCGACTAACATTAGAAAGCTGACGAATGCAAAACAAGAAATGCGTCAAACTCAAAGTTAAACGCATACGAAAGCTCGGTTTGGATGAATATAAAATTAAAATAGCTTTGAGTGATGTGATGTAAATAAAATGCTCCCGCCTTTTTTGAACTTCTGTTTTTTGGAGAGAAGAGAACGCTTAGGAAAGCTTCCCGGTCTTGCGCAAATTTGGGTAGTTTTTAGAAGAAAAATGTGCAGTATTAACAAAACAAAGTGTAAACATTTTGTAATATTGTATATGCACCATCTTTTCAACGAGAAAAAATTGTGATATAATATAATGTAATTTTTTTGCAGTCTATTAAATCCATTTAAAAGGATATTCTAAAATAAGGAAAGTGACGGAAGTTTTATGAGAATCAAAAGAGAAGATCTGCGCAACATTGCTATTATTGCCCACGTTGACCACGGCAAGACCACACTTGTTGATGAAATGCTCAAGCAGGGTGGTATTTACAGACAGAATCAGGAGACAGTAACCTGTGTTATGGACTCGGGCGACATCGAGCGTGAGAGAGGTATTACCATTCTTGCCAAGAATACTGCTGTTCATTACAAGGATGTAAAAATCAACATCGTAGATACACCCGGTCACGCAGATTTCGGTGGCGAGGTTGAGCGTGTACTTAAGATGGTAAATGGTGTTATTCTTCTTGTTGACGCTGCAGAAGGCCCTATGCCCCAGACTCGCTTTGTGCTTCAGCGTGCGCTCTCGCTTAATCATCCCGTAATTGTTGTTATCAACAAGATCGACAAGCCCGATGCTCGCATAGCAGAGGTTGAGGATGAGGTGCTTGAGCTTCTTATTGATCTTGATGCAAATGACGAGCAGCTTGATAGCCCTGTTCTCTATTGCTCGGGCAGAGCAGGTACTGCTACAAATGATCCCGAAACAGAGGGTACTGACCTTGCTCCTCTCTTTGAAACCATCCTTGATTATATTCCTGCACCCGAGGGAGATCCCGACGAAGAGCTTCAGCTCCTCGTTTCCTCCATCGACTACAACGATTATGTTGGCAGAATCGGCATAGGACGCATTGAGAGAGGCACTCTCAAGCTCAATAGCGATGTTCTTATTTGTAATTATCACTCCGAAGAGAAGCCAAAGAGAGTGCGAATTGCGTCCCTCTTCCAGATAGACGGACTTCGCCGTGTGCCTGTTGAGAGCGCACAGATGGGTGATATCGTTGCTTTCTCAGGAGCGGGCGATATAAATATAGGCGATACTGTAACATCTCTCGTTGCTCCCGAGCCTCTCGAATTTGTTAAGGTCAGCGAGCCTACAATAGAGATGACATTTTCGGTAAACGATAGCCCCTTTGCCGGCCGTGAGGGTAAGTTTGTTACCTCCCGTCAGATCCGTGAGAGACTTTACCGTGAGCTCCTCAAGGACGTTTCGCTCAGAGTAAGCGACGGAGAGACAACCGACGAGTTCCTTGTAGCAGGCCGTGGCGAGATGCATCTCTCCATTCTGCTTGAAACAATGCGCCGTGAGGGCTATGAGATCTGCTGTTCAACTCCCCGTGTACTCTTCCGTGAGATAGATGGTGTTAAATGCGAGCCTATCGAAAGGCTCACGGTTGATGTTCCTGAGCAGTATATGGGAGCAGTTATTGAGAAGCTCGGTCAGAGAAAGGGCGAGCTGCTTGAGATGCACCAGATAGGCTCAAGAATGAGACTTGAATATCTCATTCCCACACGTTGCCTGTTCGGTTACCGTACAAAGTTTATGACGGACACACACGGCGAGGGCATTCTCAACACGATTTTTGACGGCTATACACCCTACAAGGGCGAAATCCCGATGAGATTTACAGGCTCACTTGTCGCAAGCGAGACGGGCGAGACAACAACATACGGCATTTATAACTGCCAGGACAGAGGAAGAATGTTCATCTCTCCCGGTATGCCTGTTTATGAGGGTCAGGTTGTCGGCGAATGTCCCAAGATGGAGGACATCCAGCTCAACCCCTGCAAGAGAAAGCAGCTTACAGCTATCCGTTCATCAGGTGCTGACGAGAAGCTTCTTCTAACGCCCCCCGTAATCTTCAGCCTTGAGGAAGCAATAGAGTTTATAGGCGACGACGAGCTTATAGAGGCAACCCCCAAGTCCATCAGAATCCGCAAGCGCATACTCAATACCGAGAACAGACTCAAGGCGCAGAGCCGAATCAAAAAAGGCCTCGGCGGAAACTGATAGTGACTGAGATACAGAACTAAAAATCGATGCTAAAAAGAAAACCAACGCCAAAAAAACGGCGTTGGTTTTTTGATTATGAAAAATGCCCGGGCTGGAAATCCCCTTTTGAAGCGTTTTTTGGTGTTGCACTTGCTTGACAATCCACCAAGGCTATCTTTTAGTCATCGCTTGGGGTATTATGTTTGTGGGCAAGTGAAAAATCGTAGTTTTTCAACAATCCCTCCGTCACGCCGATGGCGTGCCACCTCCCTTTACACAAGTGAGGCTTTCTTTTAGGTAGCGTTTTGGTGTTCTGTTTATAGGCAAAACCAAAGGATTTTGCTTTTCCGGACCGGTCGAGACAATTGCTTCGAAAATCGCCGTCCCTACGGGTTTGGGAAATACTTTTTTGTTTCGGCTTTCTGTTGTCTATCATTTTAATAAAATCACAAAGGCATTTCCCCGAAATGCCTTTGTTTCCACAATTATTCATTTTTCATTATTCATTAAAACACCAAAGCCGTTTCTCTCGAAACGGCTTTGGTGTTTTCCTTTTGCGCCACAGGCGCAACATCATTGGGCGCAAGCCCACATCATTTGCACCACAGGTGCAACATCAATGGCACACGCCGCAGTCCTCGCAGGAGGAGCAATCGGTGGGTGCTTGTGTGGGTGAGGGGAGAGGAGTATCGGAATCGAGTGCCTCATCCACCTTCATCATAATTGCGCATTCTATGCGCTTTTTAAACAGCTCGCAGCCGTACGAATAAATTCCGTTAACGCTTCCTGTTGCGTGATATGAGTTTGCAGCACAGCCACCGCTGCAATAAAGCCTTGCCCAACACTCACGGCATTCGGGGCGTGAGTAGGCGTTACAAGAACGAAATTCGTCACGGGCGGCGTCATTGCTTACGCCGTTCCATATATCACCGAGCTTGTATTTCTCCTCGCCTACAAACTGATGGCAGGGATAGAGATCGCCCCACGGAGTGACGGCCATATATTCAGTACCCGAGCCACAGCCCGAGATGCGCTTATAAATGCAGGGGCCACCCTCAAGGTCGAGCATATAGTGGTAAAATGTGATAGGCCTGCCCTCCTTGCGTCTCTTTATCATCTCAAGCGCAAGCTTTTCGTACTGCCCAAAGAGGACGGGAAGATCTTCACGAGTGAGTGCATAGGGGTCACCCTCTGCGCAGACAACTGGCTCCATTGAAAGCTCTGTAAAGCCCTCGTCAGCCATATGCAGAATATCCTCGCAGAAATCTGTGTTGAAATGCGTATATGTACCTCTTACATAATATGTTCCATTCGTCCTGCGACGAACAAACTCCTTAAACTTGGGTAGTATGATGTCATAGCTTCCCGCACCCGTGATAGTCTTACGCAGATTATCGTGAACTGCCTTTCTGCCGTCAAGGGATAGCACCACATTGTCCATCTCTGCGTTGGCAAAATCAATTACGTCATCATCAACAAGCACGCCGTTTGTTGTGAGTGTGAAACGGAAATGCTTGCCGCTTTCCTCTTCGATTGAGCGAGCGTATGCTACGAGCTTTTTCACAACATCAAAATTCATAAGGGGCTCGCCGCCGAAGAAGTCGACCTCAAGATTGTGTCTTGTGCCTGAGTTTTCAACAAGAAAATCAAGTGCTCTGCGTCCTACCTCAAAGCTCATCAGCGCACGGTTTCCGTGGTATCTACCCTGACTTGCAAAGCAGTATTCGCAGTTGAGGTTACAGGTGTGTGCGATATGCAGACAGAGTGCCTTTACCACATTTGAATTGTTTTTAAAGCCCTCGGCAAGTGATGCGTAAGGATCGTCTGCAAAAAGTCTGCCCTCGCTCTTGAGCTCTTCAATATCCGAGATGGTGTCAAGGACGTCATCCATCGTAATGCTATCACCGTATTTTTCTGTGCATATTCGGATAATATCCTCCCTCGGTGTGCTCTCGTACATACCAATGATATCATACGCAAGCTCGTCCACCTCGTGAACAGAACCACTTCCTGCATCAAGGACGATGTTGTATCCGTTTAATTTATACTGATGTATCATTTCTTTTTCTTCCTAAAACAAAGCATTATAAATGCCGCTTGCTCGATAGAGTAAGCGGCATTTGTTAGTTGAGGGCAATTAATTGCTCTTTGCAACCTTTTCGCAAGCCTGGTTAGCTACGCCGCAAGAGGTCTTGCAAGCAGACTGGCAGGAGGTCTGGCATTCGCCGCATCCACCGTTCTTAACGGAAGCCTTGAGGTTACGGGTGTTGATTGTACGAATTCTCTTCATTGTTGGTTTCACCTTTCAGAAGTTTTATAACATTATACAGTATAATTGATTTTTCTTGATTTGTCAAGGGGTTTTTACTTTTTTTAGTGAAATACCGCTTTTTTTCAGTCTGTCCATAAGGGATATTATCTCATCCGTCAGCTTTTCGCCCGGAACTACGAGTGGTACACCCGGCGGATACGCCCAGATATATGAGTGGCTGACCGTCCCTACCCGACACTCACGGTCATCGTCCTCGTCTTCGGTGGTATCAAACACAGCATCGTATAACTCCATTTGCTTTGGTGGCAGAGTGCTGATAAACGTTGGGCTTTGTGCGCTCTCTGTCCTCTCGAGAGTGCTGTCTATCGAGAGAAGAGCGTCGCTCACAGCTACCAAAGCTTCTTTTTTGTCAGCTATGGACGTCATAAGCAGTACATAGTTCAGATGCGCCATCTCGCATTCGATCGCGTACTCATCACGAAGTATTCGGGAAAGCTCTTTTCCACTTATTTTCGTGTTCTTCGTACTGATGACAAGCTTACCTATGTCGAGTGTGCGAATCAGGGAGAGAGAGGTGAGTGAGGAAAGTCGGGAATAGAGAAGCTCAAGGTTTTTTGCATACTCATCAAACAGAGCTGCGCCGTCCCTCTCAAGAAGCTCCAACATAGAGGCGATTGAGGATAGAAGCACATAGGACGGACTGCTTGTCTCAAATACCGACAGGTTTCTCCCCATCGTGCGAGCGTGCTTTGGATTGTAGACAAGTGCCACGGCACAGCTTGTCAGCGAGGGAAGAGTCTTGTGCAGACTGGTTACTGCAATATCTGCACTCGTCGGAAACGGTGGCAGGGACGGATGCATTCCGAAATGCGCACCGTGTGCCGCATCGACAAAGAGGGACGCACCGTGACGGTGACAAACCTCTGCAATAGAGTCTATATCACTCACCACACCCTCGTATGTGGGCGAGGTTATGATGACGCACACAGCGTCGGGCGCACGCAAGAACGCCTCCTCGACATCACGAGGCGTGATGGGGTCACAAATTCCACTCTCGAGTGAGATGTCCGGCAGTATGTACTCTGCACGAAGACGGCAAAGCTCAATTGCGTGGTAGACTGATTTGTGTGAATTTCTTGCAACGATTATTCTGTCATATGGACGGCACAGCGTGCGTATTGCGGCAAGAATGCCACAGCTTGAGCCACCGACAAGTGGATATGCACAATCAGCTCCATAGAGCGAGGACAGCGAGAGGGCGAGTGTGGAGATTATCCCACCGTCCTCCATTGAGTGAAGATCATCACTTCCATCAACCTCGGTGAAGTCTATTTCATACGGCAGCGCATCGCCAAGCAGCTCTGTGTTGCGCTTGTGTCCCGGCATATGCATAGGTATGCGCTTACTCCCAAGCTTGAGTAGATGGGAGGCAAACGCCGAGGAGTATTTCTTTTCCATTATATTTGTTATTTAACGCCGAGCGCATCAAGCGCACCGACAACGTCGCCGTGTGCAGCAAGTGCCGCCTCGGCCGTCTCTCTTGAACAGCCCGACAGCTCAATGATAATTCTTGTTGCACGCTCAATGAGCTTTTCGTTTGTCGGACGGACATTTACCATAAGATTTGAGCGAACCTTGCCTGTCTTAATCATAGCACAGGTTGAGAACATATTGAGTATCAGCTTTTGCGCAGTACCTGCCTTGAGTCTCGTTGAGCCTGAAATAACCTCAGGGCCAACGTAGGGCGACACGGAGACATCGCAAAGCTCCTCAAGAATACAGCCCGGGTTACAGGAAACGCCGATGGTGGCGCATCCTATCTCTCCGGCTCTCTTGAGTGCGCCAAGCACGAATGGAGCACGCCCTGAGGCTGAAAGTCCGACAACAACGTCACCTTTTACAACGCCACCGTCATCAATGGAGCGTGCACCCCATTCCTCGCTGTCCTCAGCACCCTCAACTGCTCTAAACATAGCACCCTCGCCGCCTGCAATAATGCCACGGACAAGCTCATAATCAACGCCAAAGGTGGGCGGGCATTCGGACGCATCGACAACGCCAAGTCTGCCCGATGTTCCGGCTCCGACGTATATCAGGTGACCACCATTCCGAAGAGCCTCGGTGATGATGTCGATAGCATTGGCAATCTCGGGCAGGCACTCGTCAATAGCATCCTCAACAGCACGGTTTTCGGAATTAATCAGGCGAACCATATCTATTGTGTCGAGCTTGTCAATATCCATTGTCCGAGGATTGCGACCCTCGGTTCTGAGTCTGTCATAATTGTCTCTCAAAACTCGTCTCCTTATCTTCTCTGCGAGCTTTTCGGCTCAAACTGCTCAAATATTGCGATATGCCCCTTCGCCTTTACCTCTCCGTACTTTTCGGGAGTGGTAATGGTCCAGGCGAACATTGGAGTGTGGTAGAGCTTCTGGCAAATGAGAACGGAGAGATTGTTTGCATCATTTACGTCATAAGAGATAAAATCGGGCTTCGAGATGCAGTTTGTGAGCATCAGTGAGAGAATGCACTTGATAAAGATGTTTTCCTTATTCTTCGACTTGAACATATTTGTGACAAGCTGACCACGCAGATAGCGAGGACGGTTGATTCTAAACCAATTGAGAAGAATGGGATTGAACGAATGAATTGCAAAATATCCGTCATATTTGTCGAGCATACGGGCAACCTCCTCGCAAAGACGGGTGTTTTTGCCTTTAAGCTCAATAAGCAGGGGCGTTTTGGGATCAATTGCAGAGAGAACGTCTGCAAAGAGGGGGATCTTCTCGTATGTGCCGTTTAGTGGCGTCCAGCTAAGCTCTGATGCTGTCTTCGACTCAACTGCCTCAGCCTTGCCACACATTCTCTCAAGTGTGTCGTCGTGGAATACCACAACAACACCGTCACTCGAAAGGTGGAGATCAAGCTCGATGCCGTAGCCCTCACGGTCGGCTGCCCTGAAAGCCGTCATAGTGTTTTCAACGGCAAAATCACCGTGAAGTCCTCTGTGCGCATAGTCACGCCTCAGCGGCTCAAGTGAGGTCTTGGGCTCTGGACGGGGACGGATGAGAAGAAGATATGCAACAAACAATACTGCAAGGACTGCGAGAATAATTATAGCGATGACCATTTTTTACCTCGGTTTTATACGATTATACAAAGAGTAGAATTATTTTCTGATGGGCTTTGCGTCACCGTGCTTAACGAAGCACATTGTAACGATAGCAAGTGCTGCCGCTATTGCAGCGTAGGGGAAGAGGATCCTGTATCCAAGCTGGTCCATAAGGAAGCCTGAGAAAATGGGCGTGATGGTCTGTGCAGCCATACTTGCTGTATAGTAGTAGCCTGTGTAGCGACCAACATTACTGCCCGTTGCAAGCTCAACAACCATCGGGAAGGAGTTTACGTTGATAGTTGCCCATCCGATACCTGCAAGGGAGAAGAGAACCATCATTACGGGAAGAGGCGTGCCGCTGTCAAGGAAGGAGGCGATGAGGAACGCTGTTGAGAGCATAATTACGCCTGTGATAACAGTCTTCTTGCGACCGAACTTGGATGCAATAAAGCCTACGGGGATGTAAGCGATGAGGGCTGCGATGTTGGCAACGAGAAGAGTTGAGTTGTAGTCAAGGGAAAGAACGCTGCTTGCGTAAACGCTGTATTTGCTCGTTACTGCATTGTAGCCAAAGAACCAGAAGACAACCGACGCAAGAAGCAGAATGAGGGAGATGCGCTCTGAACGGGAGAGCTTGCGGCTTCCCGACTTCTTTGCCTCCTCGTCCTCCTCTTCGGTGGAAAGCCCGTGCTCACGGCTAAACTCCTCCATCTCAGCGACGAATTTGTTCTCACGAACTGTAAGGAGGAACATTGTAAGGCAGAAGATCATAACGCCGGCAACGGCGCAGAAATAGCCTGTGTATCTCATATAGGTGTTGTTTACACTACCTGTTGCAAATATCATACCAAGACCGAGAACAAGGCTTCCGCCGATAGTTCCCATCAGGTTGATAACGGCATTACCCTTTGAACGCAGGGGGCTTGGGGTAACGTCGGGCATAAGCGCAACGGCAGGTGTACGGAAGGTTGCCATTGAGAGAAGCAGAATAAAGAGTACGGCAATAAAGAGGATCAGCATTGAGGGATCTTTTGCTGTGATCTCTTGTGCAATATAGGCGTTGCGTGCAGGCACGATATAGGTCGTGTAAAGCTCAGTGCCCTTGCCGTCCTCGCCAATGAAGACTTCTTTCATAAATGCATCACGGTCAGGAAACTTTTCGCTGAGAATAAATTCTTCACCGTTTGATGCTGTTATCTTGCCGTCATATTCGTAATCGTAGAGGACGGTCTTTGTTTCTACCGAATCAATATCGGAGACGGCACCAAGCTTGTCAAGCTGTGCGTTGTCAACAAAGGAGAGACAGAGAAGTGCGCAAACTGCGAGAATAGTACCGGTCAGAATAAAGGGCGTGCGCTTGCCAAGCTTTGTTTTGGTCTTGTCGGAGAGAACTCCGAAGAGGGGAAGCAGGAAGAGGGCGAGGATGTTGTCGGCAGCCATAATGATTCCCGACATAGCCTGTGACATACCGAAACGGTCGGTCAGAATCTTGGGAATAATGGTGTCGTATGCCTGCCAGAATGAGCATATAAGGAAGAATGCAAAGCCGACGCATATTGTGCGCTTGTAGTTGAGTTTCATAACTTACTCCTTTTTATTTTGCTTATTTTGTGCTTGCGTTCTCTGTACGCTTTGAAAGCAGATAGGCAGTCTTGAGCACAGCGGCCTGTGTTTTGCCGTCAGTGACACGTCCGTCAGCAATCATATCGCAGAGGGTGGTAAGAGGAATGCGCTCTATTGTGAGAAATTCGTCATCGTCAGGGTCTGTTTCTCCAAAATGAAGTCCCTCGGCAAGATACATTCCGATAACCTCACCGAGTATGGCAGGTGAGGGAATATAGTCGCCAATAAAGGTAAGACGGTCTGCAACAGCTCCCGTTTCCTCACGAAGCTCACGCCTTGCGGCGAGCTCACGGTCACTCTCGCCTGCATCAATTTTGCCTGCGGGAAGCTCAAGCATAACACGCTCGTGTGGGTAACGGTACTGGTTGACACAGATGACACAACCATCATCGGTCAGTGGGAGGACGCATACAGCTCCGTTGTGACGGATAACCTCACGGGTGGAGGTGTTTCCGTTAGGCAGGGTGACACAGTCAACCTCAAGGGTAACGATCTTACCCCTGTAAATCACCTCGCCGTCAATTTTCTTTTCGGTAAGCTCCAAATCCATCAAAAGACATCACGCTCCTTTAGTTTACACTTATAGTTATTATACACCGATTTTTAGACTTTGTAAAGAATTATTTTTACACACGGCTGTGGTTTTTGCGGCTTTTGCTTGAATTGTCGGGATAAATATGATAGAATAAAACAAAAGATGCAGAAAACAAAGGAGTGCGTGGACGATGACGCATTATTTGAATTTGAAAGCACGTCCGTTTGAGGCTATAAGAGAGGGAAGAAAGACCGTAGAGCTGCGCCTTTGGGACGAAAAAAGACAGAAGATCAAAGTAGGAGACACGCTTGTGTTTGAGGAAGACGGTGGAGGGGGACGGCGCATTTCGTGCAGAGTTCTCGCGCTTCATCGCTTTGAGAGCTTCAGCGAGCTTTATGCCACGCTCCCTCTTGATAAATGTGGGTACAGGGAAGAAGAGCTTCCGTTTGCAACATACAGGGATATGGAGCAGTATTACCCACCCGAAAAGCAAGAGAAATACGGCGTTGTCGGCATTGAGCTTGAGATGATGTAAACGGTACTGAAGAAAAGCTTTAGTGACTGTAGAAAGAGGTTTTTTATGGCATTTGACAATTCAAGAGGAGAGGCATTGCTTGGGCAGAGAGGAATAGAGAGACTTGCAAATGCGCACGTTGCCGTGTTCGGAGTCGGTGGCGTTGGTGGACATCTTTGCGAGGCACTTGTGCGCTCGGGCGTGGGCGAGATCACTGTTGTGGACGGTGACATAGTAGCACCGTCAAATCTCAATCGCCAGATTATTGCGCTTGCGTCCAACATCGGCAGATCAAAGGTCGAGGTTATGGCAGAGAGAATTGCAGATATAAATCCCGATTGCAAGGTACACGCCCTGCACCTGTTCTATCTCCCCGAAAACGCAGATAGCGTGAATTTTGATGAGTTTGATTTTGTAGCCGATGCCGTCGATACCGTGGCGGCAAAGGTTGATATTATATGCAGAGCTGCCACTGCGGGCGTGCCTGTTATATCTTCAATGGGAGCCGGGAACAAGCTGTACCCCGAACGCTTCCGTATCTCCGACATATACGAGACGAGTGTATGCCCACTTGCAAGAGTTATGCGCAAGCAGATGAAGGACAGGGGCATCACCTCGCTCCCCGTTGTCTGGTCGGACGAGCCGCCACTCTCTCCGAGTGGGCTTAAAACGGACGGCGGCGAGGTGCGCAGAAGCACACCCGGCAGCCTTGCCTTTGTGCCGTCTGCGGCAGGCCTGCTTATGGCAGGCTACATCGTAAGACAGATAGCTTTTGGGGAAAAATAAAAGAGAAAAGCACCCGACAATTTTGTCGGGTGCTTGTTGTTATTCTCCGTCCACGCCGTCGAGGCGGGCACGGATCTTTTTCATATCTGCAAGCATATCCTCTTTTTTGCGAGGGTCACGCAACAGCAACGCCGGATGATAGACAGCCATCATTGAAAACTGCCCACGCTCAAACCACACGCCGTGCTCGGCTGTAATCTTGAAGTCGGGCTTGATCAGCTTCATAGCGGCAATTCTGCCAAGGCAGACGATGATCTCAGGCTGAATGAGCCTAACCTGCGCACGCAAGAAGTCCATACACGCCACCTCCTCCTCGGGACGTGGGTCACGGTTCTTCGGAGGGCGACATTTGAGAATATTTGCTATGTAGACGTCCTCTCTCGCTATATCCACGGCGTAGAGAAAACGGTCGAGAAGCTGACCTGCTCTGCCGACAAACGGAGTTCCCGAAAGATCCTCCCTCTCGCCCGGAGCTTCTCCTATAAACATAAGCCTTGCCTCTCTGTTGCCTGTGCCGAAAACGCAATTCGTTCGTGTTTTCCAAAGCTCGCATCCCCTGCAAGCACGGCATCTTTCCTCAAGTGCCGTCCACGCAGCCTCTTTTTCAATCAGAGAAAGCTCCTCTTGTGCCATTTTTACCTCCGTTTTGCCGCACGCATCGTTCGGCAAAGTTTTTGTTTATATATCTATTATAACAGCTTCGCTTTTGCTTGTCAAGGAAGAAAGCGCAGAAAACTCCACTAAAGCCGTGGTTGCTCTCGGACTGTGTGGGCAAATTGGTACGCCACACTCCTTTATGTAGAGCGACGCACTCCCATCACTCACTCTCTCGCCGTACTCGTTAAGCACGGAGAGCGTGCCGCCGAGTCCGTCCTCCTTCGGTCGTGGCAAAATAAGTGCGCACCTGCCATCCTCAAGAGCGTATGCAAGGCTCTCATCATTGTACCCACGGGCTGACAGCACCACACACGCCGAGATGAGAGTGGAGAGGGATGGAAAGAGATAGACCATCTCGTCACATTCGCCCACTCTCTCAAACTCAAGCTCGCCCATAGCAGAAGAATCCACAACACGAGTGACGAACATCTCACATCCCCCGTCCCTTGAAGGAAAGACCTTGATTATGAGCCGCCCACTTTTGATGTCAAACCCACATTCTGCCCCTGCTTTCTCAAGCACAGGGCGAAAGCCACGGCGCATAGCAGTCACGGTGTCGGTCTCAATTCTGTACTTCTTCATATCCAGAGCGTCAAGCATAATCTTGAGCTTGCTTTTGCTGATAAGTATAAGCTCCATATTGATCTCATTTATCTCCCTTGAATGTTTTTCACTATACATTATAAGCCACAAGCAGGAGAAATGTAACCCCTAAAAATATGGTAGCTTAAGTACACACAAAAAGCTCCGACGCATAGCGTCGGAGCTTTATTTTGTGTCTTAAACTCCGAAATACAGGAGAATAAGCTCAACTGTTGCCATAAGAGCGTCGGCGTGAGTGCGCTCCATACCGTGAGATGCGTGAACGCCCGGGCCTATGAGTGCGCCGGGTACATCGTGACCTGCCGACCACATAGCACCGATATCCGAGCCGTAGTAGGGGAAGATATCAACGCAATAGGGAAGAGAGGCTTCCTTTGCAAGAGAGATGAGCTTGCCTGTAAGCTCGTAATCGTAAGGGCCGCCGCCGTCCTTTGCGCAGATGGAGAGCTTGTGCTCGTCACCCGAAAGATCGCTTCCTACACAACCCATATCAACTGCAAGCATTGATGTAAGTCCATCGGGAACAAATGCTGCACCGTGACCTACCTCCTCATACATCGAGATGAGGAATTTGATGTCATTCTTCGGAACTTTGCCACTGTCACGGAGTATTTTCAAAGCCGTCAGGATGCAAGCAACGCTTGCCTTGTCGTCGATGAATCTCGATTTGAGATAGCCACTCTTTGTAACTGTTGTCTTGGGATCGAAGCAGATATAGTCTCCGTTTTCGATTCCGAGAGCACGGACATCATCGGCACTATGTACGTTTTCGTCAAGTCTGACATACATATTGTCGGGATCTCTCGTGCGTGAGCGAGCATCGGGATAAACGTGAACCGAAGGAGAACGGGAGAGAATAGTTCCGTCATACCTTTTGCCCTCTCTTGTGATGACAAAGCAGTATTCGCCGTCAAGCGAGTTGCATATAAGACCACCGACAGCCGTAAATGATAGCGTGCCGTCACCACCGATGGAGCGTACCATTGCGCCAAGGGTGTCACAATGCGCAGCAATTCCGAGGGGGGAGGAGCTGTCCTCGCCCTCATAGGTGCAGATAAAACAGCTTTTGCGTGTGCTCTCGAGCTTTAAGCCAAGCTCATCAGTTATCTCACGAACAAGGGATGCGATCTCTACGCTGTAACCACTGGGGCTTGGAACTGCCATCAGTCGCTTTACGGTATCAAAGCAATAGGATAAATATTTTTCTCTGTCAAATTTCATTTTTACCTCCATCCGTTACCAAAGCTGAAGCGTGAAACGGAGCTTCTCGTTTTTCTATGCTAACATTTTAGCACAAAGGGAGGGCTTTGTCAATAAAGATGTGGCGCATACTCTCCCCTATTTCGTTATGCCAAGAGCACCGAGGCAGGCACTGAGTCGGGAGAAGGTGTCCTCTCTTGCCTCGGAGAGAGGAGTGCGACAATAGGGCGTGCAGAGGCCGAGAAGGGAAAGTGCCGCCTTTATGGGAACGGGGTTTACCTCACAGAAGAGAGTTGAGGTGAGGGGAGCGAGAGTTGAGGCAAGCGTGGCTGCCCGCTTGTGCTCGCCCGAGATAAACAGCTCGAATTGAGTCTTGCACTCACGTGGACAGAGGTTTGAGAGAACGGATATTACGCCGTCAGCACCGAGGGAAAGCAGTGGCAGGGTTGCGTTGTCATTTCCCGACCACAGCGAAAGCTCCCCACCGAGGGAGGAGAGGAATGCGCCACCGTAGGAAATGTCGCCCGTTGCATCCTTAAGACCTACGATGTTGGGTATCGCAAAAAGCTCACCCCATAGGTGTGGGGATATGTTCATACCCGTCCTTGACGGAACGGTATAGGCGATGATGGGGAGTGAGGTGGATGCGGCAATACGGCGATAGTGTTCAACAAGCCCACGGTCAGTTGCCTTGTTGTAGTAGGGAGTGACACAGAGCAGTCCGTCTGCTCCCATCTGTTCGGCACGCCTCGCTCTGCTCTCGGCGTGCGAGGTGCAGTTTGAGCCGACGCCGACGATCACGGGAACACTTCCACCGGCACTCTCCACGGTAATGCGAACAAGGGCATCCTTTTCCTCATCCGTAAGAGTTGATGCCTCGCCAGTAGTGCCACAGACCACAAGGGCGTCAACCCCTCCCTCAAGATTTCGGGCGACGAGACGGCGAAAGGCATCGGTGTCAAGCGCACCATTTGTTTCAAACGGCGTCACGAGTGCCGTTCCGACACCAAAAAATAATCTTTTTTTAGCCAAAATAAGCTCCTTTCATAAAAAGATGTTGAAATCGACATATTTTTATAGTATAATAGAGTAAAATGGATAAGTATATGCATTGTGAGATAGATATGAAAGATATTATAGTTAACGAAAAACCGAATACTTCCCTTACAACCTCGGATTTTGATTATTATCTGCCCGAAGAGCAGATAGCACAGCATCCCGCAGAGCCGAGAGATCATTCAAGGCTTCTTGTGGTAGACCGTGAGAGTGGAGAGATTGCGCACAAGCATTTCTTCGACATACTCGATTATCTCAGGGAGGGCGACACGCTTGTGGTCAATGACTCAAAGGTCATTCCCGCACGCCTTTACGGTCACGCAGAGGGCAGAGAGGATGCGGCGGTTGAATTGCTTTTGCTCCGTCAGCGTGGGGACGATCTCTGGGAAACACTTGTAAAGCCCGGCAAGAGAGCGAGAGTGGGACACAGGATGGTGTTCGGAGGCGGCGTGCTTACAGCAGAGGTCGTTGACATCGTCGAGGAGGGCAACAGAATCGTTAAGCTCATATACGATAAGGGAGCGTTTGCCAATGTTTACGATATGCTCTCCGTGGTGGGCGTTATGCCTCTTCCACCGTATATTACCGAGAGACTTGAGGACGGTAGTCGCTACCAGACAGTATATGCAAGAGAAGAGGGCTCTGCTGCTGCACCAACGGCAGGTCTGCATTTTACAGAAGAGCTTCTTGAGAAAGTGAAGGCAAAGGGTGTCGCAGTTGTTCCCGTAATGCTCCACGTCGGACTTGGAACGTTCCGTCCCGTAAAGGAGGAAAACATCGGAGAGCATATTATGCATACGGAATATATTTCCGTAAGCGAGGAGAGCGCAAGGATCATCAATAGTCGCAGGGCGGCAGGTGGACGAACGATTTGCGTCGGCACTACATCGTGCAGAACGCTTGAGAGCGCATCCACTCCCGACGGCGAGGTTTTGCCAATGAGTGCAGACACGGGAATATTCATCTATCCCGGTTATAAATTCAAGGCGACAGATGCGCTTATAACAAATTTCCATCTGCCACGCTCCACGCTGCTTATGCTTGTATCGGCGTTCTATGAGCGAGAGAGGATGCTGTCGGTCTACGAAACGGCTGTTAGAGAGAAGTATCGCTTCTTCTCATTTGGAGACGCCTGTCTTATTCTTTAAGGTGCATAAAAAAATTATGAAAGAGAGTGGGAGCTATGGAAGAAAAATATTACGAATTTAAAATATGGTCAAAGCTTGCTCCCGAGGACGAGCTATCACTTCCGAAAATCACGGAACACACAGTGACGGCTGAGCCAACTGTGGCAGTAGAGGGTAAGGATATTCCCGCAGAGGTATATCTTTCGGCTATCGGAATAAAGTACCTGACGGTGCTTCGCCTCTCCCCCTGCCCGTCAAGTAAGACGGCGTACACCTTTATGCGCAAGTACGCAGAAAAGCTCGCACATACGCTTGAGGGCGTGCTTGAGGACGAGATGGCAGAGAAGAGATTTTCTTATTTCTGCGAGAAGAATATCTATGCCCCGATAAATGAATACACCGAGATGATGACGCTGTCGGTATGGTTCGTGCGTGACGGTGGTTTTGATGGGCTTTACCGTGAAATAGTTGATACCTTTGAGCGTGTTCTGCCCGCCGCTCTTCCGTCAAAATACGGTACGGGACTGTCTCCCGAGATCGTTTTTGAGGACGGTGAGGTCGGAAAAGCCGGACTAATTGAATATTGGAAGGGGACGCCTGCGCTTACTTGGCTTGGCAGAACCCCCATAACTCACGTTTTTATATCCGATGCTGCTCGTGTGGGCGTGAGTCGCACAGGCGAGAGAGCAAACAGGCTTTGCGTGTCGATGCCCTCGTCTCTTTATGAAATTGAGGAGTGGAGAGAGGCTTTGTGCCGTCTGCTTTGCGAGCTTACCAATCTCACAGGCGCATTCTTTGGACAGATTTGCCGTGGAGAGAGTGGAGTTGTCTCCTGGTGGTGGCAGGGAATCCCTGCCGAGCTTGGCGTTGCCTGCACGATAGGCGAGCCGTACTTCTCGCTCATCCCCGACTGCGCATCGGTCGGCAAGAGTATCGGAGGGGGCGTGGCGTATTTTGAAGAGCCGATAGGCCCGTTTATTGAGAACAAATATCTTTCACTCAAAAAGAAGAAAAAAATCGCTCGCAGAGCATCAGTTCTTCTTCCGAGTGATTTTGAGGCGGCAGAGGTAATCCCTGTCGACACATACAAATGAGCACACACGGCAAGGTAATTGCCATAGCGGGACATACTGCGTCGGGTAAAAGCTCGCTTGCACTGAAGATAGCAAGAAGGACGGGCGGAGAGATCGTTTGTTGCGACTCGATGCAGATATACAGAGGAATGGACATAGGTACTGCCAAGCCCACGGCTCTGGAGATGGCAGAGATACCACACCATATGGTAGATATTGTATCACCATCAAAGCCCTATTCCTGCGCTGAATATGTAGATGATGCAAAAAAGGCAATCGAGGACATAATAAACCGTGGACGGTTGCCAATAATATGTGGTGGAACGGGACTTTATCTCGATTGCCTGCTCTACCCAAGACCCTTCGAGGAGTCGGGTGGACACAGCGAGGTCAGGGAAAGGCTTACGATGGAGGCAGAGAGGGACGGTGCGCACGCACTTTACCTGCGACTTTGTGCCATTGATCCCGAGAGTGCCGCCACTATTCACGAAAACAATGTGCGCCGTGTGATCCGTGCGCTTGAGATCTTCGAGACAACGGGCAAAAAGAAGAGCGAGCTTGACAGAGTACAGACACCACCGTATTTTGAGCATCTTGCCTTTGAGCTTCGCAGAACGGATATCAATGAGCGTTATTTTCGCATCGAAAGCAGAATTGATGAGATGCTTTCGGGCGGTCTGCTTGACGAAACAAGATGGCTTCTTGAGAGTGGAGTCTTTGACTCAAACACCACGGCGGCTCAAGCCATTGGCTACAAGGAGATGATCCCTTGCGTCAGGGGTGAGGCGAGCGTAGAGGCTGCAAGAGAAAAACTCATTGTGGCAACAAGACAGTACGCAAAAAGACAGGTGACCTGGTTTTCGGCAAAGAAATATATCGAAACCGTAGGCGTGGTGTCGGGTGATGACCCCACAGATGACATTCTCGGTAAAATCAGGGATTTCCTCAACTCGTAAAAAATAAATCAAGAAAGTAAAAAACACACCCACAAAGGTGGGGGAGAGACGGACACTGCATTATGAACGACAAAAGAAAGCAAAACGGACAAAAAAAGAATAATGTCAGCGTTCGCACAGAGGGTGGAGCTGTAAGGCCGAGTACCAAAGAGGGCGTAGAGAGAGCGAGGCTTGGCTTTGATTTCTCATATTTCTTCTCATCCTTGGCGGCTCTGTCAGTAGCCGTGATTTCGGTGGGGCTTGTGCTGTATTTCGGATACCATCTTGTGAAAAACTTTTCAAGCGATGTCGAGACGGCGTTCCCACAGAAAGTTAGCGAGGTTGAGTACAGAGAGGGCGAGGGCTATATAATCAGGGACGAAATCCCGATCAAGACCACGGTTTTGGGAGTTCCGGACTATGCCGTCGAGGACGGCGAGAGAGTTGCGCTCGGCGAGAGGCTTTGCTCGCTCTATGACTCGCTTCCCGAGGACAAGAGAGCGCAGATCGAGGCGATAGACAGAGAGATCGCTCTGCTTGAAGAGAGCATTGATCCCGGCGTAGTTTCGGGTGGCCTGCCTGCCGCAACTGCATCGGTTTCGGAAAAATACGCACTAATTATGACCTACCTCGGTCGAGGTGAACACGAAAAGGCGGCGGCACTTGCCGATAGCCTGCGTGCAGCGATGAACCACGTGCAGTGGCTTGTCGGAAATACAGAAGATCTCTCGCTCAGAGTCTCCGTTCTGCTTGGCGAGAGAAGCGCACTTCTTGCGTCCTACGGTCGCAATAAGGGTACTGTAAACTCGGACAGACCGGGCTATTTCTTCTCTAATTGCGATGGATATGAGAGCGTGTTCTCCACAAAGGTGCTTGACGGACTTACCGTAGGCTCGTTTGCAGAGCTTTGCGACACCGAGGGAGAGAGTACCGAGGGTTATATCGGTAAGATAGTAAGCGAGCCTTTGTGGTATGTTGCAGTTCCTCTTTCGGGAGAGGATGCAGACGGCTTTGAGGAGGGAAGACGGTATAATATTCTGTTCTCCGACAACAACGGAATAAGACTTTCTATGAAGCTTGAGAGAGTGGTGCTCGACCTT
This sequence comes from Eubacteriales bacterium, assembly GCA_045543615.1. GTDB lineage: Bacteria > Bacillota > Clostridia > Oscillospirales > CAG-272 > CAG-390. The sequence continues at coordinate 28,764 of JAZPXL010000004.1, forward strand.
GAGGACCACGACTCAGACGGCGACAGAAAAGAGGCTGTGCTTCTGTTCTCTACAACGGAAATGCCAAAGGATTTCGACTATATCCGTGTGCAGAATATCTATATCGAATACGCAACCTATGACGGCTACCGTGTACCGATGAGTGCTGTGCATTATTACAAGGATATGGTTGGCGTGTATGCGCAAAACGGTGGATATATACTGTTTCGCCGTATATCCCCGATATATGAGGGCGACGGATATTATATTGTAAACGATTACAGCACCTCTGAGCCGGGACTGCCTAAGACCTACCCCTGTCTTGGATTTTCCGACTTCGGTTGCTTTGATGATTACAGTACACTAAGAGAGATGGCAAAGGCTCGTGGCTGGGAGCGCAAGAATTACGACAACGGTGGAGTCGGAGTCGTGATGGGACAGAGCCTTGAGTATTACTATCATCTCTCCGAGCACGAGCCGATGGTTACATCGGGCAGAGAGCTTTATCACGGAAAGGCACTTAACTGATATGGAAAGAGAAAAATTTGCAGAGCTGCTCGGCAGATACGATGCAGTAATGGCAAGAATAGACGAGGCGTCACAGAAATACGGTCGCAAACCCGGTGAGGTAAAACTTGTGGTTGCGGCGAAATATGCAACAGCCGAGGAGATATGCGCACTTGCACGATACCGTGGACTTGACGTTATTGGAGAGAACAGAGTTGACACTCTGCTTGAGCATTACGAGGGACTTGAGCACCCCGAAGAGATGAAGATACATTTCATCGGTCATCTCCAGAGAAATAAAGTAAAATACATCATTGATAAGGTCGACCTCATCCATTCGCTCGACTCACTTGCGCTTGCAGAGGAGCTTGAGCGTGCTGCGGCAAAGAGGGACATTACGGTCAGAGTCCTTGTCGAGATAAACATCGGACGAGAGGAGTCAAAAAACGGCGTGATGCCCGAGGACGCAGAGAGCTTTTGCGAGTCTCTGTCTGCCTTTCCCCATATAAAGCTGTGTGGATTTATGACTATGGCTCCTAAATCGACAAATTTTGATGAATATCTTAATTATTTTCAAGAAACTTATCAACTTGTTCTTGACATTTGGACAAAAAAACTACATAATATATATAGCCCAATATTGTCAATGGGAATGAGTGACAGCTTTGAGGCGGCAATAGCTGCCGGAGCAACACACGTAAGAGTCGGAAGCTCGGTCTTCGGGCGCACCACGGCTGATATGAAAAAGCAAACAATGTAAATATATAATTCAAAATAAATTCGGAGGAAAAGAAAATGGGACTTGGAATTTTCGGTAACAAGAACAAGACACAGCAGCGCGAAGAAGAATTTGATAACGATTATTACGGAACTGAGGAAGAGGAGAGCGAAACCTATACAGCTCCCACAAGCAATCCCGAACCCTCATATGATGCTCCTGCACCTACACCTCGTGTAAATTACGGAAGCACATCGGGCGCACCCGTACAGATGAAGCTTATCAGACCCGTAAGCTATGCTGACGGTCAGGTAATAGCTGAATATCTTATGACAAATCACCCTGTTTTGATGCACCTTGAGAACACCACAAAGGAAGTTGCACACGATCTCGCTGTATATCTTGACGGCGTAGTATATGCAATTGGTGGACATATCCAGGCTGTATCAGATAACACAATTATGCTCTCTCCCAAGAGTATGGAAATCACCGAAGAGGTCATTGAGCCTGCAGCCGAGGGTGGAGACTCATACCAGAGTGGCTACGGCGAGGGCTACACCGGCTACACCGGCTACGGAGTATATTAAACCCTGACCGATGCTTGAGTGCAGCCACCGATGGTGGCTGCACCCGATGATTTTTCGGGCTTTGAAAGGAATATGTTTTTTGGAACTTTTTTTACTGCTTACAATAAATTTTTTTGATCTGGCGATCAGCGCAGTGCTGTTTGCTATGATGGGACGAGTAATAATGTCATTTCTGATGATCGGCGAGGACTCGAAGATCGCAGCCTTTTTGTATGCAATAACCGAACCGTTTATTATCCCCGTTAGAGTTTTATTTGAGAGATTTGGCTGGTTTCAAGGCACACCACTTGATATGTCATTCTTTTTCACATCTCTTATACTGTGTATGATAAGCACAGGATTATCTCTCATCCCTATTTAATAAGGAGGCAAATATGAAAATACCTTCCAGCTTTAAGGAAAAATATTCACTCGTTGGAGAGAGCTATTCTCCCGAGAACGTCGATGCGGCACTTGCAGAGCTTTTTGCTGCGTCGAGCAAGCTTTACAAAGAAAATAATGACCTGCGCCGTGAACTTGCATCTCTGCGCCGTGAGCTTGAGCTTACACGTCAGGCGGCAGAGAACAGCTCGGACGCAAGGCTTGAGGCAATAGAAAAAAAGATTGATGCTCTGTGCGAGAGTATGACCTATCTCGAATACCTTATGGGCGAGGTCGGTACGGTATCGACAAATGCACATACAGAGGCAGAGAACGCCCACAGAGTTGCTCTTGATATCCTTGCGTTTGTTTCGGCAAACGGCACACCTGTCCTTGCGTTTGAAGAGGACGAGAGTG
>JAZPXL010000005.1:0-231182 GCA_045543615.1 Eubacteriales bacterium
GCCGACGGCACGCCCCTCGTCATCATAGAAATTGATGATTGCAGATTGGCTTAACTCATTGTCATCATCATTTACATAGTATTCTGCGAGGTGGCCGTTTGTATCATAGCGATAGGTTGTTATCTTGCCTGCGATATGGTCACGGAAACGGGACAAATTACCGTTTGTATCGTAGCTATATTCGTATGCAAGAGTCGGTTGTTCGCCGTCCTCGTTATACAATACCTCGCTGACTCTGTCAAGAGCGTCATAGGTATAGCTTACCTCATATCCGTTACCGTATATGATCCTTTCAAGCTTACCGTTATTATCGGCGTATTCCTTAGTTACAAGTGTATTTGTTCCTGCGCCAACTGTTTCGGGGTTGCCGAAAATGTCATAGGTGAAGCTATACGACGTGGTGGCTGTGTTGATAGTACCGAGCAGACCTGTATCCTCGGAATATGTGTAAGAAACGCTTTCTGCGTTATTTACTCCCTCATAGGATGTTGAGGTTGCAGTTGCGGGTGTTGCCGAAACCATTCTGCCCATAGCGTCATAGTCATAAGCTATACCGTTTCCGTCGGGATAAACAACTGCTTTCAGGTATCCGTAGTCGGGATCGTAATAATAGCTTGTTGTTTCGCCCGTTTCATCTGTCTGCGTGGTTGTGACTCCAAAGAATACAGAACCGGGGGTGGTATTAAAAGTGGTCGAGGTTTCGAGTCTGTTTGCGCCCGACGTGGTTACGGTTGATACAACCTGACCGTATGCATTATACTCATACTGAGTGGAAGAATACAGGGTCTTTGGTGTTGTGTCATTGTATCCGTAATAATCCTCTTCAATGTCGCTCACATATCTATATGAATTTACAGAGGCAACTCTATGATTATCGGGTGCATCTTCGTAAACATATTCAGTGATAGCTCTGCGAGTAATTATGTGAGTAACGTTTTTATCTTCGTTGTACTTATACCAGGTTGTATTATAGCCTTGGGTTGTCTTTTTCAGCAAGCCATCTTCATTGTAGTCGCTGTCTGTAAATGACGTGTCTGTTCCTGTATAGCAGAATGCTATATCGTCGAAGTACGCCATACCCGTCTGGCCATTGAACTCGCACACTACCTCAATTTTCTTTACGAACAAATTCGAGACTGTGGGGACAATTGCGCTTACAAACTGTACGGAGTCTATATCGGAGTTGAACTCTGCTATCGGATTTTCGATAACCTTGCGCTGCTCTTCTGTAAAGATTTGAGAGAGGTCAACTGTGCTTCCGTCCGGATACATATAAGTTACCTTGACACGTATACCGAACGTACTGCTTGCGCTCGGAAGTGCGTCATCCGACCACGCTCGACCTGAGACTCTGTACTGCTTGCTGTACATTGAAAATGCGCCCGGGTTTTCTATATACTCATTTATTTCTGCTTCAGAGGCTTGGTATACGGTTTGGCTGACGTAGCTTTCTTCGCCAAGACCCATTCCGATAATTCTCAGCGTCTTTCCATCAAGTGAGGTTGGAGAGCTGTCCGATGTTACCAATGAAGCATTACCTGTGACGTTCCAAAAGCTATCGAAGTCATAGGGATCATTATTACCATCGAGCACGGAGGACTCAAAGCTACCGTAGTTAAGCTTATTATGCGTACTTATACCTACGGACTTTGCGAGAGTCATCTGCTTGACGTCAACATAGTCACCACTTGCCGAGGCGTTATTTGCTGTAACCTCTATACTGATATCGAATACAGTACCATCTTCTGCAACCTCGAAGGTCAGGCTTGTTTCAGCGTCCTCTTCGGGAGTATATTCCTTTCTGAAATGCATATTGGAATAATGATTTTCCGAGGAAGATTGGGCTCTGAGTGTTACATTAACATCCGTATCCCAGAAGCGAAGCACGGCTGCAGAGAGTGTATATGTGCCTTTATCGAGAACAACTCTTTGAGTGATGCCCCTTGTGCTTCCGTAAGCTGATGTAATTCGGACGTTGTAGAAGGTGTCATACATATCATTGTTGTAGAACGGTGAATACAGGGAATCTTCTCCGTTTGCTATTGCTACAACTCCGGCTGTTGCGCTCCAATATTGTGGAATGCCACCGCTTATGACAGCGAAATCGGAGTTAACGAGATAATTTGACGCAACGTCAGCTATAACAGCGTATTTTTCAATGCTGTTATTAGTTTTCTCGTTATCATTTGCGTATGCTCCGTAAGATGCTCCATAAAGCTGGTTGCCTGTTGTATCGGTAGAATAGCTTGACACACATCTGCCCTGAGCGTCAAAGCTGTACACTGACAAAATATCGTCATCAGTATTAAGGCAGTCATCATTTCCACTTGTTCTGATAACTGTGTAATCGTTTCCGTACGCAAAGGAAAGAGATTGTCCCTGAGACAGAGCGTTGGTATCGGGGTCTATGCCGTATTCAGCGACCGAAACAACTCTACCCGCCGTGTCATAGGTATACTCAAGCTTACGCTTTCCGTAGTCATCTGTGGCATCTGTCAGCCTGCCTGATGAATCGTATTCATAGAATACTTCAGCGTCAACGGTAACTATCGAAGCATTCTGAGGATCAGAATAGCAGCTCAACCAATTTGAAATAGTTGTGCCTGCCGTGGCGTGAGCGTAGACTATCTTGCGGAGATACTGATAAGCGTTTGTCGAAACCTCTCCGCTTGGTGTGCTTGAGTAATAAAGCAGTACCGCACAGCCTGTGTTTTCATTAACAATGCTCTGTATTGTTCCACCTGCATTGTAGCTAAGCTCAAGATGTGTAACAGCATTTCCACCATTCGGGGTCATTGATAATGATACGGGTCTGCCGAAGCCTGTGCTATTTATGTTCAGCTTATTGCCGTTAATATCGGTCACAGACACGAGGTATCCACCTACGCCGAAGTACGAGGTTGCTGTATCTGATTTTGTGAATGTATAAATATTATGTGCCGAGTCTTCAAGGACATAGCTTGATGTGTTGACGGTGAGTGTCAGAAGAAGTCCATCTTCATCGTAATAGATATTTTCCTCTCCCGTCTCATCGCTCTTGAAAAAGGCGTGTTCTGTTCCGTCTCCGTCGGTGTAGACATAGTACGTCTCTACCTCATTGTTCTCAGTTCGTCTCGTTTTCGGAACTATTGACTGATTCATATTCGTCATAAATCCGTGAGAGGCTACTGCGTACAGATATGGAACGTCGAAGTTCGAGCTTGTTACGCTCTTGCCTGCAAACGCCGAGTTATATACTAAAGTTGGGGTGAATGGGAAAAGGGCGTCGGTTGTAGAGGTTGTGCCTATTGCGAAAGACAGCGCACCGTTTGCGAGGTTGACGTGTCCGTTTCCTGCAAGAGCTGCACCTGCCGACTGGTAGGTATAATAGCTCTCAACTCCAACGTTGGAGTTGTATCTTATCATAAAGAAGGGCGTGTAGGGACCGGAGCGACTTGAATCGGAAGAGTGAAAGCTCACTGTGCGAGAAGTGGTATTTCCTTCATCGTACGGCATCAATGCAATACCGTGATTAGGGGATGCTCCTGTATACCAATCTATTGCCGCAGATGTTATATCCCACGAGCAGACGGTATTGGGGCTCATAACGGTGATCCACTTGTAGTCAAGAACATCTCCAAATGTCATAGGTGTGTTAAAAGATGTTGCGCCTTCCGTCCAAAGATACGGTGAGTCTGTGCGAGTGATCTTTTTCGCTACCACAAGCAGTGGATAACTGTCGAACACATCAGAGGTAGAGCTGACAGTCATATTCAGCTCGGCTTTGTTGACAACAGAACCGGCAGGAAGTGTTGGAAGCGATCTCATAGCCACGTATGAACGTACCTCGGCAGCAGACGAGCCAAAGCCAACCTCCAAACTTTGCAAAGATCCGTATATTGAATCCGGATAGCTTTCAAAGACATAGGTGTCGCACATCTGTCCCATACTGTATCCACCGTGATAAATAGTCGGGTCAACTGTTATGGGAAGCGCACGGCCGGGGGCGTTCATCCACTCGCTGTCAGCCGTTACTGTAAGTGCATAAGTGTTCTGACCTATAACTTCAAGAGTATATCTTGCAGCGTTTGTGGGTGCATATTCACCGTTTGCATCGAACACTACGGGGGCAGGAATGACGTATACTGTCTCTCCGTTGTCAGCGTTGCTGATAAGAACGTCACCGTTCTCGGATATAGCTGCACTCAGGTTATTGAGCTTCAGCGTAAATGTGTAGGAATAAGAGTCTTTTCTTTCTTTTACGATGATATTTTCCTTAACATTGTTGGATATTGCGATATACTCAAGGTCTACTCCGTCGAGGATATCTGCATAGACAATGCGTGAGGAGAGCTTATCGAGAGTTGTCATCTTCTTAAGAACATCATCGCTCTCGTCAAATTCTGTTTCGGTGTTTACCGCTACACCGACGGTTTTCTTGACAGCTCCATCAAGACTCATCGTAATCTTGAAATTGCCATGGTGAAGTGTAAACAGGTTTTCATTACCCGTTATCTTTTTTGCAAATTTGAGTCTTGCGTTACTTGTTTTGTATTCGTCGCCCGACGCAGAAAGTGAGTTATCAATATCTACCCATTCTCCGTTTTCATCGAGCGTATGAATTGGGACATCATACTGGGCTGCAAGATACGTTCCGTCATCGAGCCTGAAGTGCTTGACATTTTCTTCGCGGCGTTCCACCGCTTCAAATACGCCAAGCGGCGTCTGGGAGGGTGCATCAGTTATCTTTTCTGTGCCGATGTCCTCAAACACTGAGGCGTACACCGACACGGGTACAAGATAAAAGATCATAAGAAGGGATAAAAAAATGGCTGTGAAGGCGATCGAATGCGTTTTGATCCTTCGAATGTTCAAGTTGAATGCTCCTTTCTGAATTGTTGTGTGGTTAAAAGACGTACTAATTGGTACAAGTGCTAAATATTTACACTTACACCAATACCATTGTACAACATATTGCCCAAATAATCAATATTTCACTGAAATATTTACATTTTGGTAACAGTTAAAGACGTAAAATTATATGTTAGTGGCGTTATGTGAATTTTTACATATATACTGTGGTTTACATAATGTAATACTTTGCAGAATTTGTATTGTTTTTTCTTTTTGGATTTACTTAAAAGTTTATTTTGGTTTGCAAATTTTGTATTTTTGCCCAATGTTCCCAATGTTTGCTATGATATTTCGATATTTAGCACTTGACATATCTTGTGGAAAAGGGTAAAATATAAGCAACCACAAAGGAGGGTCATATAAATGATGAAAAACAAGATCACTCTCACAGTTCGAGCACTTTCTCTGCTCTTCTCTCTGCTTCTCTTGTCCGGTTGTGTGGACGGTGGAGTTGGGGATATAACCACTGACGAGCCGAGCATCAGCGCATCCGTGACGGATGGTAGCGATGAAACCACCCGAAGTGTTGATGAAACCACCCGAAGTGTTGACGAAACCACGCAAGAGATAACCGAGGAGACAACTGAAATGACAGAGACAGGAAAAGAATACACACCTCTCAATTACGTAGATTTCAAAGCTATGTGGCTATCTCAATTTGACTTGAACTCCGTCTACTGCGTAGGTTCTTCCCAGAGGCCTGAGTCATCGTTCCGTTCACTTATGACAAAAATTCTTGACAACGTCAAGTCCAATGGTTACAACACGGTTATAGTTCAGGTGCGACCCAATGCTGACAGTATGTATCCATCAGAGGTCTATCCTATGTCCAAATATGTTGTTGGTTCGTACGGAAAGGATGCTACATATGATCCCTTTGCCATTATAATTGAGATGGCGCACGAAAGGCAGCTTTCGGTTCAGGCGTGGATCAATCCTATGCGTGCTATGACAACGAGTGAGATTGGTTCTGTTTCAAATAAATATCAAATCAAGAAATGGTATTCAAGTACCGACCTCAAGGGCAAATATGTAGTTGCAAACGGTTCAAACTACTATCTCAATGTTGCCTATGAGGATGTCCGTAATCTCATCATTGAGGGAGCAAGAGAGCTTCTTGAAAACTATGATGTCGACGGTCTTCATATGGATGACTATTTCTATCCTACGGAGGATACTTCATTTGACCTGCCTGCGTACGCTGCGTATGTCAAGGGAGGTGGCAAGAAAGATCTCAAGGGATTTCGCCGTGAATGCTTAAACAAGCTTGTATCGAGTCTATACGCCACAGTAAAGGATGTTGACGAGAGAATCATATTTGGCATCAGCCCTGCAGGAAACGTAAACAACGTTCGCCGTGACTGTGCCGATGTTGACACCTGGTGTGCAAATCCCGGATATATTGATTACATCTGTCCCCAGGTTTATTTTGGACTTGAGCATCAGAATTACGATTTTGTCAAGGTTTGCAAGACCTGGAGCGATCTCATCAAGACCGACAGCGTCAAGCTCATAGTTGGAATGACTCTTGGCAAGGCAAAATCGGGAGTTGACAATTATGCAGGAAGTGGCAAAAACGAATGGGCGAACAACAAGGATGTTCTGAAGCGTTGTCTTGAACACACAAGGTCTCTTGACAAATGCATCGGTGTTGCTTATTTCTGCTATCAGTATTATTACAATCCCGTCTCAGGCTCTGAGGTCAGCGAGACCAAGACCGAGCGAAGCAATTTCATCCCTGTTCTAAAGGAAATAACCTGGAAGAACTAACGGATGCAAAAAGGTTGTACCAAAGCGAGATGCTTTGATACAGCCTTTTTTATTATTCATTAGTCGAGCTTGAGTGTGCGAACGTCCTCAAGAGCAATTGCTACGAAATCTGCGACAGGCATAGCACCGAGATCCACGCCCTTACGGGAACGGACAGCTACCTTGCCCTCGGTCGTTTCCTTTTCACCTATAACAAGCATATAAGGAACTTTTTCAAGCTGAGCTGCTCTGATCTTGTAGCCAATCTTTTCGTTACGTGCGTCAACCTCTGTACGAATGCCGACCGCCTCAAGCTGATCTCTTACAGCTCTTGCGTACTCCTCCTGTTCAGCTCCGATGGGAAGAACACGAACCTGTTCGGGAGCCATCCACATAGGAAGTGCGCCGGCGAACTTCTCAAGAACGAGAGCGAGTGTGCGCTCGTAGCATCCAAGGGATGTACGGTGGATGATATAAGGAGTTACACGGTTATCGTTGCTGTCTGTATATTCCATACCGAACTTCTTAGCGAGGAGCATATCTATCTGGATTGTGATAAGTGTATCTTCCTTGCCGTGAACATTCTTGATCTGGATATCGAGCTTCGGGCCATAGAATGCAGCCTCGTCAATACCGATGGAGTACTTAAGGCCGATATTATCAAGTATGTTCTTCATTACGCTCTGTGCCTCTTCCCACTGCTCAGGTGTGCCCTCATACTTATCTGTACGGGCAGGATCCCACTGTGAGAAGCGATATGTTACGTCGTCAGCAAGTCCGACAGCGCGAAGCATATAGTTTGCAAGATCAAGGCATCCACGGAATTCTTCCTCAAGCTGTTCGGGAGCGAGGATGTAATGTCCCTCGGAAATTGTGAACTGACGGACACGGATAAGGCCGTGCATCTCGCCTGAGTCTTCGTTTCGGAAGAGTGTGGATGTTTCCGTAAGTCTCATAGGAAGATCACGGTAAGATCTCTTCTTGTTGAGGAATACCTGATACTGGAATGGGCAGGTCATAGGACGGAGAGCGAGGCACTCCTTTGTTTCATCGTGGGGATCGCCAATTACGAACATACCGTCAAGGTAGTGGTCCCAATGTCCCGAAATGCGATAGAGATCTCTCTTTGCCATAAGGGGAGTTTTGGTAAGCTGGCATCCTCTTCTTCTCTCCTCGTCCTCAACAAATCTCTGAAGAACCTGAATAACTCTTGATCCCTTAGGGAGCATAACAGGAAGTCCCTGACCTATTGAGTCAACGGTTGTGAAGTATTCGAGCTCACGGCCAATCTTGTTATGGTCGCGCTTCTTTGCCTCTTCAACTGCTGTGATATACGCATTAAGCTCTTCCTTTGAGGGATAAGCGATACCGTAGACTCTCTGAAGCATCTTATTATTCTGATCGCCCTTCCAATATGCGCCTGTGCACTGTGTCAGCTTAACAGCACGAACTGCGGCAGTTGAGAAAAGGTGAGGGCCTGCGCAGAGGTCAACGAACTCGCCCTGACGATAGAAGCTGATAACAGCGTCATCGGGAAGCTCTGTAATAAGCTGGACCTTATAAGGCTCGTCCCTCTCTGTCATAAGAGCGATCGCCTCGTCTCTGGGAAGCTCAAAACGCTCTATGCGAAGATTCTCACGCATAATCTTCTTCATTTCAGCTTCAAGAGCCTTAAGTATTTCCTGTGTAAAAGGAATGGCACTATCAAAATCATAGTAAAAACCGTTGTCTACTGCAGGGCCGATGGTGAGTTTTGTTTCGGGGTAAAGTCTCTTTACTGCCTGAGCAAGAATGTGGGCAGCTGTATGACGGTAAACCTTCTTACCCTCATCATCTGCAAATGTAAGAAGAACAACTTCGTCGCCCTCTGCGACGGGAGCATTCATTGCAACAACCACACCGTTAAGCTTTGCTGCGATATGTTCACGGGCAGCAACGCCTGCTGCCTGAGCAGCCTCAAAGACCGTTGCCGCATTTTCAACCGAATACTCGATTGCATTGATCGTAATCTTCATTGTTTTATCTCCTATAATAAATAATTTCTAAAAAACACCCCGACGGCAAATCTGCCGTCGGGGTGCAAATAAGCACGGTTCCACCCGAACTTTTAACTTTAAAAATGATATTCAAGATGACACATAGGTGGTACTCCTGCGTATTGCGTCAAAAGCTCTCAGCACCGCTTTTTCTCTGTGGACGAATGGTCGCAGGAACATATCCTCTGCATTATTGGCATTATACACCCAAAATCGACTTTTGTCAATAGTGGTATACAAAAATCTTTATATTATTTCTTGGAATATGAGCTTGCAGCCTTAGGATTAACAAACTGTCTCCAATCAAGGTCTCCACGGTCAAGTGCGATTATAAGTGCCTCAGCAGTACCGATATTGGTAGCTACGGGAACGTTATAGAGGTCGCAGAGGCGCAAGATCTCGCCGGCTCTCTCATCAAATATAGCCTCAGGGCGTGTATCACGGAAGTCGATAAGCAGGTCGATCTCATTGTATGAAATTCTCTGTGCAATCTGTTCCTCGCCACCCTGGCCTCCGGTCAGCAATCTTTCGATTTCGAGACCTGTCGCTTCGGAAATATATTTCGCTGTGATGCTTGTAGCGCACAGATTGTGCTTGCATAAAATGCCACAGTATGCTGTGCAAAATTCAGCCATAAGTTCTTTCTTCTTATCGTGCGCAATAATTGCTATTTCCATTTCGACATCCTTTCCTTCGTAATGAAGATAAAATATTTATGTGGTAAGCAGTTTTCTTCTCTTCTTTTCCGGCAGATATGACATAACGGGGATTCTCTCTCCGCAAATTCGTCTTGCCACCTCGTCGAATGCGGCGGCCGCCATCGCTTTATCCTGTTCTATCTCATAAGCGAGCTTTCCTGATTCTTGTGCAAGCTCAAGCTTTGGAGAATTTGGTATAACACCAATGAGTTGAATATGCGTTCTGTCTATCAAAGAATTAAGTCCCGGGCGATTGCCACGCAGCACCTCATCGGAGTCATATCTGTTGATAATTAGATATTGCTCGTCAACTCCAAGATCCGAGAGCAGATATCCCGTCTTCTCAGCACCTCTTACAGAGGTTGGCTGATGGGATGCAACGATAAAAGCTGCATCAGCCGACGGAGCTGTAAGCGATAGTGTATCATCGGATGCACCGGGTGTATCAATAAAGACATATTCGCAGGAAAATTCCTTTGCTGCTGCATCGACAGCCTCGGCAAAGGCTTGTGGTGTTATCGGATCACGCTTGACGAGTGGTGCGGCAATAAACGTGAGTCTTTCCTCACGGGAGTCTATTATTGCAGCTCTCGCTGCACTAACTCTTCCCATAACAAGATCACAGATGTCATATACAACGCTATCTTCGCATCCAAGTATAAGGTCAAGTGAGCGATTTGAAAAGTCGCAATCCACAACCAGCACTCTTTTTCCAAGTGTTGCAAGGGCCATAGCCATATTTGCCGTAACCGTCGACTTTCCTATTCCACCCTTGCAGGAGGTAACAAGATATGTTTTATATGATCGTCCGCTGTGTGCGCCCGTTGTTTTCATATCAGCACCTCTCCACATAAAAGATATATTATTATACCATACAAAAGTGGGTTGTGTCAATCACAAACGGGAATTTTTTTGTTCCGATAGAAAACTTTTTCGCTTGCGCCTGTGGGTATATCCTTTATTATCAGTCGGGATACACAGCACGACATCCACCGATGAGCTTTGGACGGGTGCGAGCGCAAACGACACAGGCCTCACCGATCTGCTTTTCACTGATCCTCACGGGGACAGCAACAGCACGAAGGTGCATTCCGATAAGTGTAAGTCCTATATCCATACCTGCATCGGCAGAAATAGTCTCAACAGCGCAGGGACAGTCAAGCTCTGCCCAGACACGTGTTGCCCAAGAGCCGCCGGCGTGTGGCTGAGGAATTACGCAAACCTCGCAAAGACGGAGGTGCTCTGCGCATTCACGATCAACTATTATCGCACGATTGAGATGCTCGCAGCACTGCGCTGCAAGGTATATTCCTCTCTCCTTTAAAATGGGAGCTATGCCCGAATAAATCGCCTCTGCGGCCTCAGCTGAGGAGTTCTTACCGATATGACCACCGACAACCTCTGAGGTTGAGCAGCCTACAACCAAAACGGATCCTCTCTTGAGGTCAGCAGCTTCCAAAAGCTCAAGCACAGCATTCTCTGCCTGTTTTTTTACCTGTTCAAAAAACTCATTCATAATGCGCCTCTTATTTTTACGTCATTTAGAAAATTGTCAAAATTGTGTTCTGTTTTCGTACTTATCCGTTATATGCCGCCTCGTCGCAGAAGACATAGAGATCGCTGTGAGCACGAAGGAGTGTTACGGGAATATTTGTGGTGTACTTATTATCAAGAAGAGCCATAAGTGCATCGTGTTTTTCCTTACCCGACACTACAAGAACTATTGTTTTAGCCGACATAATATTGTCGATACCCATTGTGATTGCGTGGCGCGGAACATCGTCTCTGCTCTCAAAGAAACGGGAGTTTGCGTCAATTGTGCTCTCGCAAAGCTCTGTCAGGTGTGTTGCACCAAGAAGCGTGTCAGACGGCTCGTTAAATCCGATATGACCGTTTCTGCCAACGCCGAGAAGCTGAACGCCGATACCACCTGCAGCAACGATTTCTGCATCGTAAGCTTCGCAGAACGCCACGGGATCTTCGCATTTTCCGTCGGGAACACGGGTGTTTTCCTTATTGATATTTACGTGGTCAAAAAGATGCTCATCCATAAAGCGACGGTAGCTCTGTTCGTGAGTCGGCTCGATGGGGTAATACTCATCGAGGTTATAAGTTCTGATATTTGAAAAGTCAATAATACCTGCATTATAATCCGACACAAGGCACTCATAAAGGCCCTCGGGGGATGAGCCGGTAGCGAGTCCAAGAATACCACTCGGATTGTCCTTAATATAATCTGTGAAAATGTCTGCTGCGCGACGAGACATCTCGTCGTAATCTTTACATACAATTACTCTTTCTTTAGTAAGCATTATCATTACCTCATTATATATTTGTGTGCGCAAGTATAAGCACATATATATATTATACTATCTTGCGCATTATAATTCAACCCTTTTATCCTTTTTTTTCGACTTTATTCTCTCATTCTCCCATCCCCATTCATATACTGATAACGAGGGCAACCTCAAAAATCAATAATAATAAAGAATGTCAGAAAGGATAAAAGCTATGGCAACATTTTTCAACAGAGCCACCCTGACCTACGGCACAAACTCGATTACCTCTAATACCGTAAGTGGCGAGCTTGTCGGTGCGCTCACCGTAACTAAAAACGCATCAATTGACGAATATGTCCTCGGAAGCGTTCTGACCTACGGCATCTCTCTTGTAAATTCCGGAACGAGTGCGATAAACTCTCTTACTCTAAGTGATGACCTCGGACTTTTTACAAACAGCGTCGGCGTACAGGTCAGACCTCTGACCTATATTGACGGTTCAATTCTGTACTATCAAAATGGTGTGCTTTCGCCCACACCTGCAATAGTCACAGGTTCACCACTCGTTCTGACGGGAATAAGCGTTCCCGCCGGTGGCTCTGCAATTATAGTATATAACGCTCGTGTCAATGATTATGCAGAGCTTGAGGTCGGTGGCGAAATAACCAATACCGTAACCATCGCCGGTACTGCGCTTGATGACAACACGGCAACGGAAACTGTGACTGCCGCACAGACTCCTCTGCTCTCAATTCTCAAGTCGCTCTCGCCCGAATCCGTAACTGAGAACGGTCAGCTGACTTATACTCTGCTTATTGAAAACAGAGGCAACACCGAGGCTGATGGTGCGCTTACCGTAAGTGACACATTCGATCCCATTCTCACCTCCATTACAGTCACCTACAACGGCATAGTCTGGACTGAAGGAACAGAGTACACTTATGATGAGAGCACAGGTGAGTTCACCACGCTTGACGGTGCTATTACCGTACCTGCCGCAAGCTACACCACAGATCCCACAACCGGTGAGGTCAGCGTTGCCCCGGGAGTGGCAACAATTCGCATCACAGGAACAGTATAAGAAAGGAAAACAAAAAGAGTGAGTCGCAAAAGCGACTCACTCGATTATATAATCCGATTACTCAGCGTCTGCCTCGTCAGCGTAGCCGTCATCAGAATCATCATCAGCCGTATCATCATTCTCTTCAAGAAGAGCCTTGATGGAGAGGCTTACTCTCTGCTGTTCGTCATCGATCTTGATAATCTTAACAGTTACCTGCTGACCTGCAGCAAGAACGTCAGCGGGATTCTCAACGCGTGTAAGAGCGATCTGAGAAACGTGGATAAGACCGTCAACATCATCTGTAATACGAGCGAATGCGCCGTATGTCATAATGCTGGAGATAGTTACGTCAAGAACGTCACCCTCTGCATACTGGGACTTGAATACCTTCCAGGGCTGTGTATCCTCTGTGCGATAGCCAAGTGTGATCTGCTTCTTCTCAAGGTCGAAGGACTTAACAAATACTGTGATCTCGTCACCAATGCTAAGAATGTCTGCAGGCTTATGTACAGGTCTCCAGGACATTTCCTTCTTATGAAGCATACCATCTACACCACCGAGATCGATGAATGCGCCGTAATCGGTCATTCCTCTTACCTTACCGGTGTAATACTTGCCAACTTCAATTTCAGACCAGAACTGCTCAGCGAGAGCACGACGCTCTTCTCTGGATGCAGCACGGATAGAACCAACAGCACTCTTGCCCTGGCCCTTCAGCTCAATTACCTTGAACTTAACGGTCTGTCCAACGATGGAAGAAAGATCTCCACCCTTGGGAACATTTGTCTGCGATGCAGGAACAAAGATACGTGCGCCGTAAATCTTTATTACAACACCACCCTTGACGGCCTCGGCTACTACGCCCTCAAGTGTTTCGCCGCTATCCTTAGCCTCTACTACGAGATGCCAATTGCGGTCGAGGTCTGCGCGCTTCTTGGAAACCATTGCGCAACCATCTACATCGCTGACGCGGATAACAAATACTTCTATCTCGTCACCGATCTTGTACTCGTCTCTCAGCTTCAGAGAAGCATCGTCGGATATCTGATCGGCGGTCAGTATGCCGGTAACCTTTGCACCGAGGTCGAGTTTGATCTCAACATCGTTTACTGCAATTACAGTACCGGTAACGGTGTCTCCTGATGTTAGTGTCTTGACTGCTGAGTCGAGCATTTCGTCAAAGCTTGCGTTTACCTCCGCCATTTCTGCCTTGTCGAGTTTAATTTCGCTCATTTTGTTGTATACCTCCTCTATTATGTCGCCGGGTGTTGATGCTCCGGCAACAATTCCCACTCTTGATGGGATGCTCGGAATTTTTCCGTCAAGCTCTTGCGGCTCCGAAATAAGCAGGGTGTTTGCACATTTTTCCCTACAAATCGAGTATAGCTTTGCGGTGTTTGAGCTGTCTCGTCCGCCGATGACGATAACCAAATCGCACTCCGCAGCAAGCGTTGTCGCTTCAAGCTGGCGAATTTCCGTAACATTACATATTGTATCAAAAATTATCGCATTTGTATATAGTTTTTTGATAATTTCTAATGATTTTTTCCATTCAGCACTTTTTTGGGTGGTTTGTGCTACCACAATTGGTGCCATTTTGTCAGATTTTGGCAAAATTCTTTGTTCTACGGCTTTTTCGATTTCCTCTGCATTTGCAAAGGCGAAACGCTTACCGTTGAAGTAGCTGAGTATTCCGATGACCTCAGGGTGCTCGGACGAGCCTATGACAATCAGCATTCGCTCGCCGTCATCCTCGCCGTCGCTGTTTTCCGTTGCTATCCGATGAATTTTTTTGACATACGGACAGGTGCAGTCGATATATGAGAATCCCTCATATCTTTCCGACAGAGCTTTGAGCTTCTCTTCGGTTTCCTTTGTAATGCCGTGTGCTCTGACAAACACAACGGCAGGACTACCAAGGACGGTTGACTCAGCAATTTCATCAATTGCCTGTGGTTCTATCACACGCACTCCCTGTTCGTAAAGTCGTGCGTTATAGGTATCGTTATGGATCAGCTTGCCGAGGGTAAATATTCGCTCGCCTCCACCCTCTGCAATTTTCTTTTCGATCATATCAGTTGCACGCTTTACGCCGAAGCAAAATCCTGCGTGAGGTGCAACTCTGACAATTCTCTCACTCATTCTTCTCCTCCACGCCCGTATCTGCCAAATCACAGATCTTTGAGAAAATGTAGTTTGAGATTTCAGCTGCGCTCTCCCTCTGTCCACCGTCCGTATATTCCTCATAGCTTATCGGCTTGCCGATTATGACCTTTACAGGACCGAACAATGTAAGCTTATTCTTTTTGGTTTTGATATAAACAGGAAGGACTGCAGCCTTCGATCTTGATGCTATAAGACCTGCTCCGCCTCTGACGGGAGTGGTTTTGGGATCAACGCCCTTTCTGCGTGTTCCCTGCGGAAAGAGACCAACAGAATAGCCCTCACCAAGCATTCTTATTGATTTTTTAAGAACGCCTGCATCAGCTCCATTTCTCTCTACGGGGAATGCACCGAGCTTTAAGAGGAGCGAGGAGAATACGGGTATTTTGAACAGCTCAGCCTTTGCCATAAATCTCGGCTGTTGCTGTCGCATTGCCGCACAGATAAAAAGCGGGTCGAGCATTGATATATGATTCGCGCACACAAGGTACGTTCCATCCGAAAGCTTGGGCTCGTTGTCCCTGCCTTTGAATGATACCCAGAACAGAAATCTTACGATTCCTATAAGGCAGAATCGAACAACTATATAGAATTTACTCTTCATCAATTGCCTCCGATATACCGAGCTTGTCCGCAACTATTGCCATAACAGCTGCAAGCGACTGTTCGGGTGTATATCCGGAATTATTGAGCAGGACTGCATCGTCTGCGGGCTTCAGCGGAGCAACTGCTCTCTCGCTGTCACGAGTATCTCTTTCTATAATGTCTGCGAGTATCTTTTCATAGTCAGCGTCCTGACCCTTTTGGCGAAGTTCTAAAGTGCGTCGCTCAGCTCTCTCCTCGGCAGATGCCGTAAGGAAAATCTTGAGCTGTGCATCAGGAAGAATAACTGTTCCGATATCTCTGCCATCCATAATGACATTGTTCTTCTCTGCTATGCTTCTTTGCATATCAAACAGGTACTCTCTGACTCTCGGGATTGCCGAAACAGCCGATGCGTAGTGCGATATTTCGTGCTCACGGATCTTGTCTCCAAGGCATTCTCCGTCGAGATACATATACTGATGCCCATCCTCAAAGCGTGCCTCGACCAAAATTCTATCAAGCATATCAGCAACTCCGATGGCATCATCGGGTGCGATACCCTCTCTGCGCGCCGCATATCCCACGGTGCGATATATCGCTCCTGTATCAACGTAAGCAAAGCCGAGCTTTGCCGCAAGATTCTTTGCAAGCGTACTCTTTCCGGCTCCACCGGGGCCATCGATAGCAATCTTCAAGGTTACTGCATTATCACTCATTATAATAGACTCCGTTTTTCAAGAAATGTTTCACTTTTTCTTGCTTATTTACAAATTATTAAATTGCTGATTATTCAAGCAAAACGTAATTTCTTTATTTTACTGCGGCGTTGGCGGCAAGGAATGCTGTTGACCACGCAATCTGGAGGTTATAGCCTCCCGTGTATCCGTCGATATCAATAATCTCTCCTGCAAAGAAGAGTCCCTTCGATATCTTCGATTCCATTGTTTTAGGATCAATTTCGGAGGTCGGAATGCCTCCTCTTGTAATTATTGCCTCATCAATTGAGCGAAGCGACGACAGTGGCACAACAAAGCGTTTCAGCGTGCCGGCAATGATTCGCCTCATTTCCTTTGTAATAGAATGCACCTTTGTTTCAGGAGCTATCCCCGTCATCTCAACAAACGGCGCAATCATCTTTGATGGTAACAGGTCGCCTAAAGCATTTATGATATCCCTATTTTTATATTTTGCAAAATCGGACAGAAGCCTTGCGTCAAGCGTTGCTTCATCAAGTGCGGGCTTGAGGTCAATATGTACTTCGTAATCAGCAATTCTATCCGGCTCAAGTCTTGCTGATGCCGAGAGTGCCATAGGGCCTGTGAGTCCGAAATGTGTAAACATTATCTCGCCAAAATCGTCATAGACGCATTTGCCGTTCTTTTTCTCCACAACCCGTAGTGCAACATTCTTAAGCGAAAGCCCCTGCATTGATGGGCAGAGCTTTCCCGGTGAAACGAGCGGCACGAGGGATGGCGAGAGGCGAGTCGGATGGTGTCCAAGCTTTTCGGCAAATCTGTAACCGTCACCACTTGAGCCTGTTCTTGGGTACGAAAGACCTCCGGTGCAGATTATAACACGGTCATAGGCATACCCATCATTCCCTCCGCCTGCATAGACAAGATATTCGCCGCTGTCAGCTTTTTCGATTCTGTCAACCGAAAGGCCGACAACTCTTGCTCCTGAGTTCTCAACATCACGCACAAGAGCTCTGACGACATCTGATGCCTTGTCGGACTCAGGGAACACACGTCTTCCTCTCTCGACCTTTAGGGGCACGCCGAGGTATTCAAAATGCTCCATAACCCTTGAGGGTGGAAAAGCTGAATATGCGGCGTATAGGAAGCGTGGATTTCTCGGAATATTTTCAAGGAATTCGTCTCTTGTGCAATCGTTTGTGATATTGCATCTCCCCTTGCCTGTTATTCCAAGCTTTCTGCCCAAACGATCCCTACCGTTCTTTTCATATAAAGTAACATTTGCGCCTGCATACGCAGAGAAGGCGGCGGCCGCCATACCTGCGGCACCGCCGCCTATCACGGCTATGCGAAGTCCTTCTCTGTTCTGTTTGGGCATTTTTATTCTCCGAGCGAATTTCGCTTTTAGTTCTGTGTTTTATCGTAGACCTCGTACTCGTCCCAGATCTTCTCAAGCTTTTCAAAGCGCACTCTGATGTCATCCATCTTTCTTCTTGATACTGCAACTATGATTGCATTGATGATCGAAAGAGGGGCAACAAGTGAGTCAACAAATGAGACGAGGTCGCTTCTGGCAAGCAGAAGCTGATCTGCAACAGCAGCAATAGGTGACTGCTTACTGTCTGTAAGCGAGACAACATCTGCACCTGCGTTGTGTGCATATTCAACGGCATTTACGATACGCTTTGAGTATCTTGGGAAGCTTATCGCAATAAGCACATCCTTATCGCTAATACTCATAATCTGCTCAAACATCTCGCTTCCCGAGGTTGTCTGAACAAATTTCACATTATCAAATATCATTCTGAAGTTGAAGTTCAGAAAGCCTGCAAGTGACGAGGAGGAACGCACACCGATTATGTAAATCTTCTCTGCCTTTACGATAGCATCGACAGCGGCATCAAACGCTTCTCTGTCAATGTCCTCAAGAGTTCTGCGTATTCTCTCAGCGTCGCTGACAAGTATTTTTTCAAGCACATCTCCGTCGCCTATAAGCGAGTTTGTAACCTCAACACGCTGTACCGACGTAAGCTTCATTCTGATAAGCTCCTGCAGCGAGCGTTGCATCTCAGGGTATCCTTCAAATCCAAGCTCATTTGCAAAGCGAACGACGGTGGACTCTGACACACCAACTATTGCACCCATTTTTGAAGCAGTCATATACGCCGCCTTATCATAGTGCTCAAGTATAAAGTTTGCAATTCTCTTCTGGCCCTTCGAAAAAGTAGCCATATTCTCTTCAATAAGTGTAATCAGGTTCTTTACCATAGTCAGCCTCCATAATCCGTGCAGTCGCACAACCATCATTATAAACCAATCGTGCAAAAATGTCAAGTATTTTTTTGATTTTTTTGCAATACCAAATGGGCAATCCTGCATTTTTTGGCAGGCTTGGCTGACTGTTTCGAGTCACTTTACCTCTTTTGACGGCAAAGATGCAATATGTGCTGCATCGTATTCGGAAAGTACGGTGAGAGCCGTTTCGACGTCGGAGGGGTAGGGTATGCGCTTGCCACCCTTTGCCATATGCATCTGCACGCCGTGTCCGACCATAAGAATAATGCGGCGTCCAAGCGGGGCGTTTACCGCCGCCCTGAGCGCATCCGGTCTGTATTCAATAAGCTCACAATGGCAGCGGCTTGTGTCAGTCCATTCCAGTATTTCGCCCGCAATCTTCTCATATGGCTCTGTTGCAGGGTCTTGCTCTGCGATTACTGCGTAGTCGCAATACTCGCTTATCACCTCTCCCATTTCCCTACGGCGATTTTTCGCCTTGTCCCCGTGTGCTCCGAAGACCATCACAAGCGTACGGTCGGGATATTCAGTTTTTGCAAATCTGCAAATATTTTCAAAGCTCGGCTTATTGTGCGCATAATCAACGAAAATGTATATCTCATCATCAGCACTCTTGAAAAGCTCCATTCTGCCAGGAGCTTTTGCTTTTTCTACTGCTGTTACCATAATCTCAGGAGGTATGCCGACAGCATACGCCATAGCAATTGCGGCAAGTGCATTTGATATATTGAACTCACCCGGAATGGTAATCTTCATTTTTCGAGTCCAGAGAGGAGTTGTGACGGTAAATTCGCTTCCGTCAGCATCACTTACAGACGAGGTACAACGAACCGTTGCTCCCTCGGCTTTTCCGTATGTAATGAGGGGGATTCTGTCTCCTATGTACTCAACAACTCTGTTGTATTCCCTTGTATCCGTGTTGACGCAGGCGAGTGAGCTATGGTCAAAGAGCATCAGCTTTGAGAGCAGATAGTCCTCAAAATCGGGGTGTTCCTTTTCACTTATATGGTCATTCTCAATATTTGTAAACACTCCGATATTGAACTCGATTCCCTCCACTCTCTTATATTTAAGAGCCTGTGAGGATACTTCAAGTATCATATTCTCAAGTCCGTTTTCTGCAGCATTGAAGAAATGTCTCCATATCTCAGGAGATTCAGGAGTTGTGTTGGTTGCTCTTTCGTGTGCAAGTCCATCGTAATATTCAACTGACGAGGAATATGCACATTCGGGAAGTCCGTTTATCTCTGCATATCTGTCAAGTATTGCTTTGAGATAATACAAAGTAGTAGTCTTTCCCTTTGTACCTGTTATTCCAAAAGTAGTGAGGGATGACTGAGCGTTGCAGTTGTAGAGCTTTGCAAGTGTTGCCATCGCACTTCTTATATCGTTTACAATAATATAATTTTCCCTGTCGGCAATAACACGGTCACTAACATACGCAATTGCGCCATTCTCCAAAGCAGAGACAAGGTATTCATCACGAAATGCAACGCCCTTAGCAATAAACAAAGTTCCGCCCCTTGCGTCTCTTGAATCGTATGTAAGATGCAGAACGCTCTCCCCAAGACTTTCGGGTGCAATATCGCTCTTGACAAAGAGCCCGTCCGTCTTCAGCTGATTTATATATTCTGAAAGCGAATAAATTTGTCGCATAGCAATTTCCTTTCACCTAAACAGAGTCAAATCAACTTATATTATAACACTTTTTTATTGAATTTACAATAGATAGATGCAAAATTAATACCCAAAGCTCGCAATTGTCACATTTTGGCGTTTTGACCTAATTGTTGTATAAAAATTCGTATATATTTTTTTGTGATAAATTGTCTGTTTATCTTTACTTTTGTCCGAAAATGTGGTATCATTTAAGCAAGATCCGAGCAACCTTTGTCGGCAGATGCGCAATGTGTAATGGATTATAATACTGTTACTCCGTCATTTTGTGCGTCCATCATACCCGGTGGGCGTATTTTTTTGGCAACGGTTGTGTGGACAATTTTACGGAGGAGACCTATATGAAACTCATCTACAATGTCCGTGACAAAATGAAACCCGGTCAGCTCATCATCTTCGCCATCCAACAACTGCTTGCAATTATGACTGCAACGCTTGTCGTTCCTGTCATAGTCGGTGCCGCGGCAGGTATTGAAATGAGCTCTGCTGCTGCACTTTTTGGTGCAGGTATCGGAACTCTCGTTTATCTGCTCTTCACAAAATTCAAGAGCCCCGTTTTCCTCGGCTCGTCCTTTGCGTTCATAAGCTCTATGATAGTCGCCTTTACGGGTGCAACAAGCGCAGCTCTCGGTTATCTCGGCATTCTCATTGGTGCTGCTTGCGCAGGTCTTGTTTATGTAATCATAGCAATTATCGTTAAGCTCGTCGGAGTGGGATGGATCAATAAGCTTATGCCTCCTGTTGTTATTGGCCCGACGGTTGCCATCATCGGTCTTTCCCTTGCAGGCAACGCAATTGGTGACATCACAGGCAATTCTATTTATGATGACGCCATCGGCGCATATCCTATGGATCTCAATTCCATTCTCTGCCTCCTTTGCGGAATCGTAACTCTCGTGGTTATCGTTATCTGCTCGGTTTACGGCAAGAAATCAGGCAAGCTTATTCCCTTTATTTACGGTATCCTTGCCGGCTATGCATTTTCCTCAGTTCTCACAGTTATCGGAATTCTCACAAGCAACGATGCGCTTCGTGTTGTTGACTACTCTGCTATAACATCTCTCTTTGAGACGATTTCGGTTTCATCATTTGTAAGCGTACCCGACTTTACTTTCCTGCACGCTTTCGGTGCGTTTGGTGAGATCAACGTAAACTACATCGTAACCATTATTATTGCGTATGTTCCCGTTGCATTCGTTGTGTTTGCCGAGCACATCGCAGACCACAAGAACCTCTCATCCATCATTGAGCACGATCTGCTTGAAGATCCCGGACTCTCTCGCACGCTTCTTGGCGACGGTGTTGGTTCTATTGCAGGTGCATTTTTCGGTGGTTGTCCCAACACAACATACGGCGAGTCCGTTGGTTGCGTTGCTATTACCAAGAACGCATCCGTTTATACCATCGTCGCTGCAGCCGTCGGTGCAATCATCATCTCCTTCATCTCTCCCTTTGTTGCATTTGTTAACACCATCCCCTCTTGCGTAATGGGTGGTGTATGTATGGCTCTTTATGGATTTATCTCCATCTCAGGTATCAAGATGATCCAGAACGTTGACTTCAACGAGAATCGTAATCTCTTTGTTGCGTCTGCAATCCTCATCGCAGGAGTAGGTGGACTTGCTCTCAGCTTCGGTCAGGTCAAGCTCACAGCCGTTGCTTGCGCTCTCATTATCGGTATCGTAATCAACCTCATCCTTTCGGGTAAAAAGGCGGATGCTCCCTCCGACAAGGAATAATAGCGTAAAGCTTTTATACACAAACAGCCCCTGCGAATGCAGGGGCTGTTTGTGTTCTCTATTATTCAGTAAACCTTGCAAAATAACCCTGCTCACTTCCACAGGTTGGACAATGTTCGGGTGGGCTGTCGGCTGAAATAAGCTGTCCACATTCAAGGCATATCCATACAACTCTCTCCTCGTCCTCAAACTTCAGAAATGCGTGTCCACTTGCAAGCTCGGTTTTGTACTTTTCAAATCTGTTTTCGTGTCTTCGTTCGATAGCTGCCACACGCTCAAATCTGCCTGCTATCTCCTCAAAGCCCTCTTCTCTTGCAGTTTCGGCAAACTGACGATACATCTCGTCCCACTCAAAATGCTCACCTGCGGCGGCTGTTTCAAGGTTGGTTTCAGTATCGGAAAAACCACCAAGCAGCTTGAACCAGATCTCTGCGTGCTCACTTTCATTCTTTGCTGTCTCCTCAAAGATTGACGCAATTTTGTGATATCCCTCTGCTCTTGCTTTCTTGGCAAACCAGAGGTAGCGCAAAAACGCCTGTGACTCGCCCGACAGGGCTGTATGGATGTTTTCTTCTGTCTTTGTTCCTTTGATTTTTTCTTTCATAGATGTTGGTACCGGAATATTTGGAATCATTCACTCGTCCTCCTTATTTGTTTGACCTGATTATTCACCACTCCCCCTGCTTTTATTCAATAAACATTTTTGAAAAAACAAAAAAACGGTGGAAATCAAATGCTTTCCACCGTTTTTTGATTATTTGAAATACTCATCTGCGAGTATTGAGCAATAGCCGATATCACGGTATTCTCCTTTTATGAGAAGTGATGAACGCAAGACTCCCTCAAAGGTCATACCTGCCTTTTCCATTACTCTGCGTGACACCTCGTTACCAACTATATATCTTGCCTCAATTCTCCTGAGTCCAAGCTCCTCAAAGCCAAACTCAATAACCCTTCTAAGTGCCTCAGGCGCAATCCCTCTGCCTCTGTAAAGAGGATTGATAACATACCCCACCTCAGCAGAATTATTGTCAAAATTGAATGAAGTAAAGCCACAAGTGCCAATCATTTTCTGCCCCATATCACCGTCTGCGTTCCACACGATTGCCCAATCGTAAAACTCACCTTCACGGTATTTAGTAAGAACAAACTCAAGATATTCTCTTGTGTAGGTTCTTGACGGATGGGGTTGCCAGGTCAGATATTTTGTAACATCACTCCTGCAAGCGTATTCATACATATCGTATGAGTCGGCAGGCTTCATTTCCCTGAGTACAAGTCGCTTTGTCCTCAGCGTTGGTATACGGGAGAAAATCCGCTGTGCGTCCGTCTTCTTAAACATTCTTCTCTGTCCACCCGATAATATGGAACGAAAAAACGCACTTACCAATTGTCGCTGTTATCCTGTGGTATAACTTCCTTAAGTGCAGCAATTGCGCACTCAATCATACTGTCATCAGGCTCACGGGTTGTAATATGCTGAAGCCATACGCCCGGAGCAGAAATAATTCTTGTGATTATATTATCACGTCTTCCTGCAAAGCGGATAAGCTCATATCCTATACCCATAATGAAGGGGAGAAAGAGAATGCCGAGACCGGTTCTTGCGATGACGTTGAGAACATTGTTGCCCTCAACAAGCACCGATGGGATGAACATATTGATAAGAATGGACACAAGAAGCATAAGAATTATAAATGATGTGCCGCATCTGGGATGAAAGCGACTCTGTCGTCTTACATTTTCAACTGTAAGCTCAAGTCCACGCTCATAGCAGAATATTGTCTTATGCTCAGCTCCGTGGTACATAAATGTACGCTTGATGTCCTTCATAAGAGCGACTGCTGCCATATATCCAACAAGGATGGCGATTTTCAGCACACCTGTAATTGCAGCTCTGAGAAGCGAATAGCCATATCCCTCGCCTGTAATCTGCGGAAACAGCTTTGAGAGAAGCTCAAATACCGTTTCGGGAACGACCTTAAAGAGCAAGAGTGCAAGTCCGAGCCCCAAAAGCAAAGCTACAACCATAATGCCGACCATAGAGCCTGAGGACTCCTTTGGTTTCTCGGTTTTAACTTCACTCTCTGCAAAGGCATTCTCCGTCTCGGCATTTGGAGTCGAAGCTTCGGTTGTTTCTGCAGGCTCAGTTGTTTCTGCAGGCTCAGTTGTTTCTGTAGTTTCGTTTGTTTCTGTTGCTTCAACAGTTTCGGCAGGATCTTCTATTGCGATGCCTTTCTTTCTCTTTTTTGCATCCTCACGAGCCTTCTTCTTGGCAGCCTTCTCTCTCTCTTCTTCTTCGAGAAGCTCATCAAGCCCCGAAAGCTCAGCTGAACGCATCATAGATGCATAACCACCCATCATCGAATCGACAAAGCCGACAACTCCTCTGACAACGGGCCAGGTAAGGAAGCCTTTTCTGTTTGCGCTGGTTGTTGGCTTTACCTCAACAACCATCTCGCCATCGGGCTTGCGAACTGCCAGGGCAGTCTTCTGAGGGCCACGCATCATTATGCCCTCAAGCAGAGCCTGACCGCCTATCGAAGTCTTTTTGGCCGGACAGCTCTGTACTTCTTTTTCTTTATTACTCATATTAAAAACCTCAAATGATATTTTTACTAAATAATTATAGCCCAATATTATGAACTGGTGATGAACACAGCAAACAATAATAATCAAGAATTATTTATTATATAAAAGCGCACCTCCCGTTTTGACGAAAGATGCGCTTTTTCCTTTATTTATTATTAGTTAGTTGTTTGAAGGATCAAAATCAATGCGAAGCTGACCACCGAGATCTGCATTATGCTTGTCCACGAGAGCGTGGATCTTCTTGACGGGATCGAGCAGTACGCTTGTTGATTCATCGTGATTGAGTGTGTCGATGATGTAGGAAACATACTTACACATATTAACCTCAACATACCAAGGGCGTGTCTTAAGCTCTTCGGGCTGGTAAACAAGGTTTGTTGTAAATACCTTATCAATGATTCCTTCCTCGTATACCTTATCGAAATTATCAAGTCCATTGGTAAAGAGGCCGAAGGTTGCAAAGCTGAATACTCTCTTCGCACCTCTCTTCTTGATCTGACGTGCAACGTCAAACAAAGAGTCACCGGAGGAAATCATATCGTCAACAATGACAACATCCTTATCAGTAAGATCCTGACCGAGATATTCGTGTGCAACTATGGGGTTTCTGCCACCGACTATTCTTGAATAGTCACGGCGTTTGTAGAACATACCAACATCAAGTCCGATAGCCGATGAGAAGAACATACATCTGTCCATCGCGCCCTCGTCGGGAGAGATAATGATCATCTGATCCTTATCAAATACGATATCGGGAACTTCACGCACCAGTGCCTTTACCATTTGGTATGTAGGACGGTAGTTGTCAAAGCCGATAAAAGGAACTGCATTTTGCACTCTTGCGTCGTGTGCATCAAATGTAATAATGTTCTTTACACCGTAGAACTCAAGTTCACGGAGCATCATCGCACAGTCAAGCGATTCACGTCTTGTACGCCTGTGCTGTCTGCCTTCATAGAGCATAGGCATAATTACGGATATACGGCGAGCCTTGCCCTCGACAGCTCCGACAATACGCTTAAGGTCAGCGTAATGCTCGTCAGGTGTCATAGGGATGTCCTGACCTCTCATCTTATAGGTCACACCGTAGTTGAATGGATCGCAGATGATAACGAGGTCGAGACCTCTTACAGACTGCGTGAGAAGACCTTTTGCCTCTCCACTTCCAAAGCGAGGGCAATCTGCCTCTACAAGATATGATTCGTTTGTGCCTCGGCGTTCTCTGACGTACTTATCGACACTTGCAGCGAACTGCTCGCATCCCTTCATACCGATTATTCCGAGAGTACCGTAAACTGCTTCGTTCATTTTGACTCCTTTGCACGTGAGTATTTAGTTGAAAATATTATAGCACAAAAATCTTTCATATGCAAACATTTTTTCGACATTTTTTCAATTTATTAAAAAAATTATTTAACGAAAGAAGTCTTGCATATTTCGGGTGGAAAAAGTCCCATATTTGCAATAAAAATTGCAAAGTGGGCTATCTTTCAGCACTAAAACCAACCAAGCGTTCTCATTACGAAAGTGCCGAGGAAGATTGTCAGAATGCAAGCCATAGTTGAGAGCAGCAAAATCTGCCCTGCAAGCTCATAGTCGCTCTTCATATTCTTTGCCATTATATAGCTGCTCACTGCCGCAGGCGTGCCAAAGATAATAAAGATAATCAATAGTTCGCTTCCCCTAAACCCAAGCAAATAAGCTGCGCCAACGCCCAGAATAGGATGGATCACCGTTTTTATCAGCGATGTAATTACGGCGTGAGAAATATTGCCCTTAAGCGAGGAGAAAGAAAACTCAGCTCCAAGCGAGATCAGCGCAAGTCCCGTTGTTGCGTTTGACAGATACTTAAGCGATGACGTTGCCACAGAGGGAAGCTTGATTCCGAATATCATAAACGGCAGGCCAAGCAAAACTGCGATAATGAGTGGATTTTTTATTGTGCTTAGCAAGATCTTTTTTATGTCGATTTTGTTCTTCTCGCCGTTTTCGCTCGGCATAAATACTGTAAGTACAACAACCGACAGCACGTTATATGCGAGTATGACAAATGCCGCTGTGATCGCATACGCTGCCAAAGCAACGCCTCTCTCGGCGGGGTCAGCAAACAGGTTTTCTATGAAAACCACGCCAAGGATTGCGGCATTTGAACGAAACATACTCTGCACCATCGCACCGACCTTGCGTCTGTCCTTGACAAACAGGGGTGTCAGGAGCGAGAAGATAAGGCAGGTCAGGCATATCATCGGCACAGCGAACAGAGGCAGCTTATAATACTTCGCACCCTCGGAAATATCTGCGCCTGCAACCTGCAAAAAGATCATTGCAGGCAGAGCGATTTTAAAAACAAACTTGTCCGCGCCGTCATAAAAGGCATCGGGCAACAGCTTAATCCGCTTCAATACAATTCCAACCACCGTCAGTATGAGGACGGGCAGAACCGTATTAAGACTCAATAACAAATTGTCAAGCATAGTATTATCCTAATTTTTTGTCCAAACTCATTTCATTTCAACAACGGTAACACCACCGTCGCCCTCTCCGTATTTACCAATACGGAAAGATGCAATTCTCGAGTCGCCCTTGAGCATACGCCAGATCGCATCCCTGAGCGCACCCGTACCCTTGCCGTGTATGAGGCGAACCGAGCGAAGACCTGCCATTACAACGCTGTCAAGATATTTATCAACAGCGTACCAAGCCTCATCCCCCGTCATACCTCTGAGGTCTATCTCGTCGGAGCAAGCTCTGCTGACGGCTGTGTGCCTGTATTCGCTGACGGTCTTTTTCTTGCCACTTGCGTCTGTAACTGTTATTACATCGTCCATCAGCTTGAGGTTTTTGACCTTTGTCTTTGTGCGTACAGCACCTATCTGTACACTTACGTTGCCACTTCTGTCGGGATCGGAGATAACAACGCCCTCTTGTCCTATGTTCATAAGATAAACGGCGTCACCCTTGTGAAGTGGGCGAGGCAGGACGTACTCCTCATCAACATTCTCGTCTACGGGATCAAACCTGTCCTCGTTTTCTCTCATATGCTCACGAATGCGCTTGCGCGCAGCATCAAGCTCCTCACCAAGCCTTGCAGAATCCCTTGCCTTTCTGACCTTATCAAGCTCAGCAAACACATATTCGCTTGAAATCTTCGCTCCCTCGATCATCTCGGCAGCTTTCTTCCTTGCACGTTCAACCTCACGGTCGGCGGCTGAAACGCTTTCACGGATCTTCGCTTCAGCTTCTCTCTTAAAGCGTTCGTATTCGATACGCATAGCCTCAGCCTCGTCACGATAAGCCTCAGCCTCCATTCTTGCTGCCTCAAGCTTGTCTATGACATCTTCAAAGCGTCTGTCATCGGAGCTTATTTCATCGAGCGCACGCTTGATTATATGCTCGGGAAGACCAAGTCTTTCGGAAATTGCAAGAGCGTTGGAGCGTCCGGGAGTGCCTATTGTCAGCTTATACGTCGGGCGCAGAGTTTCAATATCAAACTCGCAGGAAGCGTTTTTGACACCGGGGGTATTGAGTGCATACGCCTTAAGCTCTGCGTAGTGCGTTGTTGCGGCGCACATTGCGCCTGCCTCTCTTACCTCGGAAATAACGGCGATAGCAAGTGCCGCGCCCTCGATGGGGTCAGTACCTACTCCAAGCTCGTCAAAGAGCACAAGTGCATCATCCGACAGATCATTTACTATCGATACGATGTTTACCATATGAGATGAAAATGTAGAAAGAGATTGCTCAATACTCTGCTCGTCTCCAAGGTCAACAAGAACTCTACCGTATATCGGTATTGTCGAAAGCTCGCTTGCGGGAATGTGAAGTCCCGACTGTGCCATAAGCGCAAAGAGTCCGAGCGTTTTGAGCGTTACGGTCTTACCACCCGTATTCGGGCCTGTGATAACAAGCGTGTCGTAATCGCCTCCGAGTCTAATATCAACAGGGACGACCTTATCGGAGGGGATGAGTGGGTGGCGTGCTCGGCGCAAGTCTGTAATCTTTTTGTCAACCGAAATTTTTGGCTGTGCGCCGTTCATCCTAAACGAAAGCTCGGCACAGGCGAAGAAGAACGCAAGCTCATCGATATTGGCGTTATTGTATCTGAGCTTCTCTGCAATTGCCGATACCTCGCCCGAAAGCTCAAACAGTATCTTCTCTATTTCGTGTTTTTCCTTAGCCTCAAGCTCACGAAGCTCGTTATTTGCATCGACAACGGCAAGTGGCTCAATAAAAAGCGTTGCACCCGATGATGATGCATCGTGGACAAGTCCCTTTATCTCGTTTTTGCATTCAGCCTTAACGGGAACGACAAAGCGTCCGTTTCGTATCGTAACAATATTCTCCTGAAGTGCTTTTGAATAAGCACCGGCTGTGTATCTTGAGAGAATGTCCCTTATCTTTGAGGATGTCTGTCTGATTTTGCGACGGATATTGTAAAGCTCGGCGCTCGCCTCGTCCGCAACAGTCTCCTCGCTGATTATTGCCACTCTTATTCTTTCCTCAAGCTTTTTGTCGGGAAGCAATCTCTCGAATATCTCGTCAAGAACTGTCTCATATGTTCTGTTAGTCCTTGCGTAGTCAAGAAGTGAACGGCTTGTTCGCAATATATCTGCAACATCGAGAAGCTCTCTCTGTGATAGCATCGCACCCTTCTCGGCTCTCTCACAATGTGAGCTTATGTCCTTGACGCCGCCAAAGGGTGGCGCACCTTTTTCTGACGCAAGTCTTTTTGCATCGGTTGTTTTTCTTTGAAGTGCAAGCACACGGACGGCGTCACTCTCAGGCAGAAGCTCTTCTGCCATCTTTCTTGCGCCCTCGGTTCTTGCACAATCGACAAGCATTTTTCGTATCTTGTCAAATTCAAGAAGCTTTATTGTTTTTTGTGGTAAATACATTTGTTGTTCCTCAAAATATCTGTTGTGTTGTTTTCATTTTAAAGACGAAAGCTCGTGATAGATTTTGAGTGAGGAAAAGCCTCTCTCAAGATGGTTGAGCAAAAACGTCTCACAGGCGTTTGCAAGTACATCCTCTTCGCTTTCCGTCTTCAGCTTAAATGAAAACACTCTTTTCGGCTCGCATTCCGTTATATATCGCAGAGCCTCAAGAACACCTCTGCCAAGCGGCAGAAGGATTGTTCTTTTTCCGTAAATATCAACATTTCTCTCGGCTTGTGGCTGTGGAGGTGGTGCTGATGCAACGCATTTGTTACACACGATGCCGCCCCCCATAACATCGAGATACCACGCCTCAGCATCCTCGCACTCGCATCTGGTGCAGGTGTGAAGCTCGGGGAGATAGCCCGAAATTGCAGCTGCACGCATCTCAAACGCCGCCTTTATGCTTTGCGCTTCGTATCCGTTTGATAGCGCATAAAAGGTATTGAGCACAAGTGGCAAAAGCTCGCCCGGCTCTTCTCCCGCACCACTAAGCTCAATTGTTACATCGGAGATATATTGCGCAAGATACATCAGTTCGATATCCTTTGAAAGCTTCTCGAAGTTTCTGATGACTGAAGCATCCCGTACCCAAAATCCCACACCTTTTGAGCGAAGCTCGAAATTACCCCAGATGAATGGTCTTGCAACCCCCATAAGCTTGCTGCGCAAGGAGCGTGCGCCGTGAGCAATTACGTTTATTCTGCCCTCTTGCGGACACAGGAGAGTTAAGAGCTTGTCATTGTCGCCTGACGGAACTACACGAAGCACCAGCGCATCTGTTGTAATATCGGCACTTGCCATTTCTCTCCCCCTCTCTCATCTGCTCTGTTTTAATACAAGCTTTCTGCTATATTTTCGCTATTATTCTTCGTCAAGATCGCTACGGTTGTAGCCAAAGTTGCGCACAAGGCCCTCGCTCTCACGCCAGTTTTCCTTGACCTTTACCCACAAATCAAGATAGATCTTACCTCCTGTGAGCTTTTCAAGCTCTTCACGGGAATATGAACCCACCTTTTTAAGTATCTCGCCGCCCTTGCCGATGATTATCTGCTTATGAGACGCCTTCTCGCAGATAATCTCTGCACGAATAACGGTGAGTGATCTCTTCTCCGTGTATTCCTCTATTACAACGGCAATACCGTGTGGTACTTCACGGTCAAGCGCACGGAGTAATTTTTCTCTTATTATCTCAGCAACATACTGGCGCATAGGCTGGTCTGTCGCAACATCATCGGGAAAGAACCATTCGCTTTCTCTGAGAAAGTGCGAAAGCTCCTCTATAACCTCATCGACATTCTTGCCCGATTTTGCACAAACGGGTACTACTGCATCGAAATTGTGACGTGATGCGTAGGATGCAATTGTCTCGGCTATGGTTTCTCTCCTTGCAGTATCGACCTTATTGAGCACAAGCACCGACGGCACGCCCTCTTTTTTTATGTAAGCGATGACGTCCTCCTCCGTCTTTGAGATCGGTCGTGTTACATCGGCAACGAGCAGTACAACATCTCCCTGCTGCATACCTGCCTTTGCGGCACTCACCATATAATCTCCCAGGCGGTTCTGTGGACGGTGGATACCGGGTGTATCGAAGAAGACAAACTGATCCTCTCCGACGGTATGT
Source organism: Eubacteriales bacterium (assembly GCA_045543615.1). Classification (GTDB taxonomy): domain Bacteria; phylum Bacillota; class Clostridia; order Oscillospirales; family CAG-272; genus CAG-390. The sequence continues at coordinate 31,026 of JAZPXL010000005.1, forward strand.
ATACCTCTGATGCAGTTTCTCGTTGTCTGGGGTTTGTTCGACACGATGGCAACCTTCTCACCGAGAATTCTGTTCATAAGCGTTGATTTTCCGACGTTTGGTCTTCCTACTATTGAAATAAATACTGTTCTCTTCATTGTCTTTCCTCAATTATTTCTCATCTTCGCTCATTTTCTTAATAAAATCCGACACGTCATAAGATGACGCCTCTCCCGTATACTCCATAGCATCCTCACCGAGAGAGCCGGGATTCTTGTGGAAAATATAGAGCTTTTCACCCGACGGGTTATGTGAAAGCATAATATAGGAAATATCGCCATCGACAATTCCTACAAAGAGTGTGTAGCGTGCATCGTCAAGCTCAAAAAAGCAGAGCTTGCCGTTTTCTGCGTTCATTTCATCATATTTGTAATCATCAAGCTGTGAAAACTCGACGGTTTTGCCGAGATCGGCTATGTATCCCACCATAGCGAGTGGCATAAGTGGACGGTCGTCCACTTCCTCTCCGCACGATGAAAGTGTCGGCAAAAGCGCAAGCGTAAGTGCAAGTACAAGGGTTATAATTTTTACATTTCTTTTCATATCATTTTACCTCAAGTCCTAATATTTTCATAATTTCTCTCTGTCTTCCTCGCATATCCTCGTCATCCTCATCGGAAAGCTCGTGATCGTAACCGAGCAGATGAAGTGTTGAGTGAACGCTGAGGAATGCGACCTCCCTTTCATACGGATGTCCGAACTGTTCTGCCTGTTGTCTTGCTCTCTCAAGCGAGATGACGATATCTCCAAGCTCAAGCTTCTCTCCGTCAAAGGCGTCCTCAAGGTTTCCGTCCTCTGCTATCGGGAAGGACAGAACGTCTGTTGGGCGATCAATGCCCCTGTACTCACGGTTCAGCTTGCGAATACCACTATTTGAAACAAATGTCACGGAAACTGCGCAATCATCTTCGATCTCTTCATATTCGAGCGTTGCTAAAACTGCTTTGTATACAAGCGTCTTGAGCTCTTCGCTTGCCTTTTCCTTACGACATCTTACTGAATAATCAATACTGAGTTTCATTTTTACTTCCTTTGCGTTTTATCCCTTGCGACGATAGTGTGGTGGTCTTTGGGATTGTGTGTTTTCTCTTTCGTATTTATCGTATGCGAGAATAATTCGCTGTACAAGCTTATGTCTGACAACGTCCCTGTCAGTAAATGCGTGAATTGCTATACCCTCTATTCCGTCAAGGATTTTTACTGCAGAATACAGTCCACTCACCTGACCACCCGGCAGGTCGGTCTGTGTGAGGTCACCCGTCACAACTGCCTTTGAATTGTTGCCGAGACGAGTCAGAAACATCTTCATCTGCTCAAAAGTGGCATTCTGCGCCTCATCAAGAATGATGAATGAATCATCGAGAGTGCGACCTCTCATATATGCAAGAGGGGCTACCTCAATTATCTGCTTTTCAAGGTTGCGCTGATAATTCTCAGGACCCATCATCTCAAAGAGCGCATCGTACAGAGGTCTGAGATATGGATCGATTTTGCTCTGCAGGTCCCCCGGGAGATAGCCGAGCTTTTCGCCTGCTTCAATTGCAGGACGTGTGAGAATAATTCTGCTGACTTGCTTGTCACGCAGAGCCTTTACTGCCATAGCGACAGCCAGAAAGGTCTTGCCCGTACCTGCAGGACCTGTGCCGAGAACAATAGTGTTCTTTCTTATCGCCTCGATGTATTTCTGTTGTCCGAGTGTCTTAGGCTTTATGGGCTTACCCTTTGCGCTGACGCAAATGCAGTTCTCGTCAAACGCCTCAAGCTCTCCCTCTCTGCCGTCCCTGACCATATTGATTACATAAATAACGGTCTGCTCTGCAAGTGTTTCTGTTTTCTCGCCCATTCTTGCAAGGCATTCGATGGCTCTTGCGGCTGCATCAACGCCCTCTATGCTGTTTCCGCTGATTGTGAGAGATTCACCCTCGCCACCAATCTCCGAGCGATTATGCACAGTGACGCCAAACGCAGCTTCAACAAGCTTCATATTGACATCCATAGCACCGTATAGCTTAGCGGCAAGGCCTCCACTGTTTATTTTTACGATTCTTTGTTCCATTCTTAGTCCTTTCGTCATTCTCCCGAGCTTACAAAAAAGGGGGACGGCTTTGCTATATCCTCTATGCACACAAGAGTGCAGACAAGCACAACTCCTCGTCCGTCATCGCTTTCGTGCGTGTGGGTGTTTTTTCGAAGTATCTCACATTCAGCGCATTCTGAATCAATAATCCTCGACAGCTCAAAATAAGCAAGGCTTTCTGCCATCTGCTTTGTGCGTCTTTCTTCCCTTTGACTTGAAACAAGCTCTCTCGTTATCTCTATACCGATTGGGATTTTTCGCTCATTTGATGAGTATATATAAAACTCCGAGTTTATTGTATCACATTTTGCCACCTCATTTCCACCCTTTTTGAAAATTTTTTGCCTGAAAGAGAAAAAAATAATTGAAATTTCACGCACAGGACGGCTTTCCGGAACAATCACAGTATAATCATAAGGCACAAACACCTCCACTATCCTTTCGGTTTGTGCAAACACCTTGCCTTTCGCTTTGAGCGCACGGAAGCCGTAGCGTCCGCTGTCAACAAGTCCGCTTGCCAGAAGCTCACCCGCCTTCACCGTCTGCCCACTCTCAACCACAGCCTCGCCTGCTATAAGCTCAAATCCCGAAATAAGTCCGTCTCTGCTTGCTACAAGGTTGACTCCATCTCCCTCGCACTCCTCAATTGGCCTTGGTGCTTGCACCTCTACAAGCTCTACCTCTGCCACAGTTCCTCTTATATTTACCGAGATCCAGGCAATACTCTCGCTGTGCCGAGCGATCTCGGTCTGTATCAGATCCACATCTATATTTTTAAGTGGTACACCGAGATACAGCCCGTTTTCTTCAAGTACATCAAGTACCTCGCCATCGCTCAGTATAGCGTTACCATTTATACTTATTTCCCACAGCACAGTCCGGCTTATGCAGACGAGTGCGACAGCAATCGCAAGTCCCAAAAGAGCGAACGGACGATGGATCAAAAATCCAAGGATGCGAGGAAGACCGAAGATAAGCCTGCTTTTTGTATTAATACCGTGTATTTTGCAAATGCTCAGCACAGCTTTTGCATCAAGCACACTCATTTCTACGCTTGCGCATTCCTGCCCCTCCCCCTCACTTACAGAAAAGTTCCGATAGCGCACACCACAGCTAAGCAGAACGTTGAACAGCCCTTCAGCGTCCTCCTTTTTTATCTCTATACGCACGACTCCGAGAAAGAAATCTGCAACGCTTCGCACAGAAAAGCGATCTTTTTTGTCTCTGTTTTTATTCTTGTTTTGCTTACTTTGCATCGTCCTCGTCCTCCATCTCATCGCCAAAGGCAAGTGCGCAAATCTCACCCTCAATACTGACTCTTCTCTCACAAAATGATGATGCGATAAGTCTTCTGCCACGTATTGTAATGATACCAAAGTTTACCACAAGCTTTATTCTCACGCTTGAATATTCCACCATTTCTCTGCATCCACACACAAGAAGTCTTTCCCTGCCTCGCAGCTCAATCATCGGCGCATCGCCAAGCACATCGGGTGGAACGTCTGCTATTTTGCTCAACAGCTCCGACAAGCTCGCCCTCTTATCTGTTTTCTTTTTTCTCCTCTTATCCATACCTTCTCCGAATACACACCTCTGTGGACGAATAGAATTTATTGCCACACGGTTTTTGTTAATAATTTGCTATATTTTATGCAAGGGAGGTCTTTACAATTACATCAAAGCCTTATGAGAGGTGGACGGCATTCCCAATTCTCTTCTGTACTCTTCTGTGCTCTTCGCTGTTTTTCATCTATCAAAACACAGCATCAGCCGCTATGGTCGATGCACTTGCGCTTTGCTCACGCAAGGTTATACCGACCTTGTTTCCGTTTATGGTACTCTCAGAGATGGCTCTCTCGTGCAGTGCGCAAATAAAAAAAGGACGTCTTCACTCCGTCCTTAACGCAATAATGCAAAAGCTTTTTGGCGTATCGGGTGCTGCGTTTTCTGCCCTGCTTTTCGGTATCCTTTGTGGTGCGCCTGTCGGTGCAAAAACTGCCTTGACGCTCTATCGGACCGGCGAGCTTTCAAGGGAAGAGACGGAGAGTGTGCTTTGCTTTTGCAATTATCCATCCCTCCCTTTCGTTGTCTTCGTTGTAGGTGGCGGTATGTTGGGTGATAGGAAAACGGGCTTGTTTTTATACATATCAATTCTTCTGTCGGGATTGATCAGTGGATTTGTTCTTTGCAAGCTTTTGAGAGGACGGCACACGGAAAGCTTTTTGCCTGTGCACGATAGTACAGAAAAAGAAAGCTATTTTTTCTTTGCCACACTTTCGTCCTCCCTTCGTTCTTCTTCCCTCGCCTGTCTCTATGTAACTGCGTTTATTGCTTTTTTCTCGTCGCTTTCGTCCTGTCTCAACATTCTCCTTGCACCATTATTCCCACAACATCTGTTAGCTCTTATCGTCTCTGTCTTTGAGATGACATCGGGCGCAGCCGCTGCCACCTCTGCAGGAGGTCTGCGTGGAGCTCTGTGTTGCGCAGCAGCTCTTGGATGGGGTGGCATTTCTGTGCATTTACAGATAATCAGCCTTTCTGATACATCCACAATCAGCTTCCGAAAATACATAGCTTCAAAGCTCCTCTCCGCCATCCTTTCTGTTTCATTCTTTGCTTTTTTCCTGATCTTTCTTCATCTGCCCGCCTCTTCATTTTCCCAAAGCGTCAGCGTGTTCAATCTGTTTCCCTCAATACCAAGCACATTCGGGGCTTTCTCCAACATATCTTTTCTTTTTGGGCTGTGTCTTTTACTTTGTCAAAAAACTTGACATATTCGATAGTTTTTGATATAATTAAACAGGTGATGCGATGCGTCATCAAATCCACTTATAACGGTTGGGGAAAGATATGGGCTTTAATCTTTACGAACTTGGTGTTCCTTATTCTATGTGGACGCTTATCGTTGCAGTTGCAGTACCTTTAATTGCGGCTGTGGCAACCTTTGCTTGTATGTATCGTGCACGCACAGCAAGAAAGCTTGTGACATATTTTGTAATGACACCTGTGTATTTTGCAATTGTAGCTTTTCTTTTGAGTGACACATCGTCCGTTCTCTCAAACGCACTTGCGTCAATTGGAATAGGATATCCTCAGCTTGTCGGTTTTCTTCTCTCTCTCTCTTTCTCACTTCTCTACCTAAGTCTTCTCTCTCTTATATGCGGAGCGGGAATTATGCACAAAAGAGGTGCTGTTACAAATACAGTATTCACTCTGCTGATCCTCGCTGCCGAGATTTTCCTTACATATCGTGCCTGGGCAGTTCTCACTATGACTGACATAGCTCCCATCCATACAGTTTCGGTGGCAGAGGCGTTGCCCGTTTTAAATAAACTTTCTTTCTTGCCAAAGGTTATAACCTCTGTTGGAGTTGACATTTGTGCTCTTGTTTTGCTTTCTGTATATCTTATCGTCTATTTTCTTACATTCATCGCAATAAAGAGCCGTGAGGAAATTGAACGTTCTGAGTTTGAGCGCAGACATCGTGACGCTCTGCGTGGAGGCGGCAAGAAAAAGCGATGCAAGGGTACAGAGGAAGAAAAAGAGACGGAAGATCCCATTTGCGCACGCTGTCAGTTTGCACGCAAGCTCTTGACCGAAAAGGGACAGATGATCTGCGACAAGCGTGGTGTCGTTTCAACCACTCATTCTTGCAAGGATTATATTTACGATCCCCTCAAGCGTATACCCACACGCCCATCCTTTTCAGTTCCCGAAGTATTCGAGCCCGTGGAAGATGCGCCCACGGACACGCCCGACCAAAACAGCGAAACCGTGGAGCAACCTCTTTCATCTGTTGCCGATACAAACGAATAAACACAAAAACAAGCCTTGCAAACAATGATGTTGCAAGGCTTGTTTTTTATAAAAATACATCTTCCTATAATAAATATTTCTTGACAAACACAGGGCAGATGTGTTATTATAATCTTGTATATTATTTATAAATATAAGTGACTATAACTTATGTTTATAATATTTTTTCAAAACGCTTCCAAGAAAGGCAAAAAATGAAATTTCACAACTTGTTTATGAGACTTTTGATCTGCGCTTTGCTCCTTTTTTCGCTCGCGCTGTCGCTTTTTTCCTGCGACGCATTTGCTGATACGGAGTATGCGATAGTCTCAGAGAATAATATATCATCCGATGGGTTTGTTTACACTCTCTATGAAAACAAAACGGCCGTCATAACGGGTACAGAAAACCCTGTCTCAAAGCTGGTAATACCGATGTCGCTTGACGGCATAAAGGTTACAGGGATTGCCGAGGGTGCTTTTTCCGGCAACGAGAAAATTCTCTATCTTGAGCTGCCGGGCACGCCCATTTCAATTGGCAAATCTGCTTTCGCCGGCTGTATATTCCTTATCTCAGCAAACCTCAACAGCTCGCTGACAAGAATTGAAGACTCGACCTTTGAGCGATGCTACAACCTCTGTTTAGTCGATGGACTTGATGGGGTTGAATATATCGGCTCTTCAGCATTTTCCGATTGTTCGAGTATCGCAGCCATTTCTCTTCCCTCAACACTTAGGACAATTGAAAACGAGGCGTTCTGTGGATGCACCTCTCTTATGTCTGTAAGCGTTCCATCCTCCGTGACGGATATACGCCCATACGTTTTTTCGGGTTGTTCGGCTATGACATTTGCTAACGTAGACTGCAGCACAGCAATTCCTGAATATACTTTTCTCGGCTGCAACAATCTCTGCCGTGTTATCATTGGTGACAATGTTACAGGAGTTGGTACACACGCATTCCGTAACTGCTCAAACCTGAGCGTAGCGCATATTGGTTCATCAGTAAAGCTCATAGAAGAATATGCATTCTTTGGCTGTGACGCTTTGAGCGAAGTTGTTTTTGGTGGCAAAAGCTCATCAATTGACATTCGTGACGGTAATGAAGCTATTACCCGTCTTGGTGGAGGTGAGTGAGATGAAAACAACACAAAGCAAGTGCTTCTTCTCTGTCGCCATTATCATCAGCCTGCTTCTCCTTTCGTGCATCGGTTTTTTCGGATGCGACGGAACCCCTGAGCGCACGCCTGTTGATTTTTCGTTTGAAATACACGAGCCGTCGGATGAAATGGGATTTGCTGATGGCTACGGATATGTTCTTTGTCGGGACGATTGCGTTATGATAACGGACGGTTCGGCTGCAAAGGGAGACGTCGAAATACCTGCAACTATTGCCGGAAAAACGGTGGTCGGCATTACCGATTCGGCTTTCCGTAACAACTCCTCGATCACCTCACTTTCCCTGCCCTCCACGCTTGAATATATCGCCTGCTACGCTTTTGCAAATTGCAGCTCACTTACCTCTGTTACTGCCACAGATACGCTTTGGCAGGTCGGTGGAGGTGCGTTCTCGGATACGCCATTTCTCAAGTCGCAGAGTGATGAGTTTGTAACCATTGGTGACTCTGTACTGATCGCTTACAACGGAAGCTCCCGTGAGGTTATCATACCTGAGGACATAAAGCACATCGGGGGCGCATTCCTCGGCAACGGAGAGTTGCTTGGCGTGGTGCTTGGAGACAATGTCCGATCCATTTCCGAATATTCATTTGCAGGCTGTATATCGCTCAGCTCCTTTGATTTCGGCATTTCGCTTGCCTATATCGGCGATGGTACGTTTGCAAGCGCAGAGATGCTTCAGGGTGTTATTCTGCCCGATACTGTCAAATATATCGGAACTGAGGCGTTCCTCAACTGCTATCAGATCAAATACGCCTATCTCGGCAATTCCCTTACTTCTGTGGGCGATGAGCCGTTTAGCTACTGCCAGGGACTTCGTTTGATATATCTTCCGTCAACTTTGACGAGTATTCAAAGCGCATATTTTTCCGATTGCGTGTCCCTGACTCTCATCCTCTACGGTGGTTCTGCCGAAGAATTCGATGCCATCGCCCTCAACAACGGTGACGGCAGCTTCAAAAAAATTAACATTGTATACAATTACACGGGAGGTATAAATGAATAACGGTCAAAAAATCCGTAAATGGCTACCGTCTCTTGTATCTGCTTTTGTGCTGATGCTTTGCGGTATTGCTATGATTGTCTTCTACTACTTAACCAAATATCGTCCCTTATATCATCTTGCGGTTACATTTTTTATGCCGCTCGGTGTAGTATTGCCACTTCTTTTGATGCTCTTTGCAAGGAAAAAGAGCACAAAAGCTCCATCGTCTGCCGAATCAGATGTTCTTCAAGAGACGGATGGTGGAGACGAGACAAAGAAGAAAAACGCTATTTTGCGCACTCTTCTCTCCATTGGTACAAAAATCAAAGGCATCAGCGAGGAGAAAGCAAAAACGCTACTTATAGTTGTAACAACAACCATAAGCGCAGCTCTATTCATCATCTCTCAGTTTTATCATTATCTTGCGTTTGGAACGACTACAACGCTCTACACGATATCCTACCTTCACGTAGTGATACTTGCTTGCATTTTTGTTCTGTTTCTTGTGCTTGACAAATGGTGTCAGCATACGGAATATGATGATTCATTTGCAGAGGCGTTTTCTTGCAATATCCGTTCAATTCTCTCGATAGGACGGCTCAGTCTCATATTCACTCTGCTTGCGATGTTTATTAAGCTTCTTGGGTTTTACGAACTTTTGAGCTATCTTGTAATAATCCTCAATGTGATTTTCTACTATTCAAGCGTAGTTCTTCTGTTTTCCTATGTTGCAAGAATTATTCGCAAGGAGCTTGGAGAGTCCCCGGATGTTCGCATCCCCACACCTTTTGCACCCGGTGGTGGTAAGGATATGGGCATTCTCTCATATCTTGAAGCCAATACGGGTATTACGATGCGAGGACTTTGGAGCTTTAGCCTGATCAAAAAGCTTCTGCTTCCTGCGTGCCTCACCATTTTAGCTCTCTTGTGGATCTCGACTGGTATTGTTGAGATCGGACCCGGTCAGCAGGGTGCTCTATACCGACTCGGTGTTCTTCAAGATGAAACGCTTGCACCCGGACTTCACATAAATCTCCCCTGGCCCATCGACAAAACAGAGGTATATGACACCGAAAAGGTTTCGATTATGTCGATTGGATATGTTTCCGACACACTCTCTGACAATGTCTGGACTCAGACACACGGAACTGAAGAATATGAGCTTCTGCTTGGTGGTGGAGAGGAACTTGTCTCACTCAACATCTGTGTTGAATACAAAATTGCAGATCTTGTCGCATATCTCAGAAACTGCGCCAGACCCGAATCCATTCTTGAAGCGTGCTCATACGAGCTTGTAACCGACAGAACGATAGTCACCGACCTTATGACACTGCTTTCGGTTGACCGTGAGGCTTTTGCAAAGAGCTTTGAGGCTGACCTTTCGGAAAAGATTGCTGTTCACGGGACGGGAATTGAGGTTGTAAGCGTTGTTCTTGAAAGTATCCACCCGCCACTCATTATAACAGACATTTACCAACAGCTCCTGAGCGCAGAGCTTAATGCCAATACACTTATTATGGAGGCTGAGGCAAAAGCGGCTGTCAATCGCTACAATGCGCAGAGCAATTACGACACCATAGTGCTCACGGCAATTGCCGAAAAGCACAACGCCATCTCTAAGGCCGAGGCTGAGGTTGCAGAGTTTATGGCTTATGTTGCTGCAGACAACGAAAGTTCGGATGCATATCGCTATCGCAAATATCTTGATGCTGTCGCATCAGCCTACGGAAACGCAAAGCTCATCATCGTTGATGAAGACGTTGACTCCTCGAGAATATATTTCGGTAAGGTCAACTGACAAGGAGGAAATCCAGAATGAAAAAGAAAAATCCTAATGTTCAAACTGAAAACTCTGCAACAGATGCAGCAGTTATAAATACATCCCCTCGCGAGAAATCAAGTGCGACGGTTCGTGTTGTAAAAATTATCATCGCCCTTGTTCTCCTCGTAGCTATTCTCTACTTCGGCTTCACATTTGAGGTTCGTGAGGGCAATTGTGTAGTTGTGCTTCGCTTTGGTGCGCCCAGAGCAGAGATTACTGAGGCAGGTCTTTATTTCAAGCTTCCCTGGCCGTTTGAAACTGTTGTTCAGTATGAAAACAGACTTCAGTATTTCGAGATGAGCTACCTCGAAACCTTGACTAAGGACAGCCGTAACATTATCTTCCAATCCTATGTTGTATGGAAGGTTGAAGATCCGCTTCTCTTCCACAACAGCGTCGGTGCAAACGGAACCGTTGCTAATTACATTGACACACAGGTTAGAAATGCTACAAACAGCATTATGGGTATGTATAACCTGACAGAGCTTGTTTCTCTCGACACCGAAACCATCAAGACCGACGAAATCCAGGCAAAGATTTTTGAGGCTGTCAAGGAAAACTGTGAGAAGAACTACGGTATTTCCGTAGTTGATGTCAGCATTCTCCGTCTCAGCCTGCCCGACACTCCTCTCCAGAGCGTGTTTGAGCAGATGCGCCAGGACAGACAGACCGATATCGACACAATTATTGCTGCTGCCAAGACAGAGGCGAACAAGATAACCTCCGAGGCTGAGGCTGATGCCGCAGAGATTATTGCAGGTGGTATCAATGAGGCTGCCGCTATCAAGGCGCAGACCGAAAAAGAGGTTGCCGCAATCTACGCTGAGGCGCAGGCTGCAAATCTCGAGCTCTACACCTTCCTTAAGGAGCTTGACACTCTTATGAGCTCGGTTGACAGTGGTACTGTACTTATAGTCGGCACAGACTCCTACCCCTTCAACATTCTCAAGGATTACTCCGATATGCTTGAGGGTGAAGGAGATCAGACAATTATCAAGGATCTTTCCTACATTTTGACACAGCTCCCAGAAAATGACCGTCAGGCTCTCGTTGACGGTATCTACTCCCTCATTTCCGAGGCTACAAAGGGTAACGCACAATGAAAACTGCAAAGAAAAACACTCTCTTTGAGGACATTCTGCGTACTGTATCAAAATATTTTATAGTAATTATCATCGCAGTAATAATCCTCATCTGTTGCTCCGGCATTCGCTTTATCAAGAGTGGAGAATCTGCAATAATTCTCCGTTTTGGCAAGCTTGTCGGACAGACGCGGGAAGAACAGGTTCACGATGCAGGCCTGCTTCTTGCATTTCCCTATATAATTGATGAGGTCATCACCGTTCCGACAGGCTCAATTATGGAGCTTTCCGTTACCACTCACAACACTGAGGGTGGTATGACGACCTATGACAAAAACGGTTATGTCATCACGGGTGACAACAATATCGCCCTTATCACAGCATCAGTAAAATACACCGTCAGCGATCCTGTAAATTATGCGCTGTCGGTCAAAGATCCCACCGCTCTCATCAACGCATCGGTCAGCAATGCTATGATCAATATTGCCGCCGCATCAAGCGTTGACTCAATCCTTACCACAGGCAAGGAGGACTTCACCGAAGAGGTTCTGAGTATGTCACAAGCAAAGCTTGACGCTGCAGAGGCAGGTGTTAAGCTTACCTCCATTGAGCTTACAAAGGTTGCTATGCCTGAGGAGGTTCGTGAGGTTTATGAGGCCGTAACTTCAGCAAATGTTCAGGCAAGCACGCTTATTGAGCAAGCTCGTCAATATCGTGAAACAAGAATCCCTGCGGCGCAGAGCGAGGCAAGACTTCACATTACAGAAGCGCAGACCTATTATTCAAACTCAATTTCGGGTGCTAATTCCGATCTCGCAGAGTTCTACGGCGTTATTGATGAATACGGCACAAATCCCGACGTTGTCAGAATAAGGCTTTACAATTCTGCTATGTCGAATATTCTTCGCAAGATCGGCACTATCAGAGTTGTCGATGACTCCGATTCCAAGATCGTCATAAACTAATCGGAGGGCAGGATGGAAAATATTGATAATATGGCCAAAAAGAGCCTTGAGGCTCAGGCACGTGATAATCTTAATGCCAAAAGCAAAAAGCGTCTTACTTTGAGTATTGTAAGTGGCGTGGCGGCTCTCAGCTGTCTTGCTGTTGGTATCATCTATTCCCTAATCTTCCCCGACAAAACCACTCTCCCGGCTCTTTTCTACACGATAGGTTTCCTTATTGAAGGTATTCCCGTTCTCGTTTCTGCAATAAAGGGTGTATGCTCAAGAAATCTTACCAATGCTATGGAGATCCTGGTTGCTATTGCCATAATTGCCTGCTATCTTTCGGGCGATCTTATTATGGCTGTGCTGATCCCTCTAATCCTCAACATTGCCCATCTTCTTGAGGAGCGCAGTGTTATGGGGGGACGTGAGGCTATCGACGGCTTGCGCCGTATGCAGCAGGATACAGCGATTCTGCTTGATGGTGAGACTGAAACTACCGTTTCTGCCTCCTCACTTGTAGTTGGACAGAGGATAGTTGTTAAGCCAGGCAGCGGTATTCCTATCGACGGCGTAGTAATTTCAGGCGAAACGAATGTTGACCAGAAATCCCTCACAGGCGAGCCCCTCCCGGCTCACATAAAAGTTGGGGATAAGGTTTATGCCGGTACTGTAAATATTGACGGTCGCATAATCGTTGAGGTCGAAAAGGCTTATGTTGACACATCGTTCTCAAATATTCTCTCTATGCTTGAGAACGCCGAAAACATTTCTATTCCCGAGTCAAGACTTATTGACAGATTTATGGGATATTACATTCCCTTTGTCCTTGCGATAGCAGCAGCAGTTGCGCTAATCAATTCGGATATTTCAAAGGCTATTGCGATCCTCGTCGTTTCCTGCCCCTGTGGTCAGATGCTTGTAAGCTCTGCGCCTATGATCGCTTCTCTTTCAGCTGCTACCAAGCGAGGAATACTTATCAAAAACTCGAAGTTTATTGAAGAACTGACGGAGGTTGACACCGTTGCGTTCGACAAAACAGGAACTCTTACAGTTGGTGAACTGTCACTTACCGATACACTCGCTGTCGACGGCGAGGACGCAGAGGTTCTTCTCCGAACTGCTGCGGCCGTTGCTTGCGCATCAAATCACCCGATTTCAAGAGCTGTAACAGAGGCTGTTGCAGGAAAGAACTATCCCGTACTTGACAATGTCAAGGAAATTCCCGGACACGGTATGACAGGAACTGACGCTGACGGCAAGACAGTTTTGCTCGGCAACAAAGCTTGGCTTGAATCCCTCGGCATTACTATTACTGCTGGCTTCGGTGATGAGCTTGTTGGCTCTGTATCCTTTGTTGCTTATGACGGTCATCTTATCGGATGCCTTGGATTTAATGATACTGCTCGCCCTGAGGCAGCATCTGCGATCACATCTCTTCGCACACTTGGGATTGAAAACACAGTTATTCTGACCGGTGACCGTGAGGTTGCTGCACGCAGAATTTGCGAGGAGGTTGGTGCTGACGATGTTCGCTTCCAGCTTCTTCCTCAGGACAAGCTGAGTGCTCTCAACGCTCTGCGAACCGAGCATTGTGTGCTTGCTGTTGGCGACGGCATCAATGACGCGCCTGCGCTCAGGCAGGCTGATGTCGGAATTGCTATGGGTGCTATGGGCTCGGATCTTGCGATTGAATCTGCCGATATTGCTCTGATGAACAACAATCTCCACAACATTCCATTCATTATCAGACTCTCCAAACGCACAAGGCGGATTATTTACCAGAATCTCATTCTCTCTTGTGTTATCAGCCTGCTTATGATTGCTCTTTCTGCATTTGGCGTTATTTCTGCGCTTGCAGGTGCGATATTCCACAATCTCGGCGCATTTGTTGTTCTTCTCAACAGCTCAAGACTTCTCAGAACAAAATGAAAAGAACCATAATTCTACCGGAGCAGATAGGCACTCTTAGTATTCCGGATCGTTTCGCTCCACTACTGTCAGGGGCTTATGTTTATGACAGCTCTTCTTCCCCCGAAGCACGTGTTTATTATATTGACCGTGATGGTGGCTTATTTCTTAAATCGTCCACAAAAGGCAGCTTGGAGAGAGAAAGCCTGATGACCTCCTATTTCGCTTCAATAGGACTCTCGGTTCGGGTTCTTGATTATTTTTCAGATGAGCGTGACTGGCTTCTTACCGAAAGTGCTGTGGGTGAGGATGCCACGCATCCATCGCTTATTGATGATCCCAAAAGGCTATGCAGATGCCTTGCCGCCGCTATGCTTGATCTTCACAGCCGTGATTATTCAACTTGCCCTGCTCAAAACAGGCTTACTGAATATATCCAAACAGCTCACTATAATTACAAGCATCACCTATATAGTGACGAGCATTTCCCTGACAATTTCGGTTACAGAACGGCAAATGAAGCTTGGACGAGGATATGTGAGCACAAGGACGAGCTTGTAGCCGACACCTTGATACACGGGGACTTTTGTCTACCCAATATTTTATTCAAGGACTGGCAATTCTCTTCCTTTATTGATCTTGGAAACAGTGGTGTAGCTGACAGGCACATCGACATTTTCTGGTGTCTGTGGACACTTTGGTTCAATCTTCACACAAACGAATACTACGACTACCTCATCGACGCATACGGCAGGCATCTCGTTGACCACGAAAAGCTCAGAACCGTTGCAGCATTTGAAGTTTTTGGTTAATCAAAAAAGCCGACCTACTAACTATGGTAGGTCGGCTTTGTCATTTCGACAAGCTTCGGCATACAATTATAATAGACGACGGGAAGAATGGAGGCGAAAAAATGAGATATATTGCCGTTTTCGGCACACAAACTCTAACGCAGAGGGCAAACAGAGCTTTGCGTCAATCGAGTATACCAAGCGAGATCGTGAAAATCGACACCTCTTTGAGCAGAAGCGGCTGTAGCTGGGGTGTGGCTTTTGATGAGGGACGCTTGTATGAGGTTAAAATGGTTCTTTCATCAGCAGGGGTAAGTGAGAAAGAAATTATCAGGGAGGTCAAATGATGGTCTACCTAGACAACGCCGCAACAAGCTTTCCAAAGCCGCCGTCCGTAATAAGTGAAGTTGAACGTTGTATGCGTGAATATTGTGGCAACCCCGGCAGAGGTGCGCACGCGCTTGCTCTTGCATCTGCTGAAATGATTTACAACTGCCGTGAGGGACTGTGCGAGCTGTTTTCTGCACCCTCCCCCGAGCGAGTTGTCTTTACGCAAAACACAACTATGGCACTTGGGATAGCCATAGCAGAGCTTGGACGCATCGGTGGTCACGTCATCGCATCAAACCTTGAGCACAATTCTGTCAGGCGACCTCTCCTGTCTCTCGAAAGTGAGGGCAAAATTTCGCTCTCTGTTTTTGATGCCACAGCCCCAACCACTTCGGCCATATGCGAGGAAATTTCATCACTTGTGCGAAATGAGACTATTGCCGTTGTCTGCACTGCTGCATCAAATGTTTGTAGCATCGCTCTTCCGCTTTTGGAAATCGGACGGTTGTGCCATAGAAATAATCTGCTGTTCATTGTAGACGGTGCGCAGGCAGCAGGTCACTTGGATATCAGCATAAAAGACTATTTGATAGATGCACTTTGCGTTCCGGGGCACAAGGGCCTTTGGGGGCCTCAGGGCAGTGGAGCTTTAATTCTGGGCAACTCTTTTTCTCCATCTCCAATTATCCTCGGTGGTTCCGGAAGTGCCTCTCTAAGCCCTAAAATGCCCTTAGAGCTGCCTGAACGTCTTGAGGCCGGTACACTTTCGACTCCGGCGATTGCAGGCCTTGCGAGAGGTATTGAAGCCCTAAGAGCTGTTAAAATAAAAAGCATTCGTGCTCACGAGCAAAGCCTATACTTAAAAGCAAGGCGTCTTCTCTCCACCCTTAACGAATGCAAGCTCTACGCACCAAACTATATCGGCTCTGTACTTTCATTTAATATTAAAGGTATTTCATCTGAACGCGTTGCACAAATGCTCTCCGAGCGTGATATTTGCGTGCGTGGTGGCTTCCATTGTGCTCCGTGGGCACACAAGGCACTTGCAACCGGAGACTTGGGTTGTGTGCGTGCTTCCTTCTCCTATTTCAACACGAAAGAGGATATTGATGCGCTGTTTGAGTCTGTTTGCGATATAATTAACAAAAAATAAATGGGTGTTGTGCGATGCACAACACCCATAAATTGTTTTAAATTACTCTGCGTCAGCAGGTGTCTCCTCTGCAGCGGGAGCTGCGGGAGCCTTCTTGCTCTTCTTCTTGGACTTCTTAGCTGCTGCTGCGGCTGCTGCTTCCTCTTCTGCCTTTGTAACAGTCAGAGTGATAAGAGCCATTTCAGCTGCGTCACCGCGGCGCGGACCGAGCTTATAAATTGTTGTGTAACCACCGTTTACGCCCTCATATCTGGGTGCGATCTCGGTGAAAAGCTTGGTTACGACATCCTCGGATGTAATGAAAGCCAAAGCTGCACGACGGCTTGCAAGTGTGTTGGTCTTACCGAGTGTGATCATCTTCTCAGCAAGTGCACGAACTTCCTTTGCGCGTGTGAGAGTTGTCTCGACCTTACCATTCTCAAGCAGGTAAGTTACAAGGCCACGAAGCATAGCATTTCTGTGAGCTGTAGGTCTGCCGAGTTTTCTTGTTCCGGGCATCTTAGTGCTCCTCCTTAATGAATCATAAATGTGACGTGGTAGAAATCATTCACTTAATGCTCATTCCTCGTCCTTGCGGAGAGTCAGTCCAAGGGACTGGAGCTTAAGAATGACTTCTTCGAGCGATTTCTTACCGAGGTTACGAACCTTGATCATTTCGTCCTCAGAGCGGCTGACCAGATCTTCTACCGTGTCAATGCCTGCACGCTTCAAACAATTGAAGCTACGAACAGACAGGTCAAGTTCCTCAATGGTCATCTCAAGAACCTTTTCTTTTTCCTTCTCGGGTCTCTCAATCATAATCTGAGCGTCCTTTGCTTCATCCGACAAATCCACAAACAAGTTGAGATGCTCGTTGAGAATCTTGGCACCGAGTGAAATCGCTTCTTTTGCCGTAATGGTTCCGTTTGTAAGAACCTCAAGTGTAAGTTTATCGTAATCGGTAATATTGCTTCCGACACGAGTGTTTTCTACTGTGTAGCTTACATTGTAAACGGGTGTGTAAATCGAGTCTGTGTAAATCAGGCCGATAGGTGCGCTTACGGTTGTTCCGTATGCATCAGCGTGGATCAGCTTGTTTCTGTCCTGAGAAACATATCCACGTCCGTTTTCGAATGTCAGCTCCATATAAAGGTGCGCACCCTCTGCAAGCGTTGCCAGGTGGTGATCACCATTGAGAATTTCGATATCGGAATCCTGCTTGATGTGTGATGCGGTAACATTGTCGGGTCCTACCACATCGAGAATTACAGTCTTAGGTGCCTGTGTGTAAAGCTTGGCAACTATGCCCTTTACATTCAGCACGATCTCTGTAAGATCCTCGGTCACACCGGGAAGCGAGGTGAATTCGTGCAATGCACCATCTACCTTGATAGATGTAACAGCTACTCCGGGGAGTGAGCTGAGCAATACTCTACGAAGAGAGTTACCGAGCGTAATGCCGTAGCCACGCTCAAGAGGCTCAACGACAAATTTGCCGCTTCTGCCGTCTTCGCTCTCATCTATCGTTACGATATTGGGCTTTTGAATCTCTATCATTCCAGTTATACCTCCAAAATTTTATCTGCTTGCGTAAAAAGTTTATGCGCTCTCAGTCTCCCACATAATTCTCCTGAATATATGCGCAGGGCACATAAATGAATGTGGGAGAAATGCGGTATTACTTGGAATAGAGCTCGACGATGAGCTGTTCCTTGAAGTCAAAGCCAACGTCTTCTCTTGTGGGAAGAGCAACTACCTTAGCGGAAGCTGTTGCAACGTCTACCTCAAGCCACTTAGGAGCTGTCTTTGTAGCCATAGCCTCAACGAGAGCCTTGATAGCATCCTTTGCAAGTGCGTTCTCAGCAACGGAAATAACGTCGCCAACTTTTACACTATAGGAAGGAATGTTGACCTTCTTGCCGTTTACACGGATGTGATCGTGGAGTGTAAGCTGACGGGACTGTGTGCGGCTCTCGCCGAATCCCATACGGAATACAACGTTGTCAAGACGACGCTCAAGCAGGACGAGAAGGTTTTCACCTGTCATACCGGGCATACGGTCTGCCTTGTCAAAGTAGTTGTGGAACTGACGCTCCAGAACTCCGTAGAAACGTCTTACCTTCTCCTTCTCACGGAGCTGTCTTCCGTACTCCTGAAGCTTCTTCTTTGCAGCACCGTGCTGACCGGGAGCTGCAGGAACAGAGTTACGGTTACGTGATGTGGGGTCTACACGGTCGAAGGGGCACTTGCCCGAAGTGCAGCGATCGCCCTTGAGAAAAAGCTTGGTGCCTTCTCTGCGGCAAAGCTTGCATACAGGACCTGTATATCTTGCCATAGTTTTGGTTCCTCCTTGTTTTTCTCTCAAACGCGACGGCGCTTGGGGGGTCTGCATCCGTTGTGGGGTACAGGTGTAACGTCTTTGATCATTGTGATCTGAAGACCTACTGTTTCGAGTGCGCGGATCGCAGATTCACGTCCCGATCCAGGGCCTCTTACGTAAACCTCAACCGACTTGAGTCCGTGCTCCATAGCAGCCTTTGCAGCTGTTTCGGAAGCAGACTGTGCTGCGAAGGGTGTGGACTTTCTGGAGCCCTTGAAGCCGAGTTCACCGGCAGATGCCCAAGAAATTGCGTTACCCTCGGTATCGGTTACTGTAACAATGGTGTTATTGAAAGTTGCGCGAATATGAACCTGACCATTGGGTATATTCTTTTTGTCGCGACGCTTTTTAATAACCTTCTTTGTAACTTTAGCCATAGTAGATTATTATCCTTTCTTCTTGTTGGCGATAGTCTTGACGGGACCTTTACGTGTTCTTGCGTTTGTCTTGGTTCTCTGACCTCTTACGGGCAGACCTTTTCTATGTCTGATTCCGCGGTAGCAGTTGATCTCAACCAAACGCTTGATGTTAAGAGCAACGTCACGGCGAAGGTCACCTTCGACAACGTAGTTGTTCTCGATCTCGTCACGGAGCTTTGCAACCTCATCCTCTGTGAGGTCCTTTGCGCGTGTGTCGGGATTGATGCCGGTCTTTGCAAGGATGTCTCTTGCGCTCTTGCGACCGATACCGTAGATGTAGGTAAGCGCAATCTCAACACGCTTCGAATTAGGAATATCAACACCAGCTATACGAGCCATTCTGTTTGATCCTTTCTTTCTCTTTGTAGTCGCTATTAACCCTGACGCTGCTTGTGCTTAGGGTTCTCGCAGATGACCATTACGCGGCCATGTCTCTTGATGATTTTGCATTTTTCGCAAATCTTCTTTACGGATGGCTTAACTTTCATTAAATTTTACCATACCTTTCTGAATGATAACTTATTTGGTGCGCCAAGTGATGCGTCCCTTATTGAGGTCGTATACTGAAACCTCTACGGTAACGTGATCACCGGGCAAGATCCGAATAAAATTTTGTCTCAGCTTTCCCGAAATATGTGCGGTTACTATATGACCGTTGGGAAGCTGTACTTTGAATACGGTGTTGGGCAGTGCCTCAAGTACCGTACCTTCAAATTCGATTACATCGTTCTTAGCCAGAACAATCCCCTCCAATCTGTTCTCTTAGTCCGCCAGAGCCGTTAGTATCAAAGCTCCGTCGTGAGTGAGTGCTACGGTATTCTCATAATGTGCTGAGAGTGTACCGTCTGCTGTCTTAACTGTCCAACCATCGGATAGCTGTCTGACTTCATATCCACCCATATTGACCATAGGTTCAATTGCGAGTGTCATTCCAACAGCGAGCTTGATTCCACGGCCTGCCGTTCCGAAGTTCGGAACTTCAGGATCTTCGTGAAGATCGTGTCCGATTCCGTGACCTATATATTTTCGTACCACGCTGAAGCCCTCAGCCTCAACGCAAGTTTGGATGGCGTGTGAAATGTCACCGATGCGATTACCGTCCCGTACTTGCTCGACACCACAGAAGAAGCTGCGTTTAGTTGTGTCGATCAGCCGCTGTACTTCGTCGCTTACGCGACCCACAGCAACAGTTCTTGCCATATCTCCGTTAAAGCCCTTATAAAACGCTCCTGTGTCGATCTTCACGATATCTCCCTCGTAAAGAATTCTCTTCTTTGAGGGTATGCCGTGAATGACCTCATCGTTAACGCTTATACAAGCACTTCCGGGGAATCCGCCGTAGCCGAGAAAACCGGGCTTTGCACCACATCTTTCGATGTGCTGTCTTATAACCTTGTCGATGTCGTATGTGCTGACGCCCTCACGGATCATCTCGCACGCCTTGAACATCGCTTCAGCGGTTATTCTGCCCGCTTCTCTCATCACGGCTATTTGCGACGAATTTTTAATAGGTATCATTTGTTAGCAACCTTAGCAAGTGCAATACGCACAAGCTCTGTTGTATCCTCTACCTGTTCCTGTCCCTCAACTCTTACAAGCTTACCTCTCTGCTCATAGAAAGCAAGGAGCGGCTCTGTCTGGTTGTGGTAGTTCTGAAGGCGAGTAATAACAGTTTCTGCCTTGTCATCAGCACGAATATAGAGTGCTGAAGAACACTTGTCGCAGATGTCGGGAACAATGGGGGGCTTATACTCGATATGATAGGATGCGCCGCACTTACATACGCGTCTTCCTGTCATACGGGCTACGATCTTTTCATCACTTACGTCTATCGAAAGCACAGCATCAATCTGCACTCCCATAGCCTCAAGTGCCTCCGCCTGAGCAATAGAGCGGGGGAAACCGTCGAGAATGAAGCCGTTTTTGCAAGCATCGCTCTTGAGATAATCACGGACGATGCCAATTACGATCTCGTCAGGGACGAGAGCTCCGCTTTCTACATATGACTTAGCAGTCTTACCAAGATCGGTACCTGCGTTCATAGCGTCACGGAGTATCTGTCCTGTCGAAATCGCCGGAATCTGTTCTCTTGCGGCGATCAGTTCGGCCTGAGTTCCTTTTCCCGCACCGGGGGCTCCCATAATAATTAAGTTCATTATTGTTTCCTCCGAATCAAGTAATGCGGGCGGTCTATTAACCGAACAAGCCCTTAGTCTTAGAGCCACTCATATTGCGGATAGCAAGCTGAGAATCCAAGTCACGCACGGTCTCGAGTACAACACCGACAACGATAAGCAGCGAGTTACCACCGAATGCGAAGCCTGCGAAGGTTGTGCTGGTGGGGTCGATGAGTGTGTTGACGATATTGATGAGCATCGGGAATCCTGCGATGAAGCAAAGGAAGATGGCTCCGATAAGAGTTACTCTGTTGAGTATCTTCTTGATATACATAATGGTAGGCTTACCCGAACGGATACCGGGGATAGAGCCACCGTTCTTCTGGATGTTGTTAGCAACTTCTACAGGGTTGAAGGAAATCATTACATAGAAATATGCAAAGACGATGATCAGCGCAATGTAGATGATGAAATACAGCCAGGAGTTGTAGTTAAATACTTCGCTGACAAACTTGCCAAATCCACTATCAGCACCTGTAAAGGAAGCGATTGTCGCGGGAACCGACACGATCGAGCTTGCGAAGATTACGGGCATAACGCCGTTCATATTCAGCTTGAGGGGGAGGTTCGAGGACTGGCCGCCGTACATCTTTCTGCCGACGACACGCTTAGCGTACTGGATCGGAATTCTACGCTCGGATTCTGTAAACCAAACTACGAGAACCACGATTGCAAGCATAACAACGATGGAAAGAACGAGAAGTGCGATTCTCCAAGGCTCGAAGGTCTGGGAGGTAACGTTTCCGTTTGCATCGTATGTGAACTTGAAGAGCATATTGTAGAAGCCGCTGACAGTTGTGCCGAAGCCTGCAACGATGTTTGCAAAGAGGATCATCGAGATACCGTTACCGATACCGTGCTCGTTGATCTTTTCTGCAAGCCACATAATAACGGATGCACCCGCACAGTAGCAAGCTACGATAACGATCTGCTGGAAGAGATTGATATCGGAGGCGATAACGCCGATGCTCTGCATATAGATGAGGTAGCCAATTGCTGTAAGAATAGAAAGGCCAACTGTTGTGTAACGGGTGATTGCTGTAATTGTGCGACGTCCCTCGTCACCGTTCTTGGAGAGTCTCTCAAGAGCGGGAATTGCAACTGTAAGAAGCTGAATTACGATGGACGCTGTGATGTAGGGTGAAACTGAGAGTGCAAAGAGTGTTGCACGTCCGAAGGATTCACCGGACATCAGGTTGAGGTACGAAAAAATTGAACCTTGTGTAGCATTTGTGAATGCTTCGTAAGCATTAGCTAAAACGTAAGGTACGGGAATCTGCGCGCCAAGACGGTAAACAACCAAAATGAGCAATGTAAAAAGAATCTTTGTACGAAGCTCTGTTACTTTCCAGGCATTTTTGAATGTCGCAAACATCCTTATACCTCCTCGCAACTTCCGCCTGCTGCTTCAATTTTTTCCTTTGCTGCTGCAGAAAACTTAGCAGCCTTAACGGTAATCTTCTTGGTGATCTCGCCATTGCCGAGAACCTTAAGTCCGTCAAGTCCCTTGCGAACAATTCTTGCTGCAAGAACTGCCTCGAGATCGACAACTGCGCCGTCCTCAAAGCGGTTAAGATCGCTTACGTTGATTGTAGCATAAACGGTAGCAAATCTCTTGTTGTTAAAGCCTCTCTTAGGAAGCTGTCTGTAAATGGGGAACTGACCGCCTTCAAAGCCGGGTCTTACACCACCGCCGGAGCGAGCGTTCTGACCCTTATGACCCTTACCAGCTGTCTTACCGTTACCGGAGCCTGCACCACGACCCTTGCGGAATCTGGACTTTACTGCACCGGGAGCAGGACTGAGTTCATAAAGCTTCATTTATGCTTCCTCCTTTTCTGCAACATCCTCAACGGATACAAGGTGATGGAGAACCTTTACCTTGCCGTCGAGTACGGGACCAGCCTCGTGAATGATGCTGTCGCCGATTTTCTTAAGACCGAGAGAAGCTGCGGTGCTTCTCTGATTGGGCTTAGAACAGATGAGGGATCTGATAAGAGTTACTTTCTTCATCTCTGAACGCCTCCCTTTACATCATCTGCTGTAATGTTACGGCCACGAGCTACCTCGTCAACAGAGCGAAGCTGCTGGAGACCGGCCATTGTAGCCTTAACTACGTTGATGGGGTTGTTGGAGCGCAGGCACTTAGCACGAATGTTGCTAATACCAGCTGCCTCAAGTACCATACGAACCTTAGAACCGGCGATGATACCGGTACCGGGAGCTGCGGGCTTGAGAAGAACTCTGCCTGCGCCAAACTCGCCAAGTACTTCGTGAGGAATGGTTGTTCCCTTGATGGAAACTGTAACCATATTCTTCTTTGCGTCTTCAACACCTTTGCGGATTGCTTCGGTAACTTCGGCAGCCTTGCCGATACCTACGCCTACACGTCCATGACCATCACCGACAACCATAAGTGCGGCAAAGCGGGCAACACGTCCGCCTTTAACGGTCTTGGAAACACGGTTCAGGGCAACGAGGTTTTCAATATATTCATTTGCCTCGTAATTGTTGTTTCTGAATGCCATTTCAATCTCCTTGAATGTTCAATTAATAAGTTGAACAGTGTACAAACCGGAATCAGTCTTTCGACTCAGAACTTCAGGCCGCCCTCGCGAGCGCCGTCAGCCAGTTCCGATACACGTCCGTGATAAAGATAGCCGCCGCGGTCGAATACGACTTCGGTGATACCCTTGTTCTGTGCTCTTTCGGCAACAAGCTTGCCGACTTTCTTGGCAGCCTCTTTGTTGCCGCCGGTTTCAAATTCCTTCTCGTAAGAGGAAGCGCTGACGAGAGTGACGCCATTGACATCGTCGATGATCTGAGCACTGATGTGGTTAATCGAACGATACACAGCCAGACGAGGACATTCGGGTGTGCCGGAAATCTTTGCTCTGACTCTGGTATGTCTCTTAAGACGTGCTGCGTTCTTATCCTTCTTTGATACCATTGTTCTTCACTCCTTTCTCAGTTCTTCTTCTTCATCTCTTTAGTGCGGATGACTTCGCCCTGGTAACGGATGCCCTTCTGATGATAAGGCTCAGGAGGTCTCTTGCCACGGATAACAGCTGCGATCTGGCCAACCTGCTGCTTGTTTGTTCCCTTGATCGTGATTGTGATCGGAACAACCTTTTCAGCTACCTCGAAGGTGATGCCTTCGGGCTGGGGAATCGTGTACTTTTCCTGAGGCTTACCGTTTACAAGCGAGTAACCGATATAAAGGAGAAGGTTCTTATCCTGCATTGTTGCTCTGTAACCTGTACCGTGGATCTCAAGTACACGGGTATAACCCTGAGTTACGCCAACAACCATATTGTTGATAAGTGTGCGGGTGAGGCCGTGGAGGCTTCTATCCGCCTTTTCGTCTGTGGGACGCTCGACTGTAAGTACGCCAGCGTCAATCTTTACAGTCATACGAGGGCTGATCTTCTCGGTAAGTGTTCCGAGCGGGCCCTTGACGGTTACAACACCGTCGGCAACCTTTACATCTACACCTGCGGGCAGGGTGATGGGCATTCTTCCTATTCTTGACATCTTTTTGCCTCCTTACTCACCATACAAAGGCAAGAACTTCGCCGCCAACCTTCTCTTTACGAGCCTGCTTGTCGGTCATTATGCCCTTTGAGGTGGATACGATTGCGATGCCGAGTCCGTTCATTACACGGGGCATTTCGTCACAGCCTGCGTAAATACGAAGACCGGGCTTGGATACTCTGCGAATACCGCGGAGAACCTTCTGCTTCTTATCCGTGTACTTAAGGGTAACGCGGATGATACCCTGCTTGTTATCCTCGATAACCTCATAGCTTGTAACATAGCCCTCGGAAACGAGGATGTCGGCGATTGCCTTCTTCATGTTGGATGCCGGAATGTCCACTGTAGAATGCTTTGCATCATTAGCATTTCTGATTCGTGTGAGCATATCGGCAATTACGTCTGACATTTGCATTTTAATTTTCCTCCATATGCAAGTTTATTTATCTTGCTGCCGTTGGCAAACGGCGGCGTATCGGCGGTTAAATCGGGCCGCAGCTTGATTTCCTTCCGATAGTGTGGGGTTGGTAATTGCTTACCAGGATGCCTTTCTTACTCCGGGAATCTCGCCCTTGTATGCGAGATTACGGAAGCAAATACGGCAGATACCGTACTTGCGGAGATAAGCGTGGGGACGACCGCAGATCTTGCAGCGGTTGTAACGACGTGTTGAATACTTCTGGGGTGCCTGCTGTTTGAGGACCATTGCCTTCTTTGCCATTTACCCTTACCTCCTTAGTCTTTTGCGAAGGGAGCACCGAGAGCTGCAAGCAGCGCACGAGCCTCTTCATCAGTCTTTGCTGTTGTTACGAAGCAGATGTCCATACCACGAATCTTGTCGATCTTATCGTACTCGATTTCGGGGAAGATGAGCTGCTCCTTAAGTCCGAGAGCGTAGTTTCCTCTTCCGTCGAATGCATCAGGGTTGATACCCTTGAAGTCACGTACACGGGGGAGGGAGAAGTTGAAGAGCTTATCTACGAACTCGTACATTCTTTCGCCGCGAAGTGTTACCTTTGCGCCGATGACCATACCCTCACGAACCTTGAAGTTCGCAACGGACTTGCGTGCCTTTGTAGGAACTGCCTTCTGTCCGGTGATGAGTGTAAGATCGCTGATGATATTGTCGATAACCTTTGCGTTATCTCTTGCCTCGCTCGAGCCTACGTTGAGAACGACCTTCTCGAGACGGGGAATCTGCATTACGCTTGTGTAGCCAAACTGCTGCATAAGGGCGGGAGCGATTTCGCTAATATAAGTTTCCTTAAGTCTTGCCATTTCAAACTTCCTCCCTTATCAAAGTGCCTTGCCGCATTTTGTGCAAACGCGGATCTTCTTGCCGTTCTTATCGGTGCCGGCCTTAACTCTTACGCCCTTCTTGCACTCGGGGCAATAAAGAGCAACCTTGCAAGCATAAATTGCGCCCTCGGTATCAACGATACCACTGGTCTCGCCCTGTCTGCGTGCCTTTACGTGCTTGTGAACGACGTTACAGCCCTCAACGATAACCTTGCCTTCCTTAGGGGAAACTGCGATTACCTTATGGGTCTTAACCTTGCCGCTCTCATCTTTTCTTTCCGCGTACTTTCCGGTCAGAAGTACGACGGTATCGCCTGTTTTGATATACATCGTTTTTTCTCCTTACCTTACAGTACTTCAGGTGCGAGAGAAAGTATCTTGAGGTACTGTCTCTCTCTCAGTTCTCTTGCCACCGGGCCAAAGATACGTGTGCCACGGGGTGTCTGGTCATCTCTGATAATGACCGCTGCGTTCTCATCGAACTTGATATATGAGCCGTCTGCTCTCTTGGTGCCGTGTGTGCTGCGTACGATAACTGCCTTTACGACGTCGCCCTTCTTGACCATTCCACCGGGAGTGGCCTTCTTGACTGTAGCAACAACAACATCGCCGATATTTGCATATCTGCGGCCGGTGCCACCAAGAACTCGAATGCAAAGAAGCTCTTTGGCGCCGGTATTGTCGGCAACCTTCATTCTTGATTCTTGCTGTATCACTTAAGATTCCTCCTGTTTCAATACGATTTTTGACGTATTTACTGTATGAATTGTGCCGCTGATTATTTGGCCTTTTCTATGATAGAAACTACGCGCCATCTCTTTGTCTTAGAGAGAGGTCTTGTTTCCATAATGCTGACCTTATCGCCGATGCCGCACAGATTGTCTGCGTCGTGAGCATGAACCTTGAGCGTACGCTTGACGATCTTGCCGTAAATCGGATGCTTTACGTTGTCTGCGATTGCAACAACAACTGTCTTGTCCATCTTATCGCTGATAACTGTGCCGACACGGACTTTTCTGAGGTTTCTGTCTTCCATATTACTTTACCTCCTTATGCGTTCTCGTTAAGAACGGTCATAATGCGAGCGATGTCCTTCTTGACGTCGCTGATACGGTTGGTGTTTTCCAACTGGTTGATTGCAAGCTGGAAACGGAGGTTAAAGAGTTCTTCCTTCAGTTCCTTGAGCTTTGCCTCGAGTTGTTCGCGGCTCATTGCTCTGATTTCGCTGATTTTCATTCGTTAGCCTCCTTGCTGACAAACTTGCACTTGATGGGGAGCTTGTGAGAAGCAAGACGCATAGCTTCCTTTGCTGTCTCTTCCGGAACACCGTCCATCTCAAACATAATACGACCGGGCTTAACTACTGCCACCCAGTATTCGGGTGAACCCTTACCGGAACCCATTCGAGTCTCAGCAGGCTTTTCAGTAATAGGCTTGTCGGGGAAAATTTTGATCCATACGTTACCGCCACGACGGATGTAACGTGTCATAGCAATACGAGCTGCCTCGATCTGATTGCTTGTGATCCAAGCGGGCTCAAGTGCCATAAGACCGTAGCTACCGTAGGTAATTGTGTTTCCGCGGGATGCTTTACCCGTCAGACGACCACGCTGTACACGACGGAACTTTACTCTTTTAGGCATTAACATTACTTGTTACCTCCTTCTTTGTGAGCAGGACGGGGACCCTGGGGGCGTGCACCCTGAGGACGATTGCCCTGGGGGCGATTGCCTCTGCGCTCACCACCGCGATTGTCGTTTCCGCGAGGAGGACGGTTGCCGTCTCTACGCTCACCACGACGCTCGCCGCCGTTTCTACGGTCGCCTCTGCGGTCGCCTCTACGATCGGATCTTCTCTCGCGAGCTGCGCCCTCGTTGAGGACCTCACCGTTGTAAATCCATACCTTTACACCGATCTTACCGTATGTGGTATTAGCCTCCCAGAAGCCGTAATCGATGTCTGCACGGAGTGTCTGAAGCGGAATTGTTCCCTCGTGGTAGTGCTCAGCACGTGCAATTTCCGCACCGCCAAGACGTCCGCTGCAGGAGATCTTGATTCCGCGTGCGCCAAGGCGCATTGTATTTCTGATAGCCATCTTCATTGCACGGCGGAAAGCTACACGGCCTTCGAGCTGAGCTGCAATGTTTTCTGCTACGAGCTGAGCGTTGAGCTCAGGGTTGCGAACCTCTACTACATTGATAGATACGGGAATCTGCTGACCGTTAGCGTCGAGACCAACGATTGCTTCAACTTCCTTCTTGAGCTTTTCAATGTTGTCGCCGCTGCGTCCGATTACGATACCGGGCTTTGCGCAATGAATGTACACTCTAACTCTGTACTGATCGCGCTCGATCTCGATCTTCGGTACGCCTGCCTTCTGAAGCTCGTTCTTCAGAAGCTTTCTGATGTTATAGTCGGATACAAGTACATCTCCGAATACCTCGTCCTTGACGCACCATCTGGAATCCCAGCCCTTGATTACGCCAACACGAAGGCCATGAGGATTAACTTTCTGTCCCATTACGCATTGACCTCACTTTCTCTTTCCTTAACTGCCAAGGTGACATGAGATGTTCTCTTGAGAATTCTGTCGCCCGAACCCTTAGCTCTGGGCATATATCTCTTGAGTGTCGGACCGGGGCATACAAAGCACTCGGAAACATAGAGTTTCGAAGTATCCATACTGAAGTTGTGCTCTGCGTTTGCAATTGCACTCTTCAGAAGTTTGATGAGTTCAGGGGATGCTGCCTTAGGTGTATTCTTAAGAATTGCCATTGCAACATCTGCATCCTTACCGCGGATAAGATCGAGAACGATCTTTACCTTACGGGGAGAAATTCTGACATATTTAAGATAAGCTTTTGCTTCCATTATTTCTTATTCCTCCTCGATTATTTGCCGTTGTTGGATGTCTTCGAGCCGGCGTGACCGGGGAAGCGGCGTGTGGGTGCGAATTCACCGAGCTTGTGTCCAACCATATCCTCGATAATGTATACCGGAACGTGCTTGTGACCGTCGTGAACTGCGATGGTGTGTCCAACGAATTCGGGGAATATTGTGGAAGCGCGAGACCAAGTCTTGATAACTTTCTTCTCGTTCTTCTCGTTCATGGCACGAACTCTCTTCATGAGTTTCTCTTCTACAAAAGGTGCCTTCTTAAGACTTCTGCTCATTCTATATTCCCTCCTTATTTAGCGTTTCTGTGTTTTACGATGAACTTTTCAGTTCTCGCCTTAGTGTTTCTCGTCTTATAGCCGAGAGCAGGCTTGCCCCAAGGAGTAAGCGGACCGGGATGACCGATGGGCGAACGTCCTTCACCACCACCGTGGGGGTGATCGCAGGGGTTCATTACTGAACCACGAACTGTAGGTCTGATGCCTCTGTGACGAGTCTTACCAGCCTTACCAACCTTAACGGTATCGTGCTCAATGTTACCAACCTGTCCGATTGTTGCCTTACAGTTGAGGGGAACGATTCTTACCTCACCGGAAGGAAGACGAACGAGTGCTGTGCCGTTCTCTTTCGAGATCAGCTGAGCTGCTGTACCAGCGGAACGAACAAGCTGTCCGCCCTTGCCGGGGTGAAGCTCAATGTTGTGAATGAATGTACCTGTGGGGATGTTTGCAAGGGGGAGAGTGTTACCGGGCTTGATGTCGGAGCTCTCACCGGAGTAAACGATATCGCCATCCTTGAGGCCAACAGGAGCGATGATGTAGCTCTTCTTGCCGGACTCTGTCTCAAGCAGTGCGATATATGCGGTACGGTTGGGGTCGTACTCAATACCGATAACCTTTGCAGCCTCGGTGTTGTCACGACGGAAGTCGATTATACGGTACTTAACCTTGTTTCCGCCACCTCTGTGACGAACTGTGATCTTACCGTTTGCATTACGGCCGGCGTTCTTCTTCTTGATTACGATGAGGCTCTTCTCGGGAGAAAACTTGGTGATCTCCTCGAAGGACGGAACTGTCATCTGACGTCTGCCGGGCGTCGTGGGCTTATATTTGATTGTAGGCATTATTCTTTCCTCCTACTTTCTCAGTTCATACCATCGAAGAAGGCGATGGTCTTGGAATCCTCTGTAAGAGTTACAATTGCTTTCTTCCACTCTGCAGTGTAGCCGTAATTGTAACGGACTCTCTTTTCCTTGCGCTTCATCATGATAGTATTGACCGACGCAACCTTTACGCCGAACATTGTTTCAACCGCGTAAGCGATCTCGGGCTTGGTAGCGGAGGTCATAACTTTGAAAACATATTTCTTCTGATCCATCATATCCATGCTCGCCTCAGTGATGACGGGCTTGATGATGATATCCTGCACCATTTTCTTCATTATGCGTAAACCTCCTGCAGCTTCTCTACTGCGGCACGGGTGATTACGAGCTTCTCAGCGTTAAGAATTTCATAAACGTTGATTGTGCTGTAAAGTGTCGTTGCAGCGGTAGGAATGTTTGCACAGCTCTTTACTACGACTCTGTCAGCCTCAGGGAGAACGAGCAGTGTCTTGCAGGCTACTGTCTCAACTCTGGTCTTAACTTCATCGCCTTCCTTGTACTTTCTCTCAACATCCTTGGAAAGTCCGAGAGCTGCGAACATCTTTACGAGCTCAGCGGTCTTGTAGGACTCGAGCTTGCACTCGTCGAGAATTACAAGGTTGCCCTGTGCGAGCTTGTCAGAGAGTGCGCTGAAGAGAGCAACTCTCTTGGTCTTCTTTGTAAGGTCTGTGCGGTATGTGCGAGGCTTAGGACCGAGCGCGATACCACCGTGTACCCACTGGGGAGCACGACGAGAACCCTGACGGGCACGACCTGTACCCTTCTGTCTCCAAGGCTTCTTACCGCCGCCGCTAACCTCTGTACGAGTCAGTGTCGACTGTGTGCCCTGTCTCTGATTGAGCATATAAGCTCTTACTGCAGCGTGAAGAACGGCTCCGTTAACCTCAGCACCGAAAAGCTTTTCGGAAAGGCTGATTTCGCCAACTTCGTTACCTGCCATATTCAATACTTTTACGTTAGGCATTTGTCATTCCTCCTTATATCGTTCACGCCTTGACCGAGTCGCGGATGAACACGATACCGCCCTTAGCACCGGGAATAGCGCCGCGAACTGCGATAAGGTTGTTCTCTGCATCGATCACAGCAACGGTCAGGTTGAGAATGGTGACCTGTTCGTTACCGTACTGACCTGCCATCTTCTTGTTCTTGAAGATTCTTGCGGGGTCGATAACACCCATAGAACCGGACTGCCGATGCACAGGGCCTACGCCGTGTGTCATTCTCAGCTTGCGGAGGTTCCAACGCTTGATAGCACCCGTGTATCCACGGCCCTTGGTCATACCTGTTACGTCGACCTTGTCGCCTACGGCGAAGGTTTCGACCGATACGACGTCACCGACGTTGTAGCGGGAGCAATCTGCGAAGCGGAATTCCTTAATGTGTCTCTTCGCTGTGAGTCCGTTCTTTGCGAAATGTCCGATTACTGCCTTTGTTGTGTGCTTGTCCTTAACATCAGCGTAACCGAGCTGTACGGCGTCATAGCCGTCCTGTTCGACAGTCTTAACCTGCGATACTACGCAGGGACCTGCCTGGATTATCGTTACCGGGATGACGTTTCCGACTTCGTCGAAAATCTGAGTCATACCGACCTTCTTGCCGATAATGCCCTTGTTCATTGTTTTTTCCTCCTGTAGGTTATTGGTTGACGCTTTGAATTTTCCCTGTGGGATTACGCCAACTTGACCGACAAGCGCTCATATGAGCCTTGTTTCGTGTTTTTTGTGCTGTGTGATTACAGAGTGATCTGAATATCAACGCCAGCGGGGAGCTCAATATTCATCAATTCTTCTGTAAGCTTCTTAGAAGGCTTCTTGATGTCAATGAGTCTCTTGTGGTTGCGAAGCTCAAACTGCTCGCGGCTGTCCTTGTACTTATGGACTGCACGGAGAATGGTAACGATCTCCTTCTCTGTGGGAAGCGGGATGGGTCCGGAAACCTCAGCACCGTTACGCTTAGCAACTTCAACAATCTTAGCTGCTGCAGCATCCACGAGGGTGTGGTCGTAGCTCTTCAGTCTGACTCTGAGCTGATCCTTAACTGCCATTTTGTTTTCCTCCTTGTTTTTTTCTCGCATACGTGCGAATAAATAAGATGTAGCTTTTCCGTACTATGCGTTTAAAAAACAAGGCTTCGTTTCTTTGTGCACCGTTCCGTGCGTTTCGTCTTGCAGCCATACAAAAGCCGAAACTCGTCATTCGCCGCCGTCACGCAAGCACGGCGCGACACGAATTTCGGAAAGTACGGCAACAAACCGTAAGCACGCAGCAGCCTTATGAACCTCGGCTACCTCGGCACTTGATTAGCCCTTCGCCCGATCTTTCGGACTTCTCCGCGAAAATTACCCGCTGTTCCGGCGGCAACCTTTCGCTTCAACGCATTCTTCGCACATCAAGCCTTGTAATTATACTACATTTTATCTCATATTGCAATATGGCAAATGGGAGAAAAAATATTATATTTTAATCCTTGTTTTGTATATTTTGAACAAATCATTGGCACAATTGCTCAATATTGCCCAAAATACCGCCTCCGCTTTTGTTATAGCGGAGGCAAATATTCATTTTTTATATCAAAAAACGGCGATTTTTTCGTCTTATGTAACAAAAATTCAATAAAAACTAACGGTTATTTACTCGTCTTCGGGTGGATTGCTACTAAGAAGCTTGCTTAACGACTCGCAAAGCTTTTCCCTGAGCCACATAGGCTCGATTATCTTTATCTCAGCGTCTGCTGCAAGGAGTGCTCCGAAGAAAATTCTGATATTGTGAAATTCACAGAAATACCTATCGCCCTTTCCTATCTTGCGAGTAACAAACGGGCCGAGCTCAAGAGCTACGAGTTTATCGGGAATCTCAAGTATTGCCGTATAAGGAATGCTCAACTGCATAGAACCATCATCGCTTGCGCTCGAACGGTCTGCAAGGGCAATGAAGCCTGCGTAGTCCTGCGGGTCTTCAACTCTTATGGAATCAGGGAGTGTGAAATCCTCTGTGTAATAATATCCCTTCTTTGTTGGACAAAACGCAATCGGTGCTCCAATCTTACGGCGAAGGTAGTCGCAGTCTCGCTGAGCCTGTCTGTGAGAAATGCCAAATCTCTCGGACAAACGCATAGCGTTTGGATAATATCCGTCCTTTATTCTTTTGTGCAACCATATAATGCGCTCAACAGCAAAATCTGCAGACATATCCGCCTCCGTTGTTTTTTTATAGTTTGGGGTATGCGATTTAGTCTATATATATTATAAGGTAGGAATTATTCGTTTCCCGTCTCTTCCCCACCGTCAGCAGCCCTCTCCTCTTCTTTTCTTTCAGCAATAGGCTCTGTCTCCGCCGTAGGAGACTCGGGCTCGTTTGATGGTGCACTTCCTTCAACTGCATCGGTTTGAGCTGCAGGCTCAAGCGGTGACGCCAGAACAAGAATTCTTGAAAGCACATAGAAAGAAAGAATAAAGCAAATGAACGCCTCTACGCAGAAGTCGCCACGAGTGAGAAGTCCACTATAATAAGCGATCAACTCCGAAACGCCGGTTGAGATAGACAATACAAATGCGATCAAGCCAAACACGAAATATCTTCCGGGACGTTCATATTCGTTTGAGATATACTGTCTCTCTTCTCCAAGAAAATAAAGCATCAGGGAGATCATTGCAAACTGTATCATAAGCTTTGATGGACTGTTCATCTGAACATTCATTTCAAAATAGACAAGAGCTGTGCCGGATAGCAGCCTAAGCATAGGGAAAATGCCAAGTCCTGCAGTAAGAGCCTTCTTTGATTTGAGCGATGAACGAGCGAAGAAACAAATTGACGAGAGTAAGCTCGAGACAATACCGACAATAACAAGCACCATCGTTACTCTTTCGATCTGGAGGCTGTCGCTCCTGTAAGAATCGGAGAACACAAACTCAAATCGTTTGAAGACCCCGTTTTTATTATAAGCATAAATCTTATAAACAAAGTCAGCGGCCATCACAAATCCCGCAATGAGGGACGTAAAGAAAACTGCGTTGCCACCAAAATCAAATCTTGCCGACTGCATAGCCTTCTTGGGAATAAGCAAAAATCCACTTGTTGCCCACAGAAGCGTGAGAACAAATAAAATATTCGTAATCGCTACGAGTGGGGTGTCATTGAAATAACCTATCGAGGCATCAAAGCTGACAAAATAGCATACTGCGCGCAATATTGCGCAAACAAGCGCAAGTGCTGTGGTGGAATATAAATATACTTTAAGTTTTCCCGAAATCAAGGAAGTAGTCTTATTATCCTGTGTCATCTTAATAAATCCTTCCGTATACAATTGGATATATTATACAACACAATTGTGAACTGTATGTAAACAAGTGCCATTGAAGAGTGCAAAAAGCAATAATATATATTAAATATGGTAAGAAAATCAGAGAAATATAATAAAGACTTGTTTAGGCAAAATTATTTTTAAAAAAACACAAAGTTTTTTTCAAAAAGGTATTGACAATACGAGTTATATGTGGTATAATCTATGCCGTTATCCAAAGACAGCAGGTTCCCGTAAAAGCATCAGCCACCCTGCCGAGGAAGAACTCAAACAAATATTTGGTTTTGTGTCTTTCTCTGCGTGTGCGCCTATGCGACGGGAGAAGGATATTTTTTTACCCCAAAAAGGGTACACGAACACAACCAGGAGGTAAATTTAATGGCCAGCCAAGCTATACTTGAGCAGAAGCAGCAGGTTGTTGCCGAGCTTGCCGACAAGATTCGCAACTCCGTTTCCGGTGTCGTGGTTAATTACCAGGGCATCACTGTTGAGGACGATACCAAGATGCGTAAGGCTCTGCGTGAAGCAGGTGTTTCTTACCAGGTTATCAAGAATTCCCTCACAGGTAGAGCGTGCGAAGAGTGCGGCTACGGTGAAATCAAGCAGTATCTGTCCGGTATGACCGCTATCGCAGTCAGCCCCGACGATGCAATCGCTCCCGCTAAAATTCTCAAGCAGTATGCTGACAAGATTGAGTCCTTCCAGATTCTTGCAGGTTATTGTGACGGTGTTATTCTTGACGCCGCTGCAGTAGAGGTTCTTGCAACAATTCCCTCGAAGGAAACTCTCATCGCTCAGTTGCTCGCTTGCATCCAGTCCCCCATTACCAAATTCGCCTATGTTCTTGACCAGGTGGCCAAGAAGGACGAGCAGCCCGCTGAGGCTGCAGAAGCTCCCGCCGAAGCTTAATTTATCGGTGGCATAATATTTAATAATTTCAGGAGGTCATTTAAAATGGCAAACGAAAAGATTACAGCTATTCTTGAAGAAATCAAAGCATTGACAGTTATCGAGCTTTCTGAGCTCGTTCACGCTTGTGAGGAAGAGTTCGGCGTTTCCGCTGCTAACGTTTCCGCAGGTGCTGCTGCAGGCGCTGCTGCTCCCGCTGCTGCTGTTGAAGAGAAGACCGAGTTCGACGTAATTCTTGCTAGCTTCGGTGCTAACAAGCTCGCAGTTATCAAGGCTGTTCGTGAGATCACAGGTCTCGGACTTAAGGAAGCTAAGGAACTCGTTGAGGGTGCTCCTAAGGCTCTTAAGGAAGGCGTTTCCAAGGAAGAGGCAGAGTCCATCAAGACCACTCTTACCGAGGCTGGCGCAACTGTAGAAATCAAGTAATTTATCTGCACACAAAATCCTGTCTGTGCAAAAAGTGGATGCCTATGGCATCCACTTTTTGTTTATATTCTTGATACTATCAGCTCAATATTTCCTACTATACAAAGCTCACCGCAATTTGCAGGTACAAAATAGCTCTCTGCCTCTGCAAGTGGATAGCTGACACCATTGTGTATCAAAACGCCCTCGCCATCCGTTACAAGAAGTGAAATAAAACTATTGCTGTCAGCGCAAAGCTCTTCCCTACCACAAACTTTGAGTGCAAACGAGTCAAATGGCATATCGAAATTTGGATTTTGCGCCGCCTGGATCAGCGCATCGGCCGCAAGCTCTCTGTGAAGCGGTCGAGGATTTCCATCTGCGTCAAGCCTATTATAGTCAAAAATTCTATAAGTAACATCAGAATTTTCCTGAACCTCAGCAAGCAGCACGCCGGCTCCTATTGCGTGGGGGGTTCCTGCAGGTATCGAGATAACATCTCCACGCTTGACATATATCTTTCTTAGCATACATTGGATGTCCTTGCCATCTCGCACTGCCTGTGCAAACTTGTTGATTTCGTAACCGTCCTCAAGTCCGAGATACACAAAAGCTCCACTTTCAGCCTCAAGAATATACCATCTCTCACTTTTTCCACATTCAAAGCCGTGTTTTTCAGCAAAGGTATCCGTTGGGTGTACCTGAACTGACAAAGCTTCGCTTGCGTATATGAGCTTTAGGAGCAGTGGGAAAGTTGCAAATGATCTTTCACTTGACACAAGTGTGGGGTCTTCCTCTATAAGCGAGGCAAGCGTTCTTCCACAATGCTCACCATTTATGACAACACTTTTTTCTTTTTCTCTCACCGTCAGCTCCCAGCTCTCGCCAATCGGCTCTGTGGTGGGGGCTTTTTTGTTATATCTTCGCATAAGTCCAT
This sequence comes from Eubacteriales bacterium, assembly GCA_045543615.1. Classification (GTDB taxonomy): domain Bacteria; phylum Bacillota; class Clostridia; order Oscillospirales; family CAG-272; genus CAG-390. The sequence continues at coordinate 67,531 of JAZPXL010000005.1, forward strand.
CCCCACCCCATATTCGTGGGACGAGGATCGACTCAAGCTTCATAGGATAACGCTCTACCATCTCATTTTTCTTCCTTATCGGACAAAGTGGGAGCTTTTTTTGCCTTGCGTGCGCTGACAACACCTGTAATTAGTGATGCAATTGAGGCTGCCACAGTTGCAGCCGCCACAGCAGCACTTGCGGCAATAGCGATTCCCTCATTCTTCGTCACTGACAAATTCATCCGTCTGTTTTGACGGCGAGCATCGGTCTTTGCCTGCTTTTTGGCACTCTTTATCTCTCTTCTTGTGGGCAATACCTCAATCTGCGAGGTCATTTGTCTTGTATCAAGCACTCCAACATTTGGCACGCCTATCGCATAAAGCTCACAGGTTGGTGTCATCTTTGAGGTATAGCGATATTTGTACGATCTGCCCACAGGGGCTGCCTTATTCTTATTTATGCCGATATTCCAATTCGCCCTTGAAACTACCTCACCACCAAGAACAAGATCAAGTCTTCTGCCTGCGCTTGAGGTTGAGAGAATTTTGCGCTCGCAAATAAAGAGATCCTCGCCTAGCACACGCTCGGTTTTATATCTTGCGTTGAAATCGTCACAGTCGAGCGCAGACGATGAATCTTTGCACCAGATCACAACTGAACTTCTGCGCTTGATAACAATACCATCGGTTGCAAAGGTTCTGTCATCCGACGGTGCTTTACCCGTCTTTGTCCAGAGCGCAAGCTTGCCACCACTAAGGTCTATATCCTTTGCCGTGTCATTCCAAAGGACTACAAATGGGAATGGATTGTCTATCAAAACACCGTTTTTATCTACCACAGGCTCACTCTTTGGTAGTATTTCAACGATATTTATCGGTGGAATATAAATAAACGATGTGCTCTTGACGGTCTTTTTTTCATAAATTGCAGAAACGACAACTGCAACACGGCGCAGCTTCGTTATTTCAGGCATTTGCCTTGTTATCTCTATGCTTCTGCCTCCTTTAAGCTTGCCTACGCAAACACTTGCGTACGGTACGGCATCCGAAAGCACAAAGCCGTCGGGGGACGCAAGATAATAATCAGCTTTGACCTCGCTCATAGTGCTGTCCGTCGGGTTTTCAAGCTTTACTGTAACAGCTGTCGACTCGCTTGAGCTTTGCGACGCGCATCTGCGCATTTGTGAAAGCTTAATTTTGCTTCTCTTCTCTATCCAGATAGGTGCTGTTACCGAATACTGACCTTCATTTGTAATGCGAAGATAATAATAATCAAACTCAGGTGGAAGTGTGATTTTATAACCAAAGCTCTTGCGTGCGCCAACATTCTTCTGCAGGACAACAATATTGTCCTCTGCCACTATTTCCAGCTTACCTATCCCAATATCATTTTCAGTAGAAATATTAATCTCGACAGAAAGCTCGTCAGGGTTCTGAAGTCTCGCACCCATCCACTCACCGTTGATTGAGTAATATATCTTCATCGTAGGATCGGCAGTTGAGTAAGCTCTGCGCTCACGAAACGCATCCATAATATTCTCTCTTGTGAGTGCAGGAGCGATAACACCCGTGATATACGGACTTGCAGTTGTCCAGAATGGTCGGTGATTGTCCTCGTTGTAGGTAGGCGCAACGTGCCATCCCTTTGAAAGCATAAGCGCATACTCACGGTCATAATTAGCACCCTTTATTTCAGCAAGTGCCATTGTGCTGTCCGCCGTGACTGTGTGGTACGCGTATTCCTCAAAGTCTCCCCAAGCAACACCGGGATGGTTGAACATTCCGACAGCATCACTCTCAGTGGCAAACCATCTGTAAAGCTCAGGAAGTGTGATGTTGTTCATATTATTAATAATCTGTTTAGCACCGAGGATGTTGATATGTCCCCAATAGCCACAGGAATTGTTCCAGGTCATCTCCCAGCCATAAAGTGCAGCAAACGCACCGGGTACATTGTGGTAGTCTGCTATGCGCTTTTGTCTGCGATACTGTTCGGGAGTGATGTAATGCGAGTGGTCGGTGACCGAGAAGAAATCAGCTCCATTATCTCTTGCGTAAGTGAGAGCATTTTCACAAAATCCCGTTCCATCGGACTCGCTTGTATGGGAATGTACCTCGCCGAAGTAGATGGATGGATGAGCCATATCGGATACCGAGAACTCTATTTTTCTTGTAGTTTTGTTGCCAAGCGAGTCTTTCAGGCAAAACTGAAGCAGATGTTGTCCTACATCAAATGGCTTTTTGGGGATATATTCAAAAGACTTTTCCGTCCAACTTGCCTTTCTTGTGACGTCAATTCCGTCGACAATTATATAGCATTCGCTGAGCCTCAGCCCCGACTTGTCGCAAAATTCGACCCTAACTGTTGTGTCTTTTCTGCCATCGTATGCATATCCACGTGTTGGAAGCATTTTTGTTATTCTCGGGCCACGGTTATCATAAACGGGAACGGAAAGGTTCTTGCTCTTGCACAAAGCTACATCCCTCGTTCCATCACTCGCTGTGATATAGTAGGAGAGTGTATCAAGATTCTCAAATATCTCCTCGGGAAGAGTGGCTTTGCGTGTTCCCTCGTTTGTTTCTACTGCCTCAAGCTTGATTTGTTGTCCGTCGTCAAGCAGTACATACACAAAAGTACCACATACATCCCTGTGAGGCTCGGTAGGAACAACTGCAAACTCAATTTCGCAGTCATACTCCCCGTGATAGCTCTCGCAAAGTGGAGAGAGTGGCAATATAACCGGGAGTGATGCTGTGGGATCAACATTTGCACTCTGCCAAACTGACGGATAACCGGGTGTTATAGGTGATGCGTGTGAATAGCGAACAGCCCTACGTGGTTCTCTGACATCAAAGCCCCACTCAGACGAACGCAAAACAGGTGTATCCCAGCTTGCGAACACATCGTTATATACAAGCGTGAAAACTCCTGCATCAGCATCCATTTCTCTTGGAACTAACACAAGTGTAGTTGGAGTGAATTTTTCGGGAAGTGCGCACACGCCTATTTTCAGCACACGCTTGCCGTTTTTTTCGTCAATTTCGGTATAGTCAACAGTAAAGCCGTTAACAATTGCCCGATCTATCGGAGCTTTTTCATATAAATACAGGCCGTTTACGCCCTCAATTATCTCGTCAACCGTGCATATAGGTTCGTCTTCAAAGTAAGCGGGTGTAAGTGGCCATACTGCTCCAAAGCTCGCTCCATCAAGAATGCTTACGCCCGGTGCATCTGCAAGCGGAAGCCTTGCAGACGGTTGCTTATCAATAGCACCATCGTATGCAGCAGTCTCAGGGAAGACCAGAATTTCAAAGTCAAACAAATCAACACTCTTGTTTGTCGGATTGAAAAGCTCAATATAAGGAAACCTTCCCTTGCTTCTTGTTCTAACAAAAAATTCCGAAATCGCAAGAGGTGGAACACCAACGCTATCGGGCGAGAGGACGTCACACTCAAAGACTTCTGTTTGCTCCTTGCCATCCTCTTGCTCTATTCTATACCGAATTTTGTCTCCTGTAACATAGGACGGAGGTATTTCTGCACAATAAAGCTGATATGACACACCTTTTCGGTCATATCTGTCGTATGGAAGCATAACAAAACTGTGCTTATCGTCAAGCACAACTCTAAGCTTCTCGGGGCAAACCTCACCAAAAGCACGGCAAGCTGCGCCGATCGGGACAGGACTGCCGGAGAGTACATATTGAGGTGATGCGTGAAGTATTCTCGGTACTGAAGTAAAATATCTTTTGCCCATATTATTTCTTCTCCTGATACCAAAATGTTATATACATATATTATACCATTATTTTGCGATTTCTGCAATATTATTTTCTTTCTTTTAAATAATAAGGAATCGTCCTGCCGGACGATTCCTTATGTAGTATAAAAGTGTTATTATCTGCGACCACGCTGACGAATGATAGCCATAATATCATCAAAGCTATCGCCGGGGGCCTGATTATTACCGGGCTGGTTACGTGTCTGAGGCTGCGCAGGTGCAGGCGCGGGTGCAGGCGCAGGTGCAGGCGCAGGTGCGGGTGCAGGCGCAGGAGCGGGTGCAGGTGCGGGAGCAGGCGCGGGAGCGGGTGCAGGTGCGGGAGCGGGTCTTGCCGCAGGAGCAGGACGAGCATTACCGTGAGCCGCAGGGCGAGCAGCGTTTGAGCGTGTAGTCTCAGGCTCGCTTGAGGGGCTATCAAAACCTGTTGCAATGATCGTAATCTTCATCTCGTCCTCGAGATCGGAGTCGAACGCAACTCCCCAAATTACGTTTGCATCGGGATGAGCTTCTTCAGCAATCATAGTTGATGCGAGATCAGCATCCTCAAGTCCTACATCAGGAGACATAGAAATGCTTACAAGAATGCCTGTTGCGCCCTTGATGGAGGTTTCGAGAAGAGGGCTGGAGATAGCTGCCTTTGCTGCGATCTCTGCCTTGTCCTTACCTGTTGCGCTACCAACGCCCATATGTGCGTAACCTGCGTCACGCATTACGGATGTAACGTCAGCGAAGTCAAGGTTGATAAACCCGGGAACATTGATAAGCTCGGAGATGCTCTGTACGCCTCTTCTAAGCACATCATCGGCAATTTCAAATGCATTTTTAAGTGTTATGCGAGTTTCGGAAACCTGCTTGAGTCTCTCGTTGGGAATAATAACGAGGGAGTCAACATAGTTGCGAAGCTCTTCAATACCCTTTTCAGCCTGGAGCATACGGCGACGTCCTTCAAAGAGGAAGGGCTTTGTTACAATTGCAACTGTGAGAATATCCATTTCACGAGCAATTCTTGCTACAACGGGAGCTGCGCCTGTTCCGGTGCCACCACCCATACCTGTTGCAATAAATACCATATCAGCACCGGCGAGAGCTGCTCTGATTTCCTCAGCATTTTCCTCTGCGGCACGCTGACCGATCTCGGGATTAGCACCGGCTCCGTGTCCCTTTGTGATCTTTTCTCCAATCGGAATCTGGTTTGGCGAGTTAGAAGTGCGAAGTGCCTGACGATCGGTGTTGATCGCAATAAATTCTACGCCTCTAATATTGGTAGAAATCATTCTGTTTACAGCGTTGTTACCGCCTCCGCCAACACCTACGACCTTTATGCTGACACCACTTTCAAGAATATCATCGTGTTCAAATGCCATTTTTTCTATCTCCTTATTTTTTCAATCTTTTTTAAACGCCACAAGGGCCACACATATACATATATATATGATATATGTTTTTTTACTTTTTTTCAAGTCCTTTTAGGAAAAATTAATAATTTATTCGTAGTAATATTTTCCCACCGGTCTTTGCGTGCCGCAATTGCACAATTGCTCAATCTCTTGCTTCAATATCAAGCCTTGTCTCGTATTTTATTCCCGATTTTTGAGGAATTGTTACATCGATAATAGCGTACTCTGTCTTCCCGCCGTTCTCTTCAATAAGCTTGTTTACTATCTCGAATTTCAGCATATGCTCCTTGGGCGAACCCAATCGAACTCTAAATCGTCCGTCAACAGTAAAAACAATATTAAACTTTTCTTCAAGGAAGATTTTATTGACTCTTGTCTTGAGCTTACTTTCGGAAAGCAGATTCAGAAACTCTGCAATATAGTCTGTATTAACATCTATATCAAACTTCAAGCTATCTCCCACAATTGCGCTTGATGCTCGGGGAAGCTCGATATAAATAAGGTTTTCAAATGTTTTGCTCTCCTCGCTTCTCTCAAGCACACGCAAGCTCTCGCTCAATGCGTAATACTCGCCGGAAATCTTAGTGTATGCCACTGCTTTTGCCTCATCAAGCTCATATATGAGCTTGTTGGGAAACTCCACATTGACCTTACAGCTTTCGATGTATGGAAGAGTCAGCACAGTCAGCTCTTCAATTACGTCCTTATCGAATACGGGCAAGCCATCTCCTATGGCAAGACCTCCTGCATCAAGGACTTCTTCGACCGAATAAAAATCACAACCGATTATCTCTACATCCGTTATAACAAGAGACGAAGAGACAAGCTTTGCTATTGGATATGAGAGCAAAAGCAGAAGTGCTACTGCAACTGAAACAAGCATCAGAACACGTGCTTTCTTTCGTCTTTCGGGATCATTTGCAACATTCTGTGCGCTCGTCTTCTGTCCTGCGTTGTCGAATATCAACTGCTCAGCATTCTCAGGGTAATGAGTCATCAGCCAACGCTCACGCTTACCACTCGGCATAACATAGCGATGGACGAACTCTCCACTCTTGCCAACCTCTCTGCTTGAGGTGCGCTCGACGGTGTATTCGTGCTTTTTTTTCTTTCTCTTCATCCAAGCAAATGAGAATTTCTCTTTTCCCATACAAGCGACCTCCTTTGTTTTTCTTTATATATGTTTTTGTCTTTATTTCTTTTTTGCTTCAATCAGGCGAAGCATTTCTTCGAATATCAGCTTATTTGCATCGCCGGGCGAGAAATGACCGATGTTTGCCTCAAGCACGCCTCTCAGGCTCTCGTCGCCAAGAATACCTATAACTGTCTTACAAATAAGCTCGTCTGTAAGATCGCTCTCTTTAATAAGTATTGCGCAATCTCTGTCAGCAAGTGCCTTTGCGTTTTTATATTGCTGATCATCGGTTACATTCGGTGAGGGAATGAGAATTGCTGCTTTCTTTTGTCTTGAAAGCTCCGATATTGTTATCGCTCCTGCACGGCTGATAATCAGATCTGCTGCCGCCATACGAATCGGCATATCGTAAATATACTCTTTAAGCTCAATACTCGGGTACTTATCAAGTCCCATCTCGCAAAAACGCTTATATGTTTCTTCATAACCGTCGCTGCCGGTTGCGTGTGTATAAAGCACATCGGGGTGCGCCTCTCCTATCTCCTTCATAAGTGAGAGAGCCATTTTGTTCATAGCGTCAGCACCGAGGCTACCACCAAACGAGACTATATAGTGCTTATATTTGCCAAAGAAGCCAAGTGTTTCTCGCGCATAATCTTTAGTAATCTCGCCAAACTCGCCAAGCATAGGGCAACCGACCTGCATTATCTTGTCTGTGCCACCAAGTACATCAGAGCTTATTGGGAAGTTGGTGAATATTCTGTCAACATAGGGAACAAGCTTTTTAACTGCAAGGCCGGGGATTGCATTTGACTCGTGTACTGCTGTGGGTATTCCCATTTTTGATGCCGCAACAAGTATTGGCCAGCTTACGTATCCTCCTGTTCCAACCACTATGTCGGGCTTAAACTCTTTGATTACCTTTTTCGCTCTCACGGGCGATACAAGTGCCAGATATAAAGAACGAATATTGTATAGTGAAAGGGATCGTCTGATACCTCTTACATCCACGTGGTAAAGCTTATAACCAGCCTTTGGAACAAGTTGATTTTCAAGTCCACGAACCGTTCCCACAAAAGCTATCTCAGCATCGGGAATATTCTTTTTTACTATGTTTGCAATAGCGAGTGCAGGATTTACGTGACCTCCCGTACCGCCACCTGTCATAAGGACTCGCATAATATATGTCGCTCCTTTCGATTGTTGCTCACGCCTTTTGAGTACAGAATCTCGACAGGCCGAGCACAAGTGCCATATCTATCATTTGTGTGATGGTGGCACTTCCTCCGCTACTGAAGAATGGAAGTGATATACCCGTGTTCGGCAGTATTCCCGACACAACGCCTACATTTAAAATAACGTGAAGTGCAAGCTTGAAGGTGATGCCGAATATAACGAGGGATGTGAATTTATCAGGTGCGTGAAGACCGACTACAACTCCTCTTGCAACTAAAACTGCAAAGAGAATGAGAATTGCAGTAGCTCCGACAAATCCGAGCTCCTCACACACGATAGTGAAAACAAAGTCATTTTGTGGCTGTGAAACATAGCCGTATTTCAATCTCGACTCGCCAAGTCCAACTCCGAAGAGTCCACCTGAGGAAATTGCGTACAGACCTTGAGTTGACTGCCAGTTGTCCGTCAGCGCACCTGCGTCCTTATTGAGCCAGCTCTGCACTCTATCCATAGCGTAGTCAGTATTAATTATGGCAAGAACGACGGCTGCGGCAGGTACTAAATACAGAGTGAACCACCTGAATTTCATTCCGCCGAGAAAAAGCATTCCTATTCCTATGGCAGCGATAATGATAACGCCTGAGAAATGTCTCTCGAATATAACGAGGATGCAGACAAGCCCAAATATCAGCGTTGGAATGAGAAAGCCGTGAAAGAATGAATGAAGATTGTTCTTTGATCTAACTGCCTCCTCGTTCTGCGTAAGGTAAAGTGCGATAAGAAGAATTATCGCAGTTTTTGCAAGCTCTGAGGGCTGAATTGTAAATAGTCCGAAGTCAAGCCATCTCTGTGCTCCACCACCCGTTCTACCAACTATGAGTACGGCGATGAGCAGGAGTATTGAGCCTCCGTAGAAGGCTATTGAGAAGAGCTTCATATTTCTCGGTCTTGAGAGAAAATAGATAACTGCCGAAACAACCCCACCGACCAGAAGGTGTTTGAGATGATTAGTAACGAAATAGAAGCCTGAAGAATATTCCTCTTGTGCGTAGGCAGAGCCTGCGCTGAATGAAAGGATCGTGCCGAGGACAAGCAGAAGTGCGTAAGTGATAAGGAAGAAGGCGTCAGGGCGAGCCTTGACAACTATCTCTCCACTCTCCGTATGAGTTGTAATCATACTTGGGTCACGCTGGCTTACAAGCAGCTCAGATCTCTTTGACGGACGGCGTTTGCGAATTTTTCTGCTTGGATTGAGCTTGTCGTCTATTTTTTTGATCAAATCACCAAACCAAGCCATCTTCTGTCCTCTCCGTATTTGTTATACTTTTTTATGTTAAAGTCCGAAATAAGCCAATACGCAAGCTATCACGGTGATGGATGTGAACACCGCAACGATTTTTATCTCACTCCAACCACATTTTTCAAAATGGTGGTGGATGGGAGCCATTTTAAATATTCTCTTGCCGTGCGTCAGCTTGAAGTAACCTACCTGGATAATGTCGGAGGCAACCTCGATAATGTAAATAATTCCGGCTACAAGAATTATAAGTGGCTCGTTTATGAGGAACGCCATACCAATGACAAGACCACCGATATAGAGCGAACCTGTATCACCCATAAAAATCTTTGCGGGATAGAAATTATACATCAGAAAGCCTATTGTTCCACCGATGAGCGTTGCAGGAAGCACAGCAAGATTTGGTGCTTCGTATGCAAATGCCACAACTGCAAAGAATGCGCCCACAACAGCACTAACGCTACTGCAAAGACCATCGATGCCGTCTGTAAGGTTAACTGCATTTGACATACCTGCTACAAGGAGGATGGCTATTACATAGTATACGATGCCAAGCTCGATTTCAATATCGAAATACGGAATTTCAAGCGTTGTATCAATAAATCCACAGCTGCTCATAGCCCATACATAAGCTGCAGCCACAAGAATTTGAAGAGCAAGCTTCTGCCAAGCCCTAAATCCCTGATTTTGTTTCTTTACGAGCTTTGTGTAATCGTCAAAGAAGCCGATCATCGCACAAAGCAGAGCCATTACAAGTGTAAGTGCCGGTGCAAGCAGTTCTTCAAGTCTACCAAAGTAGAGGTAGACGCCACCGAGGGCGAGAAAAGCTACAACAGTTGAGATGATAAATCCAAGGCCACCCATTATAGGAGTGCCTTCCTTGCCCTTGTGCCAACGAGGGCCTATGTCGTATATCTTTTGACCAAGCTTCTTGCTCTTCAAATATGGAATGAGACGGCGCAGTATCAGAAATGTCAGAAGAAATACGCCGACTAAAACTGACGCAAACTCAATAAGCATACGACTCTTTAATGGATCCATTTATATTTGTCCTTCCTACTCAATCGTTAAACAAGAGCCTAAGCTCTTCCACTATTCTTTCGGCTGCAATCATTCTGCTCGCCTTAAATAGAATAGTGTCCCCCTCCACGCTTATCTCACAGAGCCTTTCTGCTACTGCACGGGGGTTAGAGATGTCGGCAAAATACTCGACCTTATCGTCTCCGATATAAGCCTTAGCTCCTCTTCCTATTGCCTCAGCACGACTACCAAATGCTAAAAGTGCGTCAACACCTATCTTTCCGAAAGCCTCGCCAACCCCATAATGAAGCGACTCACTACTCTCGCCAAGCTCAAGCATATCGCCAAGTACAGCTATCTTTCGTCCACCACGCATCCTTGACACTTCGTCAAGCACCGTAGACGAAGCTTTCATTGACTCCGGACTTGCGTTATAGCAGTCACAGATAATATGTCTTCCACCGATTTCAAGCATCAACTGACGAAGCCCAACGCTTCTGTATGACGCCAGTCCTCGTCTTATTGCATCCTCGTCAAGTCCGAGTGTGGTTGCGATGCCGACGGCCACAAGAGCAGCTGCAACGTTATGCTTGCCAACACACGGAATTTCAAGATCATAAATCATCTTTCCTCTGCAAAAAGCATCAAAAGTGATTCCTGCATTATCGGTGCGAATGTTAAGTGCGTAATAATCCGATGCTTTATCATCGGGTGAGAAATATCTTACATTTTTGCGTGTTTTGAACACCTTTGAGAGAAGAGGTTCGTTTCCACAGAGGAAGAGATAGCCGTCATCGCTAAGTCCCTTCGTTATATCAAGCTTTTCCTTTGCGATATTCTCTCTTGAACCAAGATATTCTATGTGGGAGGTGCCTATTCTTGTTATAACTGCGTAGTCGGGGCAAGCAGTTCTCGAGAGCATCTCTGTCTCGCCCGGCTTGTTCATACCCATTTCGATTACTGCATAATCTGCATCGTCGGGAATTGTGAGAAGTGAGAGAGGAAGTCCTATTACGCTGTTGTAATTTCCTTGTGTCCTCCAGACCTTTCCTGATGTACCAAGTACAGATGCTATAAATTCCTTTGTTGTGGTCTTGCCGACGCTTCCCGTAACGCCGATGCGCACAGCTCGGGTAGTCTTTGAATACTCCCTGCCAAGACGGCTGAGAGCAGTTAGCATATCGTCAACGATAATAATCGGGAAATCATATACATCATCAGGGATGCGCGTACAAATTGCGCAAACAGAACCGTGTGCAGCAGCCGTTGAAACAAATTTGTGTCCGTCGACCTTCTCGCCACAGATGGCGATGAATGCGCCACCTCCACCTGCTTCTCTTGAGTCTGTGCAAACGGAGGCGACAGGCGTTGAGAGAACGCTTCCCTCAAAGCTTCCACCTATACGACCGCCACAAAGCGTGGCAAGTTCTGTTATGCTCGGAATTTTATTTGCAAATTCTACCTTCATTTTTCTACCTATCGGCTTTAAGCCTTATATCTTTATGAGCGTCTGTATTTCAGAGCATTCCTAACTATTTCCTCTTCGTTAAAGGTGTGCCGTCCGTCCGCTCTGATTTCGTACTGCTCGTGTCCCTTGCCTGCAAGGATCAAAACATCTCCGGAGTCTGCATTTTGAACGGCGTATTCAATAGCACTCCGTCTTGATGGAATAACTGCGTGATCTTTACTTGCGTCTACTCCTCTGAGAATCTCGCTTATTATATCTTCTGCAAGCTCGCCTCGGCTATTGTCCGAGGTTATTATACAGACGTCAGCAAGTGTGGATGCTATTCTGCCCATAAGTGGCCTTTTGGATCGGTCTCGCTCGCCTCCACATCCGAAGAGCACCCATAACCTTTTGCACTCAGGCGTAAACTCTCTTGCAGACAAGAGAAGCTTTTTGAGTGCATCCGGCGTGTGCGCATAATCAATATAAACCGACAGAGCAACACTTGGTGGAAGAATAACTCTTTGCATCCGTCCGGGTGCGCCACCGAACGAGGCAAGCGCATCAATTATTGCATTTCCTTTTATGCCAAGCTCTGCAGCAAGAGCACCTGCCGCAAGCGTGTTTTCTACTGTAAAGCTGCCGGGAATAGGGCTTGTTATCTCCCATACATGCTTGATTGAGCGCAGCGTATATGAAATTCCACTATCGTTGCACGTTTTGATTTTCTCAGCCCTGTAATCTGCCTCTCGCTTTCCATTTGCTGAATAAGAAACTATGCGACAGTCAAGATTTCTCGCTCTTTTGTAAGCAACATACCTATCAAAATACGGATCGTCAAGGTTTATGAGAGCCGTTTTTGTTGCCCCCAGAAGTGTTGCTTTTGATAGAAAGTAGCTTTCCATATTCCCGTGATAATCGAGATGTTCGGGCGTAAGGTTAGTAAATATTGCAGAATCAAACTTAAGTGGTGCTACTCTGCCCTGGTCAAGTGCGTGTGAGCTGACCTCCATAAAGACGTATTCTGCGCCGTCTTTTTTCATCTCGTAGAGAAGATGATACAATCGCTCAGGGTCGGGAGTTGTCATTGATGGCAGTCTTTCGTCCGTCTCAATGATTCTCTTTGGTGTGCGTGCCATCACCGTTCCGATTATGCCACAACGAAAAAGTGCTGTTCTAAATATCCACTCAAGCATAAACGATGTTGTTGTCTTACCGTTTGTGCCTGTAACAGCTATCAGCTTCAGATCCCTCGAGGGATGCAAGTACCACGCATCCCACAGCTGCGAGAGAGCAGCTGTGGTGTTTTGCGTGTATAACAATGTCGTGCCCGGGGAATAGGCGATCTCTTCTTCGGCAACGACTGCCACCGCTCCCCTTGCGATAGCCTCGCTTGCCATTTTATGCGAATTATATTTGCGGCCTCGAATGCACACGAATATATTTCCCTTTTCGACTCGTCTTGAGTCCGAACTGATTCCACTGATCTCGATATTCTCGTCTCCAACAGCTCTGTAAAACAGACCTGCTCTGCGCAACAGCTCGTATAGAAGCATCAAACACCTCCGAAGAATATTATTTCTTTCTTCGTCCGTTGTTTTCTCTTCTCTCCTCTACTTTTAATCTGTTACATCGAGATATCTGAAGGTTACGCTGATTATGTCTCCCTTGGTGGCTATCGTTCCACCCTCAGGGAACTGGGACACAACCTTTGCATCGCTTCCTTCGTTATAATTTGTAGTACCCTCGATATTGATGTTTAATCCTGCGTTTATCAATGTTTGGTTTGCGGCTGATGCCGTCATACCAACAACATTTGGAACTTTAATATTATTTGTCGGTGCAGATTCTCCAATATAGAGAATGACCTTTCCGTTTTCCTTTGAAAGCATACTGCCTGCTGAGGGAACTTGGGAGGTAACCACAGTACCAACTCCGATAATCTCGCAGTCAAGTCCGAGTGCTTCGATTTTTTCACGGGCGTTGTAGGATACAACGCCTCTGAAATCGGGCACTTCAACCTCAAGCTTTGCCGCCTCATCGTCAGTATAGACAGCTTCAACTCCGAGAGCAGGAAGCATCTGTGAGAGACAATTTGCAATATAGGGAGCAGCAACCACACTACCGTATGAGCTACCTATTGTAGGCTCATCGACAACGATTATGATTGCGATTTCAGGATCATCTGCAGGAGCAAAGGCAACACAAGAGCCTATGCGAAGCTCGTTGTTATCACCGATCTTCTCGGATGTACCTGTCTTAGCGGCTACACGGTAGCCTGCAACGTATGCGTTTTTCGATCCACCGTTGCCTGCAACGCCTTCTCTGAGTATATTTGAAACAGTTTCACAAACCGATGAGGAAACAACCTGTCTGATTTCCTTTGTTTCGTGCTTCCAAACTACGTTTCCATCCTCATCCGTCATTGAATCGACGAGATACGGAGTTACGAGCTTGCCATCGTTTGCAACGGAAGCAATGGCCGTGAGGTGTTGGATCATACTAACCTTAAAGTTCTGTCCAAAGGATGCAACCGCAAGGTCAACCGGACCAAATGCGTTTTTATCGTAGAATATGCTCTGACCTTCACCGGGAAGATCGATGCCTGTTTTTTCAAGATAACCGAAATTCTTTACATAATCGTAAAATGTATCCGTTCCGATTTTTGATGCAACCGTCATCATTATCGGGTTGCAGGATTGTTGAAGTCCCTCAGCAAAGCTTAGTCTGCCGTGTCCGTAGACCTTGTGACAATGAATGATGCTACCGTAAACATTAAGCGAGCCTGAGCAGTTGTAATGATCACCGATGCTCGTTACACCTGTTTCAAGTGCCATAGCCGTTGTAATAATCTTGAATGTCGAGCCCGGAATATAAGTAAAGGTGAGAGCTTTGTTCTGCCACATTTGGTTGAGAAGGGCTGCACGCTTGCTTGAATATTCAGCCGTCCCTTCGACAAGACCACTTGCCGCAAGCTGTTCTGCATAGACATCATTAAGCGTCCAGGCGTTGTTGCTGTCGAAGTCGGGATATGTTGCCATAGCGTAGATAGCACCCGTTTTGACATTCATAACTATACCGGAAACGCCCGCCTGTGCGCCCGATTCAATGTAGCTGGCTTTAAGCTGTTCTTCAAGTATTGCTTGAATTTTGACCTTTATTGTTGTATTGAGGTCGTAGCCGTCAATTGCATCAATATAGCTTTGATATTCATAAGGCATCTCGTTGCCGTACGCATCACGGGCTATGATGAATTTTCCGGGAGTGCCTGTAAGCTGCTCGTCATAGTAATACTCAAGGCCATAAAGACCGTTTCCGTCAGTTCCCGTAAATCCGAGAACGTGAGTTGCAAGGTCGCCGTAGCAATAATATCTTACGCTTGTCGGCTCTACATAACAGCAATTGTAAATCTTGTTTTCCTTGATAAATTCAAGAACCTTATCTGCCGTCTCGCTCGACGCCTCACGCATCAAGGTTGCGTCAAGGCTGTTTGTCTTCTCGGTTTGTGCGAAAACGGTATCGTAGGACAGACCAAGTATTTCGGAAAGCCCTGCGCTGATTATCTCGTCAAGACGGCTTCTGACAAGGTCGCCGCTTTTCTCTGCTTTTTGCATCTCGCTGTGTATTGTAGCGGGTGCAATAAATATTCTGTATGCCGTGGCGTTGGTCGCAAGCAGGACTCCGTCGGCATCGTAAATATCTCCTCTTTCGGAAAGGATCGTTGATTCAGTAGTCAGCTGATTTATAACTTTTTTCTGATAATATTCAAACTCTACGGTCTGCAAGCAGAAGATTTTTACTATCAGCGCAAGGAAACATATTCCTATAACGGCAAGAGCGAGATACGCACGCTTTGCGTGTCCGCTACTGAGTCTGGTATTTTGCATAGAAACCTCTTTTTTCTTCAATTTAAGATCAAAAAAGCACGCTTTTTATCTCACAAAAACCCGAGAAAAGAAGAAATATTTGACTATGTGTCGGAAATCGGGGCGTCGTGAGCTTTCACGCCACCCCGCTTTTACGGTGCTTTTCTATAAGAATATTATTTTCGAAGCTCAAAAATTATTCGCCACTGATGCGTATTCCAAGCGCACTCAGAAGTGTTGGAACAACTCCACCGTCTCCCTCGTCTGCATAGCTTTCGATGATGTCGATATCATTGAGCCTGAGCAGATGCATTGTGCTTTCGTTTATGCTTATCATTCCGTATTCATTTACGGCGATATCCTCAATAACTCTGAGATCGTTTTTGCTGTCAAGCTCAACTCCAAGATCATCAATCTCTTCCCTGAGCTCTCCCAAAGTATCCTTCATCTCGATCATATCAGCTGACGCCTCGCTCTTGAGGACGCTGAGTGTGATCGGTAGTGCAAGCATTATTGCAAATATTGCTACCCAAGCCATACCTGCTACTGCAGAAGACATTCTCTTTCGATAGCGTCTGCCCGGAGTGACAACTGTGTTTCCGGGGAACCACTTATCAAACAATCTGAGAATCGAACCTGTAAGAGTGGTATCGGAGGACTCAACACGGCTTACTCTTCTTCCGTCAGCTTCAATAACGCTCTCGTTTGCCGAATTATCACGCTCTGCACTCACAAGTGCAGTATCGCATCTGCGTACGTTGAAAACTGTTGCAGGACGAATATCCTCAGGAGCAACCTTAAGTCCTTCGCTTACTCTGTAATTTGGTATTCTCGTTCTTTCTTTTATAAATCTTTCGTAATCCTCATAGGTCATAACGGCTACGCCGTCAACGTTTCCACTTCTGTACTGAGCAACATCACCGCTCGAGAGGAATGAAAGGCAAGCACGAGCTTCTTCGCTGTAATCAAGAAACGATCTTCTTTCACGACGCAGCTGCTCTTCAAGCTCTTCTCTTACCTCGCAAGCAACACGCCACTCATTATCACCCTGTGCGATTGCTTCGAAGGTCGAACTATACGCCTGAGTTTTCATTTTGCTGTTCTTCTTCATTTCTCGTCCTTTCTGCTCTCAAAGCTTTTCTGCCACTCGAAGCTTTGCGCTGTGTGCTCTCGGATTGTCCTTCAGCTCCGAGGGGCTTGATATAATCGGTTTTTTGGTAATAATCTTAATATCCGGAGTCTTTCCACATACACAGATGGGGAAATCTCTCGGGCAGATGCATCCCTGTGCAAGTGAAGCGAAGGCTTCCTTTACTGCCCTGTCCTCAAGCGAATGGAATGTGATTATCGCAAGTCTGCCACCGGGAGCAAGCAGGCTCACTGCATCCCGAATTGTCTGGGGGATAATCTCAAGCTCGCCGTTGACCTCAATTCTAATTGCCTGGAAGGTCCTCATCGCAGGATGATGCTTCATTGAACGACCGTGATCGGGATATGCGTTTCTGATAATCTCGACAAGCTCGCCCGTAGTTATTATCGGTGTGACACTACGTGCCTTGCAGATGTTGTCTGCAATCCTAAGCGCAAGCTTCTCTTCTCCGTAGTCACGGATGATGCGTGTCAGCTCTTCACGGCTATAATTATTTACAACATATGCCGCATCGAGCGGAGATGTGCGATCCATTCTCATATCAAGAGGCGCATCACTCATATATGAAAATCCTCTTTCGGGGGTGTCAAGCTGATGCGACGAAACGCCGAGGTCAAGAAGAATGCCATCAAGAGCACCAACTCCAAGCTCGCGAACAACGCTTGCCATATCCCTGAAATTAGACTTGATTACTTTAGTGCGGTCGCCAAACACGGAGAGCCTTTCTCTTGCAACTGCAATTGCCGTATCATCACGGTCAAGCGCAATAAGCAAACCTGAAGAAAGCCGTGAGGCGATGGCGCTCGAATGCCCCGCACCGCCAACAGTTCCATCGAGATATATACCGTCCTCGTGCAAGGAAAGTGCATCGAGAACCTCGTCGAGCAACACGGGCTTGTGTGAAAACTGTGGTATGCCCTCGCCCGTTTTGGAGGCAACCGTAGTAGAAATTTTCTCGTTCATACTCATCAGAGATCTGCGTCCTCAAATTTGCTGCTGAGGCTATCAAAGTCAGTTGCAGCCTCTTCAAGCTCATAGGACTCAACCGACATAATCTCTGCGTGGTCATCACAACCAACAATAACAGTTGGACCTTCAAGCTTCACAAGCTCTATAAGTGCCGACGAGAGAACCACCCTTCCCTGTGCGTCAGGTGTGAGCGTGTCACCGTTCTTTGTCAGATACTTTATAATAGCGGCCTTATCCTTTCCGCTGAGCTTATCGTTTTCTCTGATCTTTGAAACATAGGACTCCCACTCTTCAAGTGAAGATACTATGAGAGAGTACCTGTTTCTTATATTCGGGTAGATAACGAAGGTGGTTCCGAGAGCATCACGATGCTTTGCAGGAATAAATATTCTGTTTTTTGAATCGATATTGTGTCTAAATGTGCCGAGAATTGGCGCAGGTGCTGACATTTTGCTTCTCGTCCTCCTTTCATATCATTTTCACATCCCCTTTGGACGTGGGATTCTTGTAATCGGTGGCAGTAAACAATGGGATTCCCAAACATTTTTGTGGATTTCGCCCCACTTTTCACCACTTTTGTTGACTCTATTATATAACAAACTTTTAAAGAACGCAATAGTCTTTTGTAAAAAAGATAAATTTTTTTGTTTTTTGTGTCGCAAATTTCGCCACATCAACTCCATAATCAGCCTTCTATCTGTAAATTAGTGTTTGCTCTTCTTGTTATTCTCTAAAATGTTATTTATTTACATTTTATAATTTATTGTGCCGAAACTCATCCTCTCTCTTCCCCTCTCCACCGTCTTTGCTAAACTATGACAAAAAAGAAAAAGCGCACGCATAAAGCGTGCGCCGCAAAGACGCAAAAAAGCAGATGCAAACGCATCTGCTTTTTTATTGTATCAGTTTGTGTAGTTATCGAAATAACCCTGAATCCAAACAATCGGCGTACCCTTGTCTCCACTACCTGAGGTCAGGTCGCAAAGAGATCCGATAAGGTCTGTAAGTCTGCGAGGTGTTGTTCCCTGCGACTCCATCTGACCTACAAGGTTTGAGCCCTTCTGCTTAATTCTCTCGGAGATAGCGGCCTTGAGAGCCTCTCCGGACAGAGCAGAAAAGTCGTTGTCCGCAAGATACTTGAGCTTAATTTCGTTAGGCTGACCCACAAGTCCCTCCGTGTATGCAGGAGACACTACCGGGTCTGCAAGCTCCCAGATCTTGCCCACAGGATCTTTAAATGCGCCATCACCGTAAATCATAACCTCAACGCATTTGCCTGTTGCTGCGAGTATTTTCTCTCTTATAGCATTGACAACTGTCTGGCAATCTCTCGGGAAAAGCTTTACTGTTGTCTCTGTTGCCTTATTAGAACCAAGGAGTCCATAGCTTTCGTTGCATCCACTTCCGTCAACGGGAGATGAAAGAATGTCGTCAAGACCTACTACAATCTCTGCGCCTGTGGATTTAAGCAGACGCTTTGTGCGTGCTCTTGAATGGATATCACAGCAGATAATGTTCTTTGTATAGTCAAGGATCGCACGGCAATCATTGGCGAGCACAACACGGCACTCACAGCCACAGCTTTCAATCACCTCACGGTAATACGCAATATAGTCTACTCCTGTAAACTCGTGTTTACGGTAGCCGAAAAGCTCACGGTATTTCTCCTCGCTAAGAACATCGACAGTAGGATTAATTCCCGCTGCATCGAGATCATCAAGAGAAATGAGATGGTTGCCAACCTCGTCAGAGGGATATGAAAGCATAAGTGTAATAGACTTAAGTCCCATAGCTATGCCCTTAAGGCAGATAGAAAATCTATTTCTCGACAAGATCGGGAAAATAACAGCAGCCTCGCCGCCCGGGAACTTTGCCTTTACATCCTTAGCTATCTGCTCAACGGAGGCGTAATTGCCCTGTGCACGAGCTACAACTGCCTCTGTTACAGCAATAACATCACGGTCACGAATTTCAAGATTTTCGGATTTTGCAGCTGCAAGCACGCTGTCAGCCACTATTGAGGCAATATCATCACCCGCACGAATAATAGGGGCACGAACTCCTCTTGAAACAGTACCAATAAGTCTTTCCATAAAACATTCACCTTCCTTGGTGTTTAGAATACGTAGCTACAAATAGTTACACTATATTATACTACTCCACCCCTCAATTGTCAATAAAAAAATTGCCGATTTGTCCGTTTTATATGCCGATTATTGCAAAAAATTCACAAAATATATAATTTGTCATCGGTCAATATCCACACGCACAAATCCACCAAAGCCATATTGCAGAGCGAGCTTTTCTGCTTCCTCAAAGCAGCAAAGCAGAGTGTCAGAACGGTGGCTGTCAGATCCAAATGTAACCTTGCCACCCACGCTTTTTATCTTCTCAAGAAATACCGGGGATGGATATGGCGTAGTCTTCCAGCCTCTCGATATAGCACCTGTGTTAATTTCAAATACAGGGCAGGTCTTTGTTATCGTCTCGATGGCTTCAAGACCCCTCGCTATATATTCCGGATTCTGCTCATTAAAATACTTATTGCCGCTGTTAAACTTCGACACCAGATCAAAATGCGCCACAATATCACATCCTGTGATCTCAGCAACACTCGCCACCTTCTTCATATAAGCGATAGCAAATGCGTCTCCATCTCCACCAAATACACTCAGGATACCCTCGGCAAAACGTTCGGGAGATGCGTCAACCTCAAAATGCTCGCCCCTGTACTCAATTGAATGGACAGCTCCAAGCACATAGTCATACTCACCGTCGTCATCATAGGAATAAATATCCCTCTCGATTCCACAAAGAATTCTTATCTTGTGAGAGTATTTATCCTTTAGGCGAGCTATGACATCTCTGTATACGCGTGCTGATTTCATACAGTATCTCTCGCCACCCTCGGTTGGTGCGTGTCCTGAAAAGCCTATCGTTTCCATTCCAAGAGCTATTGCAGAGAGCACAACATTCTCCGGCGTGTCACGCCCATCGCAAAGATTTGTGTGGGTGTGATAATTAAAAAGCGCACTCATTGCATTCTCTCCTGCTTGACCTTTTTATCAACAACGTGCCTGCGTGCAAGCTCGGCGTGTACCTCGTCAAGTGAAATGCCCATTTCGGTCATCATAACCATTACGTGATAGGTAAGGTCTGCAATTTCATATATCGCCTCTTCTCTGTCTCCACCCTTACCTGCAATTATAACCTCAGTTGACTCCTCGCCGACCTTTTTGAGAATCTTATCAATACCCTTTTCAAACAGATAGGTGGTATATGAGCCTTCCTTTGGATAGAGCTTTCTGCCCTCTATCTGCTCCATAAGTGCGCCAAGGGTAAATGTCTCCTCCTCTGCCTCCACGATGTCCTCAAAGAAGCAGGAACGCTCTCCGGTGTGGCAAGTCGGGCCGTGTGGCTTTGCCACCACAAGCAGAGTATCACCGTCGCAATCGGTCTTGATTGAGACTACATCGAGAAAATTTCCCGATGTCTCGCCCTTAAGCCACAGCTTCCCACGAGAACGGCTGAAAAAGCAGACTTTTCCGCCGTCAATTGTAATTTTGAGGCTTTCTGCATTCATATATCCAAGCATCAGCACCTTGCCGTCCGCTACATCGGTAATGATTGCAGGAATAAGTCCACTCTCATTGTATTTCAAATTATTAATATCAAACATTTTAGTACCTCACACTAATACCCGAATTGTAAAGCTCTTTCTTGAGATCGGGAATTTTTATCTTACCAAAGTGGAACACACCTGCTGCAAGACCTGCGTCAATCGTTGGCAAGGTCTTGAAAAGCTTAATGAAATCCTCAACAGAACCTGCTCCACCCGATGCAACTATCGGAACATTGGCAACCTCTGCCACAGCGGCGAGCATTTCAAGGTCAAATCCGCCACCAACGCCATCTGTGTCAATGGAATTGACAACTATTTCGCCGGCTCCTCGCTCAACGCCCTTCTCTATCCATTCGATAGCGTCTATACCCGTGTCAATTCTTCCACCGTTTTTGAACAGACGGAACTGTCCGTCAACTCTCTTGATGTCTGCGCTAAGCACAACGCATTGACTTCCGTATCTCTCAGCAGCCTTGGAAATCAGACTTGGATCGGTAATTGCGCCGGAATTTACGCTGACCTTGTCAGCTCCGCATTTGAGCACACGGTCAAAATCGTCAACCGTTCTGATGCCGCCACCAACTGTAAGTGGGATAAATACGGTGGATGCAACTCGCCTGAGCGCATCCGTAAACAGCGCACGTCCGTCCGAGGATGCCGTTATGTCATAGAAAACAAGCTCGTCAGCTCCACTTTCACTATAAAACTGTGCAAGCACCTCGGGAGAGGAAATGTCTCGCAAATCAGCGAAATTTACACCCTTGACAACCCGACCATCTCGCACGTCAAGGCAAGGAATTATTCTTTTTGTAATCATCTTGCCCCTCCTTTTGCAAGCTTGAGTGCCTCGCTCAGCTCAATATCACCTGTATAGCAAGCTCTTCCGATAATAGCACCCCAAACTCCACCAACCTCGCACAATGCCGATATATCCTCATACGAGGACACACCACCTGATGCAACGAAATTACATTCAGGGTACTTTTCTACAAGAGTGCGATAAAGACAAACATTTGTTCCTCTCATCGCACCATCACGGGAGATATCCGTAACAATAAAATCACGTACTCCCTTCTCTATCATAAGAGCGAAAAACTCATCTTTTTTAAGTGGTGCTTCTTCAAGCCAGCCCTTTATTGCCACGCTCTCGCCCCTGAGATCTACTCCCAGGGCAACACGCGTGCCGAATTTTTCAAGCATTTTATCAAGGACGTCCGGGTTTGTCACGGCAACTGTGCCGAGAATAACTCTGTTTACGCCTACCGAGAGATATCTCTCAGCAAGCTCAAGAGAGCGTATTCCACCACCAATTTCAACGTTAAGAGAGGTATTGGCGACTATTGCGGCAACTGTATCAATATTTGGTGTGCCGCCATCCCGTGCTCCCTCAAGATCTACAACGTGAAGCCATTTTGCTCCTGCAGACTCAAATCTCTTTGCAACGGCTACGGGATCTGTATCATAAACCGTCAGCTTATCGTAGTCTCCGTGTAGCAGGCGAACAGCCTGACCATTTATTAAATCTATCGCAGGAAGTATCAGCATCTCACGCCTCCTCCAAAGTCGCCCTTACAAAAGCCTTCGAGCATAAGCAGTCCTGCCTTTGAGCTCTTTTCGGGATGAAACTGACATCCCATTACATTACCTCTTACAACTGCGGCAGTAATAGGCACGCCGCAATCGCAAACGGCAACGGTATCAGCCTCACACTCAGAAGCATAGTATGAGTGAACAAAATACACAAACTCGCCTTCAGGCGTATTTCTAAACACAGGCGAGCTGTCCTTAAGCTCCTTGTTCGGAAAATGGAGTGCATTCCAACCCATTTGTGGAATTTTCAGCTCAGGAGCAATAACTCCCTCCATAGAACGAACAATGCCCGGAATGAGTGACAGACCCTTGTGTCGGCCAAATTCAAGTCCCTCATCAAAGAGAAGCTGCATTCCAAGGCAAATACCCATAAGAGGAACGCCTGCTGCTGCCCTGTCACATACCACACGGTCAAGGCCTGTCTCCCTAAGCTTAGCGGCGGCATCACCAAACGCACCAACACCGGGCAGAATAATTCTGTCAGCAGCTATAATGTCCTCTGCCCTGCCGCTAACTATCGGATTTTCTCCAACGGCCCTGAGCGAAGAGCAAAGCGAAAAAAGATTGCCGACTCCGTAATCAACTACACAAAGCATCAAAGGACTCCTTTGCTTGACGGAATTCTGTCGGGAAAACGCAAGTCTGCCGACGTTGCCGCCCTCAGTGCTCTTGCAGTAGCTTTGAATGCACCCTCAAGGATGTGATGAGCATTCTTTCCTGCAAGACGGCGAAGATGCAGGCAAATACCTGCCTCACGAACAAATGCCGTAAAGAATTCCTCACCAAGTTCAGTATCAAAATTTCCAATTTTCTTTGCCTTAAGTGGAATGCGATAATCAAGGAAAGCTCTGCCCGAAAGATCAACTGCAGCCAAAACGAGTGTTTCATCCATCGGAAGAATTATATCTCCATATCTGACAATGCCACATCTTGTACCGAGAGCTTCACCAAAAGCCTTGCCAAGACAAATTCCGACGTCCTCAACCGTGTGGTGAGAATCGACTTCAAGATCGCCATTACATTCAACAGTCAAATCAAAACCACCGTGGCGTGCGAAAAGCGTCAGCATATGGTCAAAAAATCCCACACCTGTGTTTATCTCGCTCTTCCCCTCGCCATCAAGACAAAGCGTAAGCTTTATATCCGTCTCAGCAGTTTTTCGCTCTATACTTGCAACTCTTTTTTCCATTATTTCTTCTCCTTAAGTATCTCGCCAACAGCCTGACAAAACGCTTGCATATCTTCTTTTGTTCCAATAGATACCCTGAAATAGTCGCTGACTCTTGCGTTTGAGAAATATCTCACAAGTATTCCTCGCTCACGCAAGGCTGTGTAAGCCTCAGCTCCGTCAATCCCCGTCAGCTTTACAAACAGGAAATTTGTCTTTGAGGGCATAACCTCAGCTCCCATATCCAAAAGGGCTTTTGCAGTATCCTCTCTTACACTTACAACCAATTCGACCTTTTCCTTATAATATGCAACAGAAGCCTCGCTTAGTGCCGCAACGCCGATTTTCTGCGCAAGTGCGTCAAGGTTGTAGGGATTGGTCGAATATTTCATAAATTCAAGGTCGGAGATAAGTTCGCTGTTGCCGATGGCAAAACCAATTCTTGCTCCCGCAAGACCTCTTGATTTTGAGAAAGTGCCACAAACAAGCAGATTATCGTACTTCTTTGTAAGTTGTATCGCGCTCTCTCCTCCAAAGTCAACATAAGCCTCGTCGACTACAACAACCCTGTCTCTGTTTGATGAGACAATGCGTTCAATATCGGAGAGTGGCAACGCTTTTCCCGTGGGAGCGTTGGGATTTGCAATCACAACACCCTCGTCAATTCCTATATAATCGTCAGGATTTATTGAATAATCATCAGCAAGCGGAATTATTTTTGTCTCAAGTCCGTACAGCTTTGCAAAAACGCCGTAAAAGCCGTAGGTGATGTCTGCGAACGCCACGCCATTTTGGAAAAGCGTTGCAAATGCAAAGTTAAGCGACTCGTCAGAACCGTTTGAAACGAACACCATCGACTCATCGACCGAATAATGCTTTGCAAGTGCCTTTTTGAACGCATTTGAAGTGGGGTCGCAATAGAGCCTGAGGTCTGAGATAACATCGGCGTTTATCGCAGCCACTACATCGGGGGACGGTGGATAGGGAAACTCGTTTGTGTTGAGCTTAATATAACTTTTGTCCCTCGGCTGCTCACCGGGAGTATAAGCATCGAAGGTGCGATACTTTTGCGTCAAAAACCTGCTCATTCGTATTCTCTCCCCATACGTCTCATAACGCTTCTTGCGTGTGCATCAAAGCCCTCGCTTCTTGCGAAAAGGTCGATATCGTTTGCTATCTCTGCCAAAGCTTTGCTTGAATAGTATGTAAACTGCATCTTTTTTACAAAGTCATCAACGGAAAGTGGGCTGTAAAATCTCGCTGTGCCGGATGTGGGAAGCGTGTGGTTAGGCCCTGCCATATAGTCTCCGACTGCCTCAGGGCAGTTTCTGCCAAGGAATACCGAGCCTGCATTTTTCACTTTATCAAGGCATCCAAACGGATCGTCGACACAGATTTCAAGATGCTCAGGAGCTATTCTGTTGGACATCTCAATAGCCTCATCAATGCTCTCGACAATAATAATCAGTCCGTGTTCGTCAATTGACGCACTTGCAATCTCACGACGTGGGAGACTGCGAAGCTGTCTTTCAATCTCGTCCGTGACCGCCTTTGCAAGTACGGGACTTGTTGTAACAAGCACAGCCGATGCTCTGCGATCGTGCTCTGCCTGCGAGAGAAGGTCGGCTGCAACAAATACGGGATTTGAGTTTTCGTCAGCTATGACGAGAATTTCACTCGGACCTGCAATCATATCCACACCGACTTTACCGCTGACCTGTCTCTTTGCCTCTGCAACGTATGCGTTGCCGGGGCCGACAATCTTGTCAACCGCAGGGATAGATGCTGTGCCGTATGCAAGGGCAGCTACTGCCTGTGCGCCACCTGTTTTGAATATTCTGCTGACACCTGCAACCTTTGCGGCGGCAAGAATTTGCGAGGATATTGCTCCACCCGTGGGAGGTGTTACCATAACAATTTCGCTGACACCTGCGATTTTAGCAGGTATTGCGTTCATAAGCACGGATGAGGGATATGCGGCAGTGCCACCGGGAATATAAAGTCCAACTCTCTCAAGAGGAATTACTTTCTGACCTGCAATAACACCACTGCGTTCATTGGCTATAAAGCCCTGTCTAACCTGTCTTGAGTGAAAGTCCCTGATATTCTCTGCGGCACGGTCAAGCATTGAGAGGTAGTCCTCACCAACCCTCAGGCACGCCTCGTCAATCTCCGATTCTGCAACCTGAAGATCGTCAATAACTGCCTTGTCAAATTTAAGTGCGTATTCGACAAGTGCCGCGTCGCCACGTGCGACAACATCGGCAATTATTTCCGAAACAACACCCGACACATCCGAAGCACCACCAATGCGCTCGAATATTTCTTTTTCGCTTATGTCCTTTTTGTAAACTGTTCTGATCATCGCTATATACCTTATTTTACTGCCGCCTCAAATGCTCGGCAGACCTTTTCTATCTGTTCATATTTGAATTTCTGACTTGCCTTGTTAGCAACAAGCCTTGCGCTGATATCGCAAATAGTCGCAAATTCGCAAAGTCCATTTGCCTTCAGCGTGCTTCCTGTTTCAACAATATCAACAATAACATCTGAAAGCCCCAAAAGTGGAGCAAGCTCGATTGAGCCGTTAAGTTTAATTATATCTATCTTCCGTCCAAGCGAGGAATAATAGCTTCTTGCGATATTCGGGAACTTCGTTGCAACACGGAGCGTGCGACTTCTGTCATCAACAAAATCGCTCTTTGCGGCAACTGCCATTCTGCATCTGCCAAGCCCAAGATCGAAAAGCTCATATACATCGGGTGTATATTCAAGCAAAATATCCTTGCCTGCAACGCCGATATCTGCTGCGCCACGCTCAACATAAATTGCAACGTCCGACGGCTTGACCCAGAAGAAACGAAGCGTTCCCTCTGCGTTTTCAAAAACGAGCTTTCGACTCTCTTCCCTGATGCCCTCAGCACTCATTCCTCCACTCTCAAAGAACGAATAAACCTTCTCGCCAAGGCGTCCCTTAGGAAGTGCCACATTTAAATACTTTCCACTCATATTATACCTCTCTTAGACTTCCGTCCTCGCAAAGAATTACGGTGCGCTTGCATCTGTCTCTGCCCTTCGCGCTCTTTTGAACAAGCACTCTTTCGTCCGAAGAAGATAACTTCGCAACAGCTTCGGCTACCAAAGCAGGAGACGCGTCGCCAATGACAAGCAATATATCACCGACATAGTTCTTGACTCCATCATCAAGACGCTCAAGGA
Source organism: Eubacteriales bacterium (assembly GCA_045543615.1). Classification (GTDB taxonomy): domain Bacteria; phylum Bacillota; class Clostridia; order Oscillospirales; family CAG-272; genus CAG-390. The sequence continues at coordinate 94,351 of JAZPXL010000005.1, forward strand.
GGTCAGCGTAAAGCGCAAAGCCGAGCGCACTGCCATCCCTACCCATCTTCGATATAAGTCTACCGTATTCGCCACCCTTGAGTATTGCTTCACTCACTCCATCAACATACCCAGACAGTACGATCCCGTCATAATAATTCATATCGTGGATAACTGAGAAATCAAAGCGAATATGCGCTCTCTCATCCTCGCCCACTGCGCAAGCGATTTTTTCTATAAGACGAATGGAGCTATCAGCTGCATCAATGCCAAAGCAGATTTCCCTAAGAGCATCAACGGCTTTATCAATCTCCATCGACATTTTCGACATACTAAGCAGAACGTCACTGCTCTTTCCAAGTGAGTCACAAAGACGCACGAGAGCTGCCGAGTTTTTACTTTTGAGAGCCTCAACTGCCTCGTCTCTTGCCTTGCCCGAAAGTGACAGGCTATCGAGGATTGCACCGACAAGTGACATTGAGGATATATCAATTATATAATCCCGTCCTGTTGCCGCAAGCGTGCGTGCAGCAAGCGTCAGCACCTCAGCTCTGTCATAGTCGCTGACGTCACCAATGCATTCAAGTCCAATCTGCAAAATTTCCTTGTACTCGTCACCACCGGCAGGAACTCTGTAAACATTCTCACTATAATAATACTTATCAATAATGCCCTCCTCATCGGTTGCATCCTTGATAATTGACATTGTAATGTCAGGCTTCAGCGCAAGCAATCTGCCGCCAACGCCTGTGAATGTGATTATCTGCTGACTTCCGAGAAAATCACGGTAAGGCGTATAGCTATCATATTCTTCAAAGCCACAAGTGCGATAAAGCGCATAGCCACATTTTGAATAAAGCTCTCCAAGAAGAGCCGGCATCTGTTCGGATTGTCTGATTTTTCTATCAATCATTTTCATTGTCCTCATTTTTAATTCGACCTATAACGGCTCTGTAACCACCGTTACCGTAATAAAGCGATCTTTTGACTCGGCTTATCGTTGCTGTGCTTGCACCCGTAAGCGCAGCTGCATCCCCATAAGACATTCCCGAATCAATGCAAAGAGCAACATCAAGTCTCTTTGCCATCTCCTCAAGCTCTGCAATCGTGCAAAGATCCGCAAAAAAAGCTCGGCACTCCTCGGGGCTTTCAAGCGAAAGAATAGCCCTCCAAAGCTTTTCAGTTCTCTCTGTGCTATTATGATGAATATCCATTTTTATCTCCGTTTCAGTTATTTATGGAAGTAAATCTGCGTTTTATCGCCCGATTTCGCTTCAACTCTTTAATATGCTAAAATGATAACATATTAAAGCGCATTTGTCAATAGCAAATATGACAAATTTTAAAATAGAAAGACGGAGAGAATAATGCAATATCTCTCCGTCTATTTTTATTTGATGGGGAAATTGCGCCAGTTGCTAAAATCGTCATACGCAGCATCGACACCACCGACGCTCTCAAAGCTCTCGGCGGTAGTGCCCGGACCAAACGCAAGTACGCATCCAATGGATGCACGCTTGGCTGCGAGGACACCTGAAAGCGAATCCTCAAACACTACGCATTCGGACGGATCTCGGTCAAGAAGCTTTGCCGAGCGAAGATAAATCTCGGGGTCGGGCTTGCACCCAAAGCTACCGTCATCGTATATTATTTTGTCCCAATCGAACCAACGGTCGAGATGGAAAAAGTCATAATAAAGCTCGACGTTGCGAATTTCCGAACCTGTTGCAATCATCATAGGATACCCCTCGCTCTTGAGGAAATCCAGAAACTCCTCTACTCCGTCAACAAGGTGGAATGACGGGTCCAGCACAGCTCTGCGACGGTATTCGGCTTCCTTTTCGTATGTCAGCTGTGCGATCTCCTCGGGTGTTATCGGGCTGAAGAAATCAAGCAGAATGCGTGTGTTTCCACGTCCGAGAACTCTTGCAGCAAATTCCTCGTCGCTGACGTGTCCTTTACCGTGAAGTGGAAAGAAATCCTGCCACACTGCCTTATGAATATGGGAATCGAGCACAAGCGTGCCGTTGAAATCAAATATCATACCCTTTTTCTGCATTTTCATTCCATCCTCGCTTTTTTAAGCTCACATAATTGTACTCTATTTTTCCCACTCTGTCAATACCTTTATGCTTTTTTCTCTCCTCTGTTAACAAATACAAAAGCCACCCGTATGGGTGGCTTTTGTATTAAGAATCAGAGATTAGTGTCTCTTCTTGAAAACAATTGCTGTTCCAAGGATTGCGATGAGAGCGATACCTGCTGTTGCAACGGAAGCGCAACCACCGTCTGTGGTGTTGCCTGCGTCACCACCTGCTGTTGTAGCGTCATCTGCAGGAGCATTTGTTGCGTCGTCAGCAGGAGCCTGTGTTGCGTCATCTGCAGGAGCGTTTGTTTCGTCATCTGCAGGAGCGTTTGTTGCGTCGTCCTCGGGAGCTGCAGTTGTCTCATCCTCTTCGGGAAGAGTTGTGGGAGCGTCGGTGTAACCGGGAAGGTCAAGGCCGATGCCCTTGTAAACTGTAACGTCCTTAAGGCCAAGGTTCATTGTCTCGTTGTAAAGTCTGCCAATGAAAGCAAGATCGTGGGATGTTGCACCGTCTTTTGTTACCCATTCAGTGTGATCATAGAATACATCTTCCTGACCCTCGCCAAGACCGAGCTTCCAACCGTTGAAACGGATCTGCATCTTGTAGCCGTCGATCTCAACGCAAACGTTGTACCACTGACCTACGCCATCCATAAGGCCGATCTTGAAATCAGCAGAGGTAAGGTCGTCAAGCTTAAGGTTGGAGCTGCCGTCAGCTTCAATACGATGCCAACGCATAGGTGTCTTGAAAACGGAGTTGCAGGTGTGACCCCACCAGCCGTATGTGCCGAGGTGACCTGTGGGGGAATCGGGAATGGACATAATGGTTCTGCCGTCTTCGTCTGTGCTTACTGCAAGCTCGGATGCTACGCAGAAGTAGAAGCCGGACTGACAGTTGTCAGAGTCCTCGTCATCGAAGAGAGCCTTGAGTGTGAATGTGTACTGATAGGGGTTGCCGGACTCATCGTAGCCCCACTTGAGACCGTCGATCTTGCCGCCGTAAAGAAGTGTGCCGTAGTCATCGCCCTCTTTACCCTGATCGTCATAGAACATATTTACGCTCTTGTTGTCATCAGAAACGGTGATAACGGGTGTGCAGTGGTAGCGAACACCTGTGTGGATGGTCTCGTCTGCAGAGTTAGCAAAAACGATGGGCTGATATGCGCCTGTTGTCTGACCGAAGAGAAGCTCGATAAGCTTGTCGCCGTCTTTTGCAGCTTCGTATGTAGTGAGAAGCTCATTTTCAAAAGCAGCAGATGTGCTTACTGTCATAGGTACGAGCATAGCTACAACCATTGCAAGCACAAGAACGATAGAAAGTGTCTTTTTCATTGTTTTTTTCCTTTCAACAATAAATATTTGTTACTTGAATTATATCACAAAGTAATTATATTGTCAACTGCACTTTTGATTTTTCTATCAAATTCTGCACTTTTCAGTTGCTTTGTTTATGTAAGCTTTACCCCTTTTTCTGATAAACAGATGCGTCGCTGTCAAACTGACAGCGACGCTGAAATATTAATTTCTATCTGTTGCTTAGTCCTCTACTCTGCGCTTCTTGCCAAGCACTGCGCCTACTGTGAGTGCGAGAACTGCGCCACCAATCCAGAGCACAAGTGCGGAGTTATCGCCTGTGTCGGGAGATGGAGAAGTGTAGGTGTTGGTGAAGACAACTGCCTCGGCATCGAGAATATCTGTGCTTATGATAAGCTCTCCGTTGCCACCATCAACTGCGCTTACAGTTACTGTGTAAACTGTTGCATCATATGTGATAGCTGCGTCTTCGCCTGCAACCTCGCTTACTGTGTAGGTGTATGTTCCTGCTTTTTCGATTGCAATAGAACCAAATGCGAAGCTTCCGTCTGCCTTGACGGTTGTAGTCTCAAGCACGTTTCCATCGCTGTCCTTAAGCTCAAAGCTGAACTCACCGTCAACTATGTCACGGCCAACAAGAACCTTTGTGCCACTGATAACTGCGCTGCTGCTTGAAAGAGCGTAGGTATTGACAAACTCAATCTTCTCTGCACTCTGCTCGCCCTTTGTAATGACTGCTTTTGCAACGAGTCTGCCCTCGCCGTTATCGCTTACCGTAACACTTACGGTATAAACCGACTCGTCATAGCTTACTCCACCAAGAACGCCCTTGATCTCGTTTACCGTGTAGATGTATGTGCCGACCTTGTCAAATGTCAAAGTGGAGAATGCAACCTTTCCGTCAGCTGTATTCTTGACTGTCTCAACAACATTTCCACTTGCATCCTTAAGCTCAAAGCTGAACTCACCATCTGCAAGCTCACGGCCGCTCAGTGTCTTGTTTGCCTCAACCTTTACGGAGTCTGCCTCTGCCTTGTATGTGTTTGCAAACACGATATTGTCTGCACCCACTACATTTGCTACGAGCTTTCCGTTCAGGTCATCAACTACCGTTACGGTAATTGTATAAACCGACTTGTCGTATGTTACACCACCGAGTGTTTCTTCAAGCTCACTTACAGTATAGGTGTATGTTCCTGCCTCTGTATACGTAATGCTGCTAAAGCCGAACTTACCGTCCTTTGCGTTCTTGACCGACTCAATAACAGCACCACTTGCATCCTTAAGCTCAAAGATAAACTCGCCATCAGCAAGCTCACGGCCGGAAAGTGTCTTGTTGCCACCAAAGCTTACGCTTGTGGAGTCTGCCTTATACTTGTTTGCAAACTTGATTGCCTGAGCACCCTCTACACTTGCTATAAGCTTGCCCTCGCCGTTATCGGTGACGACAACCTTAACTGCGTAAACTGTGCCATCGTAGCTTACTCCACCGAGTTCGCCCTTAACCTCGCTTACTGTGTAGTTGTATGTGCCTGCCTTGTTGTATGTGATTGTGCTGAATCTGAATGTGCCGTCTGCCTCATTCTTAACAGTTTCAAGCTCCTTGCCCGACTCATCCTTGAGTACGAACGAGAACTCGCCTGCGACAAGTGCTCTGCCGTCTATCGTCTTTGTACCTGCAAGGCTTGCTGTTGCGCTGTCTGCGCTGTATGTGTTTCTGAATACTATGCCTGTGTCCCCACTAACGCTTGCTGTAAGCTTGCCGTTCATATCGTCTGTAACGGTTACGGTTACGGTGTAAACGTGTGTATCGTAAGAAACGCCACCTGCATTTCCGGAAACCTCGCTTACTGTGTATACGTATGTTCCTGCCTCGGTGTAGGTGATGGGACTGAATACGAACTTGCCGTCAGCCTTGTTCTTTACTGTCTCAAGCTCATTGCCCGATGCGTCCTTGAGTACGAATGAGAACTCGCCATCAAGAAGAACTCTGCCGTCAAGAACCTTGTTTCCACCAAACTCCGCATCTGTGGACTCTGCCTTATAGCTGTTCGTGAATACGATAGCATCAGCACCCTCCACGCTTGCTACAAGCTTACCCTCGCCGTTATCGGTAACAACGACCTTGATGGTGTAAGCTGTGCTATCATAAGTAACGCCACCTGCGTTGCCTGCAAGCTCAACAACCTCATAGGTGTATGTACCAACGGATGTATAGGTAATAGGCGCGAATGCAAAGCCACCGTTTGAAAGGTTATAAACAGTTTCTATCGTGTTGCCGTCTGCGTCAACAAGTGCAAATCCAAACTCGCCGAGAGCGAGAGGTCTGCCGTTAAGCTTCTTGCTTCCGCTGAACTGAACGGTTGTGGAATTTGCCGAATACTTGTTATTGAACTCGACGCTGAGAGGCGGGATGTTTGCTGTGAGTGTGCCCTCGCCGTCATCTGTAACGGTTATGGTAAGTGTATATACGGTGTCGTCATACTCTACTCCGCCAAGGAAGCCGGAAACCTCATATATTACATAAGTGTACTCGCCCGGGGCGGTGAATGTAATTGCATCGAATGCAAAGTCTCCGTTTGCTTCATTCTTTACAACGTCAATTATCTGACCGTTGGAGTCAATGAGGTTGAACGAGAACTCGCCGGCTTTAAGAAGGCGTCCGTCAAGTACCTTTCTGCCACGGATGGTCGCCTCTGTTGAGGTTGCTGCGTATGTATTGGTAAAGATGATATTCTCTGCACCGTTTACGTCTGCAACAAGGCTACCCAAGCCATCGTCACTTACAATTACTGTGACTGTGTAAACTGTCTCGTCATATCTGATACCACCAACAGTACCCTTTACCTCGTTTACGGTATATACGAATGTACCTGTGGTGTCGAAATCAAGCTCTGTGAACGAGAAATTTCCAAGTGCGTCATTCTTTACTGTCTCGATTGTATTTCCGTCTGCATCCTTGAGTATGAAGCTGAATTCGCCATCTCTGAGAGGACGGCCAACGAGAACCTTTTCGCCACTTATATCGGCAGTTGTTCCACTGGGAAGATATGTGTTTGTGAAAACGGGAGCTTCAACGGGAACATTTTCGCTGTTGTAGATATTAACAACGGAAACAAGAGATCCCCTTCCGTCATCGCTTACAGTAACCTTTACTCGATATACGGAGTCATCGTATGTGATACCGTTGATTACCTGACCACCGTGACTCTCGCTGATGAGGTAGTAATATGTACCTGCATCCACATACTCGATTTCAGAGAATGCGAAGACGCCGTTTGCGTTGTTGGATACATTTTCAATGAGCGCGCCCTTTGTCCAGGATGCGTCTGAGAGATAGAGGTTAAATCCGAACTCACCGGCTGTGAGCACCTTGCCCTCAAATATCTTCGATCCACCCAAGCTTTCCTTTGTAGGTGATGGAACATAGGAGTTTACAAACTCGATCTCGTCAACGCCGGATCCACCTTCAATATGCATCTCAACCGTAGATACTACAAGCTGACCAAGTCCGTTATCAGCAATAACAACTTCAACGTGATAACGAGTGGTATCGTATGTAATTCCGTAGATCTTGTCTTCATCGGACTCTGCAACGATATAGTAATATGTGCCGGCCTCTGTATAGGTAATTGCGGGGAATGCGAAATGACCATCGCTGAAGTTGCGTGCTGTGTATGTCTTAGCACCGTTTGCGATATTGCCTGCGCTGTCGGATTCTGTGAGAGTGAATACAAACTCATCGTTGAGAAGTACTCTGCCATCAAGAACCTTGCTTCCTCCGATAGAATAATCTACCGAGGATGCATTATATGTATTGTTGAACTCGATTACATTGTTTGCTACATTGAGTACGCTGTATGTAGCGACAAGCTTTCCACCGTTATCGGTAACCGTTACAGTTACACGGCGAACGCTCTTGTCAGTAGTAACACCGTTTGCATCTGCAGAAGTCTCAACTATATCGTAATAGTATGCGCCAACCTTGTCAAATGTAAGTGCCTTGTCAAATGTAACCTTGCCCTGAGCATTGTTTTTGCCGGTTGCAACCAAAGCTCTCGTGTCTCTCTCACGGATCTCGAATGTAAACTCACCATCACGGAGAGGTCTGCCCGAAAGGTTCTTTCTTACATCAAGTGCAAGTGTGGCCTCTGCGGGAGCGTATGTGTTCTCAAATGTTACGCTTGTCTGCGAGCTTGCTCCATCGGGTTTTGTTGTTCCGATGTATGCGTATGCTACAAGATAACCATTGTTGCTGTCAACAACCTCAACTGTTACTGCATACTCTGCACTTGAGTAGCTCCAGCCATCTGCAGTTGCAGCAGGAACGATTTCCTTGAGAACATAAGCGTATGTGCCCGCCTCTGTGTAGGTCATATTGAATCTGGTAAAGCCACGCTCAGTGGTCTTATCAGATGTTGCAACAAGGTTGCCGTCTGCATCGTAAAGGCCGAATGTAAAGCCTGCCAGAGTTGCCAGAGGGCTTGCGCTGTTGTTTACAACACTCTTGTTGATTTCAATGGAAGCTGTTGTTGAAGCTGCGTCATAAGTATTTGTGAAGTCTGCATCAACCGACCAATTGCCGTTGCCGTCCTGTGTAACGTGAACTGTGTCACGGTATGCAACAACATCTGCAATCTCAAGCTTGCCGTCGAGGTCACTGTCACCGATAATTACGCCGAATGCGTGAACTGTTGTATCATAATCCATACCACCCTGAGTACCTGCATTCTCTTTGATGCGATAGTAATATGTGCCTGTGGTGGTGTAGATCTCATTTGCAAGTGCGCTACCAAAGTCAAATACACGGTCAGCATCACTTCCGTTTACGCCTGCAGTTCCGAGAGCCTTCCAGCTACCAGTTGCTGCGTCATATCTCTCAAGAACGAATGTAAAGCTGTCGGAGGATACCCACTCACGTCCGATGAGGTACTTTGTTCCTGATACCTTGACGGATGCAGATGTAAGCTCTTCGGGTGTGTAGTAGTTGCCGATGATTACCGAAACAACATTGTCCTTGAGGATTGTAACCTTACCGTCACCTGCAATACCGTTGTCATAGTAACCTGCGACAAATCCGTCTCCGGGGTTCTTCTCTACTACGGTAGCCTCAGTTCCCTCAGGAAGACCGAAGATCTCGAAGCTCTCATCGTGACCGAGGAGAACAACTACCTCGCCGTTTGCGTTAACTGTAACTGATGTAACGCTTGCGTCGCCCTTGTGCTTAGCCTCAAAGCTCTTGCCCTTAACGCCAACACCGTCAAGTGTGATGGTGATCTCAAACTTCTTGTCTGCGGGAATTACGAAATCTGTGCCGAAGGAATGAGCAATTTCCTTGGTTACTGTGAGGTCGCCCTCTCCACGTGCTGTGTTTACAAAGTTTACTCTGGAAAGCGTCTGATTCTGAAGAACCACCTCAGCTCCACTTACGGATGTTGTTCCGTTGATGGAGGAAACGATATAGTACTCGCTCTCAGTCTCGTCGATGGAGTATCTTGTACCTGCGGCAAGACCTGTGATGTAAGCGGACTCGCCGTCCTTAAGGTTAACAACTGCGCTGCCACCTGTAAATGTTACTGTGCTCTTTGTAACGTTTGCGTCTGCATCTACGTGGTAGTAGGTGTATGTGCCATTGTCAGCAGGGTTTGTGAGGTTTGTAACTGTAAACTCAAAGGAAGTGTTTGCACCGGATGTTGTGTTTACAACATCAATTTCCTTTGTGATCTTGATTCCCGTTGCGGGAACAACTGTAATTCTACCGTTGTTGCCGTGTGTTGCACCTACGATGTAGGAATACTCAGCGTCAACAAATGGCTCGTATGCGTATTTGAGAGATTCGGTTTTGTTCTCTGCCTTGAGGATTTCAAAATCCTCAATGAGAGTGTGGACAGTTCCTGCGGGAACATACCAGTTGCCGTTTGAGCCACTCTGCGCCTTTGCAAGCGATTTAGAAGAGATTCTCTCATATACAACTGTTGTTCTCAGCGGATTGTCTGCGTATGTCTTTATTGCTCGGTAGTATGTTCCCGATGCCAAGGGAGCAGACGTGCCGGAATAAAGAGTGCCGTTTGTGTCTGTGTAGATAAGCGAATCGGTTGTGTAATAGTATCTGTCGTTTTCGGTAGCAGGTCTGAAGTAAGAATATGTATTCTTTTCGTTGTAAACGATCTCGTTCTGCCACTTGTTTGTATAAAAATCGTAAGAGCCGTCTGCGTTGATGTATTCGTAATTATCGCCAACAATACTCTCAACTGTAACCTCGTTGATCTCGCTGTCAAGCGCAACCTCATACACAAGTCTGATGGGGTGGTTAGCACCACTTACTGCAAGGCTTGTAAGAGAGCCGTTTTCGTCAAGCTCAACCTCGTATGTTACTGTGGGAATAAGGGATGCGGGAACTGAGAAATGGAGGCTTACGCTACCTGTTGCAATCTCCTCGGATACACGGATGCTTGCATACATCATATCACTTGCTGTAACGCCGTGGTCCTCATCAACTGCGCCAAGATAGCCGTAAGATTTGTAAATATATGCAGGTCTTGTTGCGTCTGTGAGTGTGGGATCGGAGGGATCGGGCATTGTGGTGATGCCCTCGTGCCAGAAGCCGAGGAACTCGCCGGCTGCATTTGCGTACCAACCGATATAGTTGCTGTACTCGCCTGTGGAGGCATTGTAGGAAATCTGTCCCTCTGCAAACGCAAGGCTTGCAAGAGTTCTTGCTTCATCTGCGCTGATGCCGAGTCTGGCACCGATTGCCGCAATCATTGTTGTTCCGAGAGCGGTGGGGTTGTCGGGAGTGCCGAGAGCGCCGCCTGATGTTACGAAATTACTTGCAAGAGTTGCTCCTGAGTAGAGCGTGTTATTGATGAGAAGTCCCTTGATATCTACTACATCCATATAGTAGCCAATCTCGTCCTCAAAGGTTACCCATCCCGAGAGATGCTCATTGGTCTCAACGAGAGTCGGGAAATAACGGGACTGAAGCTGAATTGTACCAACGATCTCGTCAAATGCAGATTCAAGCTCAGCACCGGGGTTTGAGGAGGCAGTGTCAGCCTCAAAGTAGCCGTCTACATAATTCTTATCAAGTGCAAGATCAATCTTCTCTACATTATAATATGTAACTCTGAAGCCGTTTCTTTCTGTGTGAACGGTAACATCGTCGCCAACTTCTGCTGCATTGTAATTTGTCCAAAGCTCAGAGATAGCCGAGCTCGAGTTCGAGGGGTTTACAACGCTTGTTGCGATGCTGTCATTTGAAACGCCGAGTCCAAGTGTATAAAGGAGAGCCGAACCATAAACCTCGGTCATCTTTGCCTTTACGTACGCTATTGAGAGCTGGCTGAGGAAGCCTGTTGCTGCAGTTGCAGTGCTACCGTTACCGAGATTGTTGTCACCGGGGTTTGTAAAGCTTGTGGTTGCGAGTGTGGGAGCACCGTCTGTCATAAGAACCATAACGGGCACACGGTCAAGAACGCCGAGAACGGGGTCTGTAACCTTTGTGTCGCCAAGCTGATCCATAAACTCTTCCATAGCACCGACAACACCCCTCTGGATGTATGTTGCGCCATATACCTGCTTGGATGCGCTTTGGGGTGCTCTGCCTGTCTCTTCATTTACTACGTCAGAGTCAATGGAAACTGTCTCTACACTTCTATCTCCATAACCCGTCTTGCTGTAAGAGAGGTACTCACCATCGCTACCTGTGGTATATCTGCCAAGAGGAAGCAGGGTCAAAGCTGCGTCTGAGTTATTCGTGCTTGAAGAGCCTGAATAAAGAATAACGCCTACACGGTTGTACTTTCCACTCTCAAGAAGTGTTTTGATGCTGGAGTTTGCTGCATCAACCATTTCATCGGAAAGAGCGTTGTTACCTTCTCTTGAATTCATCGAGCCTGAAACGTCAAGCACGAGCATTGTGTCTGTGGGAACATAGGACATACCTGCAACTGCAATATTTGATGCAATAGCAGAAAGAGCAACGAGGAAGCTGTCATCACGTTGCATTGTGATGCCTGTTCCACCAAACGCCGATGCATTTGTGAATACGGACTTATCCGTCCATACACCACCTGCGTTTTCTGTGCTCAGATGTGTAGGACCGAAAAGATCCTTCCAACCATCCATTGTGGAGAGGTCAGCAACTCTGCTGTCCTCGTCTGCTGCAAGTGCAGTGGTAAATGTAATTGCTGTAAGAGGAACAAGTCCAATTACCAACATTACCGAGAGCAAGATGCTTAAAGCTTTTTTACCAATAGTTCTTATCATATCTGTACCTCCATTGAATCTCTTGCTTAATTTTTTTGCGTGCGTGTCTGGTCGTGTATGCACACTCCGATAAGATCACCCTCTTTTTCGCGCAACATATATTTGCACGAGCCGCAATCAAGACAGCGTCCCTGCCCATCCTTGTCAGTCGCATATTGACAAGAATCGGTAAAAACATTAACCCATCTCAATCCGCCGGGGGTGAATCTTGGAGCTTCATCAAAGTCCGGATACTCTCCGAAATATTTGCCAAGCTTCTCGTTGTATATGAATCTAACTTTACATTCATCTCCATCGAGAACAAAACTGCGAACGATCATTGGTTTCACAACAGCGCTCCTTATTCATTGTTGTATTTATTATAACAGACTCCTGCGTTGCAGTAAAGGATTTTTCCTCCGTCATTTGTACACTTTTTAGATTGATCAAAAGTCCTAAAATGAGCTTTGTTCAAAATAATATGAAATTTTATGCAAAAATAATCAAAGGATCTGTTCGCATAAGCGAACAGATCCAAAAAATCATCTTACAAAATATTTAAGAAGCTCCCCTCGGCTCGAAATATCAAGCTTTTCATAAATGACTGAAATTGTGTGCTTGACAGCCCTAGGCATAATTCCAAGGTAATCAGAGATCTCCTTGACGCTCCAGCCCTGACGATAAAGTCCTGCAACAGCAATCTCTTCGGGTGTGAAATGCTCAACCATCGAAGCGTTCTTTTCGATGTTTTGAAGCTGACGCCACGCAACTCCAAAGCCCTCGCCAAGTCGGCTTATCACCTCAAGCTCACGAGCGTCGCTCTTGTGCAGACAAATCTCTGCCATACCCTTGATCATATCGTAATGTTCTGTTACAACCAAAAGCATTTTGTATCGGCTTGCAATATCCCAACCGGTCAAAAACGCCCTCTTTGCTCTCTCGATGTCCTTGACATTTACATAAGCAGCGGTAAGTATCATACTTGTATATACAGCAACAATGGGATATTTCTCGCAACCGACAGCAATTGAGGCATCGGCCATACCAATAGCTCTTGCGATATCACCATTCATATACACCTCGTGCGCGAGCAGATAGCAAGCAAAAAATCTGCATCCCTCAGGGAGCTGTGACACTATTTCGGAAAGTGGCCTGTCGGCAGTATGATCGAGGTTGAGCAATATAGAAGCAAGGTGCTCGGCATAACATCCGAATGCTCTGAGAGTCTTCGATTTGCTTCCCTTAGCCTCTTTCGTGCGAACACGAAGGACGTCAAGTCCAAGCTCTGCAAGATGGCTCTTTCCACAAACCAGATTTGCAAAGAGATATAGAGTTGCGGCAGATATTGATATTGATGCGTTTGAGTGGTCTATGTAAAGCTCGCAAATCTCAGCCGTTTTCTCAGGCTCTCCTGTGTAGTAATAATACTCTGCTCTTGCAATCGCAGCAACCTTCTCATCGTCAAAGATCTCGTCTACCATATCGACGCTGTCGGGAATAACGGACGAATGCATCAGCGGCAGAATAGTGTAAACCACATTTCCGTCTCCACTCTCGACTCTCTTCTCTCCCTTTTGAGCATCGGTCGGAATAAGCCAGGCTCTGCCAAGTCGATATGCACCCTCAAAGCGACCCTCGCTTGCCCATTTCTGAACAGCCCTGACCGTAACGCCAAGTCTTTTTGCAGTCGTCTCTGCGCTTTCATATCCTTTTTGCAATTATATCATCTCCCCGTTTATCTTTGCCCATTATCCGTACTTTGACGAAAGCTATATAATAAATCAAAAATCAATAATATTATATATTTTTATAACTCAAAAATCAAGCAAAACACGAAAAAAAACAATTTTTTATATTATTTTAGACAAATGCTCGTTTTTGTGTTGATTTAAGCTCACAAATATGATAAAATAATTATAATATCCCAATATATTGCAGAAAGGCTATGTTATGGAACGCAAGGTTGCAAAATTCTTTTCGTCAGCGCATATATCGCACAATGATATTCTGTATATAATCCACACAGACAGGAAGACCGAGCTTCATCTTCACAGCGGAGAGGTTGCCGAAACCTATATCCCGATGAAGCACATAGTCTCCTCTCTGCCAAATGACTATTTTCTGAGCATCACCAAGGGTGTTGTAGTTGCTCGCTCTGCAATCTACTCAATAAATGGCGCAGAATATACGATGATTGACGGCAGAGTGTTTGAGGGACGGCACAGAGGAAAGGGTGAGCACAAACGAAATCGCAAGAATCTTCTTGACACATCTCCCCATCCTGTTATGAGCGAGAACGCTCTTGAACGTTTTTCTGCCTTCGATCGTTTGCCGCTCCCGGCCTGCGTTGTTGAGGTGGTTTATAACTCTCAGGGACATAGCGTTGACTTCATATACCGATATTGTAATTACTCACTTGCAAGTTCATTTGGCCTTGAGATCGAGGAGGTTGTTGACAGGCTCAACAGCGACTTTAACCGAGGGCTTGGCAGAAAATGGACACTTGCGTATTCCGAATGTGCAATAAACGGCACGCCACGGATACTGAAGCTCTACAACAAACACTACGGTGGAGATATAACCGTATTTTTCTACTGCCCGGCTCCCGGCTATTGCGCAAGCATCATAGTTCCCGACAAGGTTGTAGAAGAAATGACGAGCGCACCCGAGACATAAAAAGTCACGCACAGTAGTGCGTGACTTTTTCCATAATTACATATTCTCTTTTCTTATCTTGCGAACAAGGTGCGTAATGCCCCAGACCAAAAACGCAAAGCTATTGAAGAGCAAGAGATAGCACACAACGAAAAGTGGATACGAGAACTCTTGCACCACTCCAAGAAGTGGGAGCTGCGTGGGATAATAAGGAGAGATATAGAACATACTCAGATTGTCACCCTCGTGGCAAGCGGGAGTATTGAGGTGAAGATTATACACCAAAACATTTCCGACTATTGCAATTATAACAAATCCAAGCAGAATAGCGGACGGAATCAAAAGCTCCTTCGGCTTCTTGCCATATCCACGGGAAACGATGAGATACACGCCCATTACAACAAGCACGACGTGCCAAAGCATTGCGTGGATGGACATAGGAATAAAATATGTGTAAAGGACTGCATTTGGAACGAGCATTACTGCAAGTCCACCTATAATACCAAAGAATGCAAGGAAGCGATAGCAGATCTCACGCACCTTCTCGGACGGGAAGATGGACGCAAAAATCGCAACGTAAATCGGCACAGAGCAGAACTGATAGGGAAAGATCTCAAATCTGTAATATCCGTAGAACTCAAACCAAAACAGCTGCTTGAAAACCTCACAGCAAATTAGGATCACGGAGAAAACAGCGACCACAATTCTATCAGCCTTGGGGCTGTGCTTACGCGCGACGGTGAGGGCAAGCACTACGCAGGCTATTACCATAATGCCGAGCCAAAGAAGATGGAACCAACTATAAGGACCCGGGCCAACGTCACCGTTGTTAATGTCTCCCCAGGTGCAGTTAATCATACTTTCCATAAAGAATTCCTCTCGTTTTTTATAATAAGGATAATAATACCGGAGCTGTCTGTGACAGAGAATGAGATTTTGTCCTCACTCAAAATTCACATAAAGCACAGACACCGATTGCAATTATATCACTAAAAGAAAGATAATTCAACATTATTAAGAAATTCTTAATAATCGCAACACTTTTTCTCTCAATATCCTCATTATTCTCAATTATCACCACAAAATGCAAAGAAATAAACAAAAGAGCGGGTTATTTTCTCGTTTTGTTTGTGAATATGTATTGAAAAAAGGAAGCTGTTGTGCTATAATGATTTACGGAGCATAGCTCAAAAAATCACAAAGGAGAATTCTGTATTATGAAAAACCGCACACTTCTTCGCTTCTTCATTCTGACCTTAGCGTTGCTTATGACACTTTCGGCATTCGTTGCTTGTGATCCTCCTGTTGAAACCCCCGATGATACCACAGCCGCTGACAACACAACCGAGGGTGGCGACGTAACAACTGCGGGTGGCGATGACGTAACAACTGCTGCACCCGATGACGTTACAACTGCTGCACCCGACGATGTTACAACTGCAGGCAGCGGCGAGGAGAAACATATTCACGTTTACACAAACAACAAGTGCTCTTGTGGTGTCAGTGGCTTTGCTACCACAAACAATGCATTCGGTCTTACAAATATGACAGAGAAGGCATCCTCTTTTGACGGCGACGGAGACGGAGTCAACGACAAGTTCTACTTCGCTCCTGCACTTGCAGATAAGTTCTCTGCTGATAGCGCAATCAAGTTCGAGTCGGGACGCTTCACCGCCGACTCCAAGTCCCCCTCCAGCAACACAAACAGCTACGAAGGACTTCCCCACTTCTACATTACAGAAAAGACCGACCAGACTCTCGTTTACACCTTCTCCGTTGAGGAAGAGGGCGTTTACGATCTCGCTATCCATCTCAGACTCAAGGACACAAAGGAGCGTGGCAACAAGTTCACAGTAAATCCCGGAACAGATTCTGCTTACACCTTTGAAACCTCCTTCAAGCCTGCTGATGATACTGAGATTTCTGCTATGAAGTCAACCGACGGCAAGGATTCCACATATATGTACGGTATGCAGATCTATCTCAATAAGGGACAGAACACCATTCTTATTGAAGCATCAACAACCGAAAAGTGCCAGCATTACAGACATTTCTATCTCGCAAAGGCTGAGTAATCAAAAATAATCTTTGCTAAATCAACAAGCACCCCGATGCAACGCATCGGGGTGCTTTTCTTTTAATCTGAAATGCTGTAAACTACACCTTTGTAATATAGCTTATTGCCGCCGTCGCCCTCTCCACTCACAAGAGTTACCACTCCGGCAGAGGAAAGCTTATATGTGCTCTCACCAACCGTGAATGTCTCAAAGATCTCAAGAGCATCCTCATTTGAATAAGCAGTAGTTGCCCGAGTCGGCAGGGGCTTGTTGAAATACAGGCCGTACTGATATGCAGGTGTCGGCTTGTGCGTTGTCATCGCTGCGTCCATCCGACAGAAATAGTCGTAAACATTCGTGCGACCATCGCCCCAGGTGAGATCGAACCAGTACCAGCCACCGTCATCCATTCTGACAAGATTCCAACAATGGCTGCCCGAGGCGTCTCCGACAATGTAGATGTTCTCAACCTCGTATAGATTGAGTAGTAGCTGGAAGAGCTTTGCATATCCCTCGCAGACAAATTTGTCATAAAGGAAATCACCCATAACGCTGTGCGCCCATTGCGCAGGCTCTTCTCTGTTGTCGGGAGTAAAAGCGTAATCATTGTTTTTCGTGATAGCATCATAGAAAATCAATGCGATATTGTACGCACTGCTTTCTCCATCAGCAAGAGTAGCGTATTTTTCAATGCCCTCATAGAGTATTTTGTTGTATTCGCATCTGTCTTCTGCGCTTGCATACTCTTCAACAGTAGTAATAATTATCTCGCCAAAGCTCCAATAGAGCCAATAAGACATCCAATAAAACGCAGGATGGTCTTTTCTGAAAACGGTATAAACCGTCTGAGCCTCCTCAAGCGTTAGATTATGCCTGTTGTAGTTAAATCTTGCTACCGTGTAGAGATCTCCAATCTCGTCATTACTTTGGAAGAAATACGCATTTGTGTTTCCGTTGTGGAACACAGTCAGTCTCTGCTCCATCTCGTCGTACAGCTTGCGCATATTCTCGCCGTTGTAGGCAATATCAAAGAAATCATATCCCTCGCTTGACTTATAAAGACTTACATCGGTGTAGTCAATATCCTCTTTGTTGCAATGCGAGCATTTGCCATTCTCAAATCTGTGTCCAAGCGGCTCTATATACGCCTGCACAGAGAGCACCTCTTTGCAAACTGCACAGCTTTTGTCACCCGACGCACCCCATTTGGTGCAGGTGGGAGCAAGCGCGTTTTCGACAACCTCTGTGTGACCGAGAGCCTTTATAGTCTCGCTCTTTTGCAAAATCTCACCACAGACAGAGCAGTGGCGGCCCTCGCTCTTTCCGTCCTCGGTGCAGGTAGGCAGAACTGCTTTATCAACAACCTCAGTATGTCCAAGCTCGCTAATTACAGCGCCCTCTGCCAAAACCTCACCGCACAGAGAACAATGCTTGCCCTCGCCCCTACCCTTTTCGGTACAGGTGGGTGCGACAGGCGCATCAATGACCTCGGTGTGACCCGTGGCAGATATGCTCTTTTTTTCGCTCTCACCACACGCACAGGAGCGCACCTCTTCTCCATCGTCAGTGCAGGTGGCGGCAAGTGATACTCTCCACTCGCCAAACTCGTGAATATGCGACTCGGTTGTGTCGGAAGGCAGGAAGGATATCTCGCCGTCACAGCCAAAGAGGCAAATTGCCATTACAAAAACAAGCACAAATACCAATGCCAATCTCTTTTTCATTATCTCTTCCCTCTCTTGACGATAAGGTAATAATCATTTATATAATTATAACGCATATATATGAACAAATCAACATTCAAATAAAGCAAAGGCTCTCAAAGCCCTCTTTCTCTCAGCTCACTTACAAGACTTGTATAGAAAGCTCTGACATCAAAGCCCTTGATGTTCTCTCGGTTTAAATCTATCATATCTCCGTGTGATATTCCACGTTTGCCCTTTGTGCGCAACAGCGTGTACCTCTCTCCCCACGAAAACGAAGCCTCACCGACCAAGCCATCATTCTCACCGTCAAAATTTTTTACATACCGATAGGACAGGTTGAGTGGAAACTGTCCCTTTTGAGGATGCTCAAGAACAGAGCCAACGCTCTGTGCGTAAATAGTTGAAGGAAAGCTCAGCTTTTCGTTCAACGCCTGACACGCCTCTGCTGTCAGGTCGCCAACAGCAGCAAGAAAGTCGGGTGATTCATCACCAAGCACCGAAAGCGTGGTGTTGTAAGCCGCCGCAACCTTGTCCTTTATCTTTTGTGGGATCGAATAGAGCAAACGCTCGGCAAATAAACAACCCCTGTGAGGAGTGTTGATGGTTGTTAATGATGCAACATAGGGCGCAAGCCCAAACTCTGATATAGCATATCGGCAATCAAGGCCTCCCTTTGAATGTGCTATAATGTTGACCTTTTCGCATCCATACTGCTCAACAATGAGCTTGATTCTGTACGACAGCTCCCTTGCGCTGTCCTCAACGCATAGCGCAGATTGATGCTCTCCATAATATATCGTAGCACCGTGGAGCTTGAGCGTATTTGGCACTCGTCCCCAATAGTTAAATAGTCTTGAGTCACGGAAAAACACACCGTGAACCAACACTATTGGATATTTGGTCTTGCAAATGGCAGACAGGGCAGGGTCGGTTGCAACAAGCTCCTTCTCAATCTCAAATTCCACCTCTTCGCTCGTGATGCGAATAATCTTGGTAAGAACCAAGATGTTAAGGATAGGGATCATACCACATAGCGCACCGATAACACGCCACTTTATTCCCATCTGTACCGAGGTGCAATAGACGCATATTATGCCGTTCCAAAAGACCACTGCTGAAAGCAGTATGCAATATAATAAGCTGAAGATAAGATCAAGAAAAAAGACGGGGAGCAGACAAAAGGCAAGAATAATATGCCAAAGCAGAGACGGTATCAGCGACAAGAGAAACAAGGTAAGCAATACAACTCCGTGGTTGCACACCTTTATGCGAAAGCTTTTTGCACCCAAAGGCTTAAATCCGGGGATGATGTTCAAAAGCACGAAGAGTGGTACTATGAGAAACAAACACATAGGCGAAAATTTTACAAGCACGAAGCTGTTGAGCAAAAAGCTCAGCAAAACAAAGTAAATAATTTTCGAAACGCTTATGTATTTCCTCATAACGCCAAAGCCATCCTTTCTGAAATTCTGCGAACTAAAACTATGTTACACAACCATTATATCACACCTTTATGCTTTTTTCAACCACCTCTCTTCCAAAAATCACAAGAGCATAAGACAGAGAAAAAGCAGTCCGGGACACGCCTACGGCGTGTCCCGGACTTTGAATATTATCATAAGCCGCCTTTGCGAAAAGCAAATAGAGTAAAGTGCACTTATGTATTTATTTCGAGATTATTAATCCCATAACCCGCTTCATTTTTTACAAGCTCAATTGTAAATATTACCGTTTTATCCCCCACTTTTGTACGCATAGTCAATTCATACCTTGATCCGTCGACAGTACTGTCATAAAGCGCAGAGGCAAAACCGGTATATTTTTCAATCTCAATGCCTGCCTGAAAATCTACATCCTCATCTTTTTCAAAATTCAGGAAAAGCTTTTCTATGTCGATAAGGCATTTCGGGTGAAGTAATTCTTCTGCTTTTTCATAATCCTCAACAACAATTTCCGCAAAGAAATCATTGATGTAGGCTTTCGCTTCGTCACCTTTTATACCTTCCCCGCAAGACGCAAGAGGTAATACACAAAGGCACGCAATAATTATCAATGCTTTTTTAAACAGTTTTTTCATTTATCCAATACCTCCAAGAGTAATTTCTCAAAAAAGAACAAAATATCTTTGTCACAAATTTTGATTGAAAACGGATTTATGTATTAATACTGACACAGATTAATGTGGGTGAAAGCTCCACTTTTATTAAATCGGAGCAAATACAACTCGCTTTCATTGCGATAGAAACTGAACGTTCTGTCAATTTCTGTAGGTTTATGATCTAAATAGTTATAATCAATAAATGTATAATGGTCAGTTATATACCCTGACACATTTGCTTGTGCAATCCAGTAGATATGTCCGTCATGGCAATCAATTTTATCCAGATAAGCGTAGTGATTTTGAGAGAATGTAACAACAGAAGCAATTTCGGTTTGCCCCTCTTTCAAAATACCAATATCTTCACTGTCATTGTCGGCATAGTAAAGAGCGCAGGTGTCGTTTTTGCTATCGTAGGAAACTCTATATACATATTTAACATCTGCGGGCAAAGTGGAATCGAATACCGTTTTGTCGTTTTGAAGATTAAGCACCTTAATTTGATCAGAGCATACAAAGCTCAAATATTCATTCTCCAAGTTGATGGAATAAGGTTGCTTCGATATGTCAAATTTCACCTTGTAAACAGCATTCGTTGTTTTTGTTGTGATGTCGTATGTAATTACTTGTGCAACTTCCTGATCATAATTGATGTCACAGTAATAAACAGTGTTGAGATAAATACCGATGTTTTGCGGTTGATATCCCTTGTCTACTGCCACTTGGAAAATGGTTTCAGCTTTTTGCGTTTCAAATACATAAATCTTGTAAGTATAGAATTCTTGCGATTTTTCACACCATACAATTCCGTTATTATTGGCTTCAAAATACCAGATATCAACATCATCGACAGAGTAAATGTTCTTTGTTGAATCCAAATTTTCTCCGACAGAGATGTAATAATTATTACTTCCGTAAGTATTATGCAGCAAAACCCATTGTTTTCCCGCTTTTGCTATCTGTGACGGCGCATTTTCATTGGAATGCGTACTCATTATTTGTGGTTGCTTTTTGTGTAAAAAAAACGAGCACCCCGACAAAACTAAAAGTGACAAAACTAAAAGTGACACAAGAACAAAACGAACAAATTTTTTCATAACGGCCTCCTTGTTTAGTTTTAAATTAAGTTCAAAGTTTGAATGGATTAAACTGCATACTCATTATACCATAAGTTTGTGAACATTTCAAGTGCGGCGGTTCGAATCTGTCTACATGCCCGAAATGCCCGAAATGCATCTACAAAATTTTGAAAAACTTTAGAGTCAGAAAAATTGCCCCATCTGCAGAGCAGATGGGGCGGGAGAAATCTCTCGAAATCTCCGCTTTTCTCGTTTTTTCGTGCCTGCATCTAAATCAGACACTCATCATGTGTCGTATGTCCGATTTAGATGCACGCTGTTTTTACAGAGGGTACACTAACCCACGGGCGTGTATGGGAGTTGCACTTAACCGCTATCTTCCGGGGCGCAACGCCATGCTTGCAAACGAGTCCTATGTATCCTTAAAAAATATCGTGTTTTCCTTCCATTGCAAACAAATTACCAAAAGTAACCTTTTTGAAAAGACCGACTTTATAAGGCTCACCAACAATAACAGAATAATCGTCTTTGTGTTCCAAGCTTACAATAATCGCGTCGGTGGGTTTGCCATCTGCGGAAACTATACCCGCATTCCAAACGATACCGCTGGCTTTGATTTTATCTTCGGCAGCCAGTTGCTTGTGTATCTGTATCAAGTCAGCAAGAACGTCTTTTGATTCGGGATGTTCGTTACCGCCATAGCTGCCGGTCAATTCTACGGAATCATCCATAAGAATAACGGTGGCAAACGGGTAGAATTCGCGATACTTTTTCATTTGATCTTCTGCAAACGGGAGTAATTTATCTAACAATACTTCACATTGTTCCTTGGGGGTCATAGTAGTTATCCTCCTTGTTTTTTATTTATTATACCACAATTTTGTAAGCATTTCAAGTGTGGCGGTTCGAATCTGTATACAGGCTCAAAATGGTCGACATGCGCACCTCCGCATTTCAATCACGCCGTAGGCGTGTATGAAATCAAGGCGAAGCCTTGTATGGAATCCGCAACTTGTTGCGGGATGGAATCATCACGAAGTGATGTATGGAATCACGGCAACGCCGTGTATGGCATCAATCCGAAGGAGGAATGCACGCTTTGCGTGATGCTATACGCCCTTTGGGCGATTACATACTCACCTGTGGTGAGATTACATACCAATCCTTCGGAT
Source organism: Eubacteriales bacterium (assembly GCA_045543615.1). Classification (GTDB taxonomy): domain Bacteria; phylum Bacillota; class Clostridia; order Oscillospirales; family CAG-272; genus CAG-390. The sequence goes on from JAZPXL010000005.1 coordinate 116,744, forward strand.
TGGATAAAACTCCGATGCGAAAGCATCGGAGTTTTGGCGGCGAATGCGAACCGACGCATTTGCTTGCAAATGCTCGGCGATTCTTGCATCCCGGCCAAAAACAGGGGCAACCCGAAGGTTGCCCCTGTTTTTGGCTGGGATGGCCGGATTCGGACCGACGAATGCGGGAGTCAAAGTCCCGTGCCTTACCGCTTGGCTACATCCCAATATTATCCCTCTCAAGCGTTTTTGCGCTTGAGAGGTTATTTGTTTTTTGTTCGTTTTTATGTGCTCAACCCAAGCGATAGTTGAGAACTACCGATGCTGTATCCTTGAGATTTGCATTCACCACAGAAATAAACGTCTTTCCTCTGTTTACAAACAGCGGCACTCCGTTATCCGTTGTGAAATAGAACATTGAAGAGTCAGACGTTCTGGTCCACTTGATTGGTGTATACTTTCCACCGTTTATGTAATAACCGTCACCTGTGCCCGTTACGCTTACGTCAAGTCTGCCCTCTGTGTCTCCTGCAATATTCTTTGTATTAGCAAAGAGCACAAATACATTCTCATAGCAGAGCTGTTCGCCGTTTTCTGCATCAAGATGTGGTTGGTCACCGTACTGATAACGGTAATACTTTCCTGTGGATGAGCTATATACCATCTGTATCTGCTGATATGCCGAATACTTAAGTATAACGTGTGCAGCAGAGCCACCTGCAAGTGTTATGGGGCTGTCCTCGGGTGCAAAGTTGAATGCATCTGCAGAGTCTGTCGTAAGGTTGAACTTATTAAGCTCAGCAAGCTTGAGTATTCCCTTGCCTGTGATCATAAGCGAATGCTCATATCCACTATTCTTGAATCTGTCAGCGTCACGGTAGAAACCCTGAAGTGCGTATCTGTCGTGTGTACCGTTGATATAATCTGCGCCAAGCTTGGTTATCAGCTCATAGCCCTGTGGACTATAACCTGCGCCGACCATAAGTGATCCGAAAGCCTGCGACAGACTTACCATATAAGGTCTTGTTGAACGGATAGGGCCGTAGGACTCAAGTCCTCCAAACTCGTTATCAGCTCCATACTTATTGGTTATACCAATGAGTCTTGATATACCACCCTCAACCATACATTCTATGAGAATATCTGCTCTTGATATTCCACTCTGAGGGGACGCCGCAGAGAGATTATCAAAAACTATGGAAACGGGGCGAACCTTTGAAACATCAACTACTGTTTTAAGTCCTGTCAGCGGATCGTGATAGATCGCCACCACAGGCTCCGTTGTTTCGTCGCCATCATCGGGTGCTTTCGTGGTGTCTTCCGGGATAATACCACCCGTCTGATCGTCATCATCAACAGTTGTTGTGACATCGCCCTCGCCCGTTGTATCATCGGGCACAGGCGCAGTTGTTACATCACCGTCAGGTGTGCGCTCAGTCGTGCTCTCCTCGGTTGTCACTTCACCGACAACACCAAACAGGTCACAACCAACGAGGCTGATTATCATCAAAGCCACCATAAGCACAAGAAGCACTCGAATGGGAGCAAGAGTGTTTTTTGTCTCTTTCATTTAGCAATTCCTTTTGACAAAATACTGTCAGGCTCTATTTGCTCTGTCAAGCCAGATCATACCGATCGACAGGGCGTTGTGAAGTCCGTCCTTCTCTCCCTGCTTGACGATCTTTGTGGGATCTGCAGATTCTACAACCTGTACAAGAATGTGTCCCGGAAGATCTTTTCCGTTAACCTTATTATAGGTCATTATCTCAAGAATAAGGAAGCACTTTTCGCTTTTGTCGCCATAGCAAATGGTGTTGCCCTCACGAACAAGAGGACGCTCCATATAAGTGATATACTTACCTTCAACAGGCAGGAACTGTTCCTTTTCAGCCATTTGTTACCTCCAAATCAATACTTGTTCGGTTGCCTCTAAGTACTTGTGGCATACCGTTTTATTATTGTATCACATTTCATCAATAAAGTCAATCATTATTTTGATTTTCGCATCAAAGTTCACTTTTTTATAAAGATTTTTTCGAATATTCGTGATTTTTGTCCGCTTTGTGCTGTAATTAATTTACTATTGGGCTTATTTTCAAATACGCGGCCGCACTTTTTTTGCTTGGAAGCGCAAGTGTAAAGAGTGCATCGAGGCGGCGTGAAAGCTCAAACTGACGCAAAGCATCCTCTCCTTTTGGTATGCGTGACGGCTTGCTTATTACCTCAAGCTCGCCCCGTCGCATCTCAGAGAGCATCTCTCGCCCCAAATTGTCAGCACCGAGAAGCTCGACGTATGCTACCTCCCTTCGCAAATCGTCGGGTGTAACTCCGAGCATACCGAACAGCACTGCACGGCGTAGTTTAGCATCGGTATATCTCTTTGTTGCGGCAAGCGTCATCATCTCCTCAAGGCTTCTCGCCTCTCTCGCTGCCGATATAAGTCTCTCAGCCACGCCACCTGTGCATTCAGCACAGCGTGAAATCAAGGCTGCATCTGCAAGCCTCCAAAACGCAAGAGGCACGCTCTCAATTGACGTGGGAGTTATCGGGCATTCTCCGTTTTGTTCGGCTAAAAGCATTTCTCTTCTCGTTTCGGGTGGTAATTGCTTTTCGTCAAACATCTCAAGAGTTGCTCTGATACCATTCTTTTCTATGCTTTTTCGCAACTGTGTCGCTGACGGAAACTCTCCATTCTCCCCCTCGCCTCTGTAGCCTGCTCCCTCTCTTTTTACTGTAAAAAAGCTCATCGTGGGAGCAATTTTCTTTGCCGCCTTTATGTATTCAATAGCGAGAATATCATTTGATGCGCCATCAAGTCCTATCTGCGAAAAATACTCGCCTGTACTGAAAGCCTCGCCACTGTGCTCACTCTCTCTATAAAGAATGGCGCGCTCTGCGGCAATTGAGAGCTTGTCTATATCTCCACTTTCAGAGCCAAAGGCTATCGTATCAACTCCAAGTCTCGCAAGAGCTCCAACTGCGGCAGTCGCAAAAAACTCGGCTGATGCTGCAGAATAAGGAAATGGAAGCTCTATCACCACATTTGCACCTGCACAAAGTGCCATTTCTGCACGATAGTTTTTCGGCAGGAGTGCAAGCTCGCCACGCTGAACGGCGTTGCCGCTCATAATGCAGATTATTCTGCCCCCCGTCTCCTTTTTTACTCTTTCGATTAGATATTTATGTCCACCGTGGAGGGGATTATACTCACAAATGATACCTATATTATTCATTTTGGTAGAAATCTCTCCTTTTTTTGTACGATTTTTTTCGTTTGATATTGAAAATTATTCTTTTTTGTTGTATAATATATAAGTTAGAATTTAAATTATCATTTCATTGGAGGAAAATAATGAAAGTACTTGTTGTTAACGCAGGTTCAAGCTCTCTCAAGTATCAGCTTTTCGACACCACCGATTATTCCGTTGCCGCAAAGGGCATTTGCGAAAGAATCGGCGAGGCTGTTGGTAAGCTCGACCACAAGAATCTTGTAAAGGGAACACGCACCGAAAAGGAGCTTCCCATCAAGACACACACAGACGCAGTTAGAATTGTTATTGACGCTCTTACAGATGCAGAAATCGGCGTTATTGCTGATATGGCAGAGATTGAGGCAGTTGGTCACCGTATAGTTCACGGTGGTTACTTCTTCTCCGAGTCTATGCTCCTCTCCGACGAGGTTCTCGAAAAGCTCGAGCTTTGCTATGATTATGCACCTCTTCACACAGGCGCACACCTTCAGGGTATCCGTGGCTGTCTTGCAGTTATGAACGATGTTCCTCAGGTTCTCGTATTTGACACAGCCTTCCATCAGAGTATGGCTCCCGAGGCTTATATGTACGGCCTTTCCTATGATATGTACGAGAAGTACGGTATCCGTCGTTACGGTGCACACGGTACATCTCATCGCTATGTTGCAGGCGAAATGATCAAGATTCTCGGTGGCAACGCTGAGGGCACAAAGATTGTTACTTGTCACATCGGTAACGGCTCGTCCATCTCTGCTGTTAAGGACGGCAAGGTTATGGACACATCTATGGGCTTTACACCTCTTGCAGGCGTTCTTATGGGAACTCGTTGTGGTGATATCGACCCTGCTATCGTTCCCTACATTATGCAGAAGGAAAATATGAATGCAGATCAGGTTGCCGCTTATATGAACAAGAAGTGTGGTTACATCGGTCTGACAAACGGCTTCTCCTCTGACTCCCGTGACCTTGAAACTGCAATTGCAAACGGTCCTTCCGATCCCAACTACGAAAACAGCAACCTCGCTGTTAATATGCTCAAGCACCAGATCAAGAAGTACATCGGTGCATACAGCGCAATTATGAACGGTCTTGATGCCGTTGTATTTACTGCAGGTCTTGGCGAGAACAATCCCCGTCTCCGTGAGATCATCTGCGAGGATATGGAATTCTTCGGAATCAAGATCAACCGTGAGATCAACGATAAGACACTCCGTCAGGGTAATATCGTAAAGATTTCTACCGATGACTCCAGAGTTGCAGTTTACGTTATTCCCACAAACGAAGAGCTTGTTATCTGCCGTGATACCGAGTGCATCGTTAACGCTCTGAATAACAACTGATCAGAATTATAAATAATACCGACACCTCAAGGAGAGGTGTCGGTATTATTTTATCACATTTTTCCGTCTCTTACAAGTCCCCCGACCATATTTCACGGCAAAGACGTGCGCTGTACTCTTCTTTTTTATCAAAATCCATAGCACCGGAGTATATTTTTTCTATCTCAGCGTGCGCCTCTCCGGCTTCGCTGAACGCCGCCTCTGCAGACAGAATTGCGTTTTCGCCAAGTCTCCTGAGTACGTCAATCCTCTCTTTGAGCAAGAGATAGGCACTTCTGTCGACATACATAGAAACGTCAATTGCGCTGTCGGTTTTTGTTGGGACAGGTGCGCTCACCATTCCGACACCTCCCGCAAGCACTCCATCGGCTCTGTCGGGGAATATCGCCGTTGGGGATATACGGCATCTGCCATCAAGCGCAGAGATGAGCGCATCGAAATAGGCAAATGAAATTCCGTAGGATCTTGAGTCAACGACCTCAACTACAAGCTCCGCCATCTCCCTGAAGGTGTCAAAAGCCACCCTGCCTCTCATTCCGATTGCAGATAGAGGTGATCGAAGAGGTGCTGTTTGTGGCAGATGTGCCGCAATATCACGGGCATCGGTTCTCATCGCCGCAAGATCTGTGCATTCAAGCATCAGCTCGCTTGATGCTCTGAGTAGCGCACCTGCCGCCGCAAGCGCACGGTAGCCCTCAGTGTATGCCCTCTGTTTTTTTGCGCCAAGTCTTGCGATATCCTCTCTTGCCTCCCAAAGTCTGCTTCTGTTCCAGAATGATCCGAGGTCAATAATATTGTCCCTGACTCCCGCAAGAGAAATATCCTCGCTGTGTGGTGGTGTGCCGTCGATGACGGAGATTTTTCTTTCGCCCAAAGTAATAAAAATACCGTCAAGGGACAATGGGTCTGACGAGCAGTAGTAGTATTCAACCTCGCCCTGTACCTTCTCTGCCGCCTCTGCAAGCTCTAAGAGCAAACGTGACTTGCCTGTTCCCGGGCCACCCTTTATTATGTAACACCTGTCTGTTCTGCCACACCTGAAATTTTCGGGGAAAAAGCTTACAAAGCCCCTCTCTGTATTTGATGCGGCAAAGAACTTTTTTCTTTGCGTCATTTCTCGATTATCACCGTCTTATCGGGAGTGATACCCGTCTGCTCGTATACTATTGTGTTGATCTGTGCGATCTGTGCGGCGTTGAGCGTTGTGCCATCAACATCTACCACAACGGAAATACCGTTTGAGGATATTACTGCAATACATCTCTCAAAGCCCTTTGACATCACAAGGCTTTCAACATTAGCCTCGTTCTCCATATCCTTTGCCATCTGCGCAATATCTGCAAGTGCACCTGCTCGCGCCTCCTCGCCGGCTGTATCGTCATCAACAACGCTCTGAAGCACAGCAAGTGCTTCATCTCTTGCTTTCTGACGGCTAAGTGCTGATGCAGCAAAATAGCTGTCTGCATCGGACGGACTTGATGCGCCTGCGTCCTCGGTAGAGGTGTCATCAGCTCCTGCGCCTGCACTTGCAGGATCTTTGTTTGCAGTTGCCGCGATAATGCAGTTGACGCCTACTGCAATTGCAACAAGCATCACGCTGCAAATAATAATGAGATTGCGCTTTCCAAGCCTTGTAAAAAACGCTTTAATCTTTTCTGCAATTTGTTCCTTATTCATTCTCTTTCCTCCAGATAATTTTGTTTGCATTACATCTTATTGCCGCTCTCCCCTAAATATTCCATCAGCCTGCCTCAGTTATATATATTTTGTTTGTTCCCACACCAAAGCTTGCAGACAGGAGTGCCGTTAGCTCTGCTTTCGTGGTGCTGTCCTTGCACCCCTTACAGCTGATGCCTATGCCTGCAATAGTCGGTGCCCTAACCGATGTAGCGCACAGCTTTGAGGATGAGCCACTTCCAAGTTTTACGTATTCAACCGATTGCCCACTCTGCGTTATCTGCCTGTCAGTTGCATACACCTGCTCAAAGCCACCCTCCAGCGTGATAGTCACTGTCACACCACTTATCCCCTTAACACTTTCGCAAAGCTTCTTTGCCTGTCCCTCAAGGTATTCGCCATATTCCACGATCTCGGATATATTGCTCTTTTTCGTCTCCTCTGTGGGTGCGCTCTCCCTTCCCGAACTCCAAAGCAAAAGTAATATTCCTGCCGTTGCGGCAATCACAACAGCAATAAGCGCACCTCGTCTATCAAGCTTACCCAAAGCTTTCTTTCCACTCTTCTCGCTCAAAATCTCCTCCTATTCTCTGCCCGATACTATTACGCATTCGACATCTGTAAAACGCCCAATATAAGCTTTTACTTCTCTTGGGTTTGCCATAATTGCACTTCCCGACAAATAAACCACTACCCTGAGCAGCTCAACTCCATTCTCGTCAGCACTCACAACAGCCGAGAGCGATACGTTCTTTTCCGAAAAGCCAAACTCACTAATAAGTCCTGACAGCAACGCCTCTTCAATAGCTCTCGCGCTCTCCTCTTCAAGACTTCCATAAAGCCCCGAAAGATCACCCTCGCTTATCTCGGGTAATGCAAGCTCAGGCTCAAGCCTCTCTGCATCCTCCACAGCTTTTGATATAACGCTTGAAAGAGGTGCTAAAACTGCGCAGATAAGGCAGAATGAAAGAGCTGTTGTAGTTGACGACTTGATTGACGGCGAGAGCGTGTCGGGAAGCAGAACGGATACAAGTGATATTATCACGCTCGCAATCGTAATTCCTACAAGATATTCACCTATCCCATCATAACCCTCCACTTTGAGAAGAAGTCAGCGCAAAAACCGTCAGTGCGAAGCAACACATTATTGACGCAAGAGCCACAGCCGCAATCAGATAACCATAAATAGACGCAACTTCCCTAAAAAATCGTACGCTCTCCCTAACACCGACCATCTCGCCTATTGCCGCCGCCGTATTGAGTGAAAGCCTGCAAAGCAATAGATCCACAAGTGTGGGCAGCAATATCATAAGTATCACGATAATGCCACCCACACCAACGGTACTGCGCAATATCTTTACAGAGGTTGCAACCGTCCTGAGAGCCTCGCCAACGGTTGAGCCTACAACGGGAATAACGTTGCCTGCGACATATCGCACAGCCCTCGCCTTTGCGCTGTCCGCCGCCGCTGAGAGTATGCTCTGCGCCGAAAGTGCCGCCGTAAGCAAGGTACAGCACATTCCAAGCACATAGCCTACACTACGCTTGATTACAGCACATACGCCCGAAAGCGATCCTGTATCGCTACATCTCAAACAGTCCGACAAAGAGAGAGCAATACAAGCGCAGACGCCCGGAAGAACAAGTGCGCTGACGGCAAGCTCAAGAACGTTGAGCCAGAACACAAGTGTTGTGTTATTTGTTGCGGCTGCCGCTGCGTTTCCACCTGCCATATACAGCACTCCCATAAGTGGCAAAAGGGAGTTCATAATCGCTCCTATCCGTTTAAAATACTCAGCAGCAGACAAAAGCTTAGGCATTTGCATTGTTATCGTTGTAACACAAAGTGCAAGCGAGCTTGCATACCTGACCGCTCTCACCGTACTGCCACTACTGCCACTCACCACACTTCCAAGAACTGCGCAAAGCGCAACGAGCGCAAGTGATGAGGCAAAGCTTTTAAGTGCGCCACCAAGCCCGTCCGAGATAAGTTCAAACAAATATCTGAGCAAATACTCACCCCGACTTATCTCAACAAGCGCATCACCAACATCATCTGCATCCCCTGAGAAAAAGCCGTCGGGAAGAAGCTCCCTTACGTCCTCGGGTATTGCGTCAAGAAAGTCGCCGTATTCCTCAGGCAAGGTGTCTGCGCTTTTCTCCTCTCCAAAGACCACGAGAGCAAAAAAGCATACAAACAGAAGCAGAAACGTCAAAAACACTACGCCCCGTCTCAAAACCCGGCCTCCGACAAAAGTCCTCTGACCGTTTCAAGTGCTGTACTTACAAGTGGCAAGGTCAGTATCACTATCTCAAGCTTACCCACATATTCAAGGCCACCTGCCACCCCCTGTGCTCCCATATCCCTGCAAATATCTGCGCTTACCTTTGTCAACATCACAATTCCAAGCACACGCATTAGCGTAAGGGCTATGTCTCCCGAAAGTGGACTTGCATCCATCATCTCCACTATGTACTCAACCACTCCCTCTGCCATCGCAAGCGATGCTCCGACAAGCAACACAAAACCGCAAAGAGACAGAACGCTTTCGTAATCTTTGTTTATATGTCGCATCACCACAAGCGAGATCGCAACTGCTATTGCAACTCCGCAAAGCTTAAATGTTGTACTGTCCATCTCAAAAACCAAAAATATCACGCACGGTGCTAAGTAGCGAACCTATATCATCAATAAGCATAAGCATTACTGCCACTATCCCGGCTACAACAAGCCACGTTACCTGCTCGTCCCGTCCTGTTTTCGATAGTATTTGCGTTGATACAGCCACTAAAATGCCAACGCCAAGAACCTTAAGCACCAAAGTTATATCCATTTTTGTCTCCTATTCTATAAAAGAAGTATCAATGCGGCAGCGGCAAGACAAAACAAAAGCACCGTTCTGCTTTTGTGCCGTTTAGGAAGCTGTTCGCGCATATGCGCACGGATTTCGCAAAGAGTCGCCAAGCACTCGTCGCACGCCGCAACCTCCTCATCGTGATATGACGATCCAAGCTTTATGAGAAATCGTTCAAGTGCCTCTCCACCGTCAGCAAAATATTCACTCTCCAACAGCCTCGCCCTCAGCTCGTCCTTGTCCTTTATCCGTCCACTCTCACCCTCGCAGCCGATAAATATTCCGTCCAAAATTCCTCTGTCGCATCTATAAAGAATATCTCCAAGTGGGGTCAGGTATCTGTCTATCTGCTCTCTTATATATTTAACAAAGCTGACAATAGCATCAATACGAACAAGCTGTTCCCTCTGTCTTTGGTAGGAGAGATAGGAAATCGTGCAGACAGAGAAAAAGATCAAGAGTGCTCCTGCAAGCTTACAAATTACCGTTAAGGAAAGCAATATCAGCATCCTCTCTTTTACAAACATCGTATACAAAACCAAAGTTGCCCTGTCTTTTTATGCCGACATAAGCACCAAAACATCCACTTTTATGTAGAATACCAATGCCACTTTTGCCAAGCATCTCACCTACGCTTGCAGCGTGAGTTGTGGCTATGAGTGGCACTCCACAATTGTGGGCCGAGCGTATAGCCTCTGCCTCAGAATAGGTGGATATTTCATCGCAGATAATAACCTCCGACCCAAGAGTTCTTGATGCAAGAGATATTCCTATCTCTTTTGGATAACCTGAAAGCAAATCAAGGCAAAGCGATGGGTTATCGAGCGAATAGGCAAGCTCTCCCCTTGTATCAACAACCGACACCCGTCTCGCTCTCTCACCTGTCGAAAGAAGTATTGCGAGCGAGCGCAGAAGCGTTGTTTTGCCCACACCCGGTGGTGCGTATAAGAGCACGCCCTTTGTATAATGCATACTTTCTATAAGCTCAACGATCTCGCGCCCAAGTGGTGGAGACGGATGTGGTATTCTTATGATGAGCGAATCTATATCATAAACCCCACTGACTTTCCCTGATCTTGTAACTGCTCTTCCACAAATGCCAACTCTTATGCCATCACGGAGAGTTATATATCCCTCTGCTATCGTGTCTCTGTACGCATATACAGATCCCTCGCAAAGCCTGTTGAGCATCTCGTCCATCTCGTTTCTTGTAAACACAGCTCCCGTCGGATTATTTCGCCCAAGACTTGTTAGGCTCACTCTTCTCCTTGCGTGTATGCGTATCTCTTCAACCCTCTCAAGTGTACCACTCACAGATAGTATTTCGTCACGCAAACGAAGTGGTATTGCCTGTCTTATTACAAATGGAATATCTGCCATACCCCACACCTCTCTCGCTTTGCTCGATATTTGATTATATTCGGAAGTTGTCCTTTTTATACCTTATTGCGCCATCGTTGCCCTCCACGACTCTGTGGGCGTTTAAATTATAATAATATAATATATAATGTTGACTTTTGATAAATAAGGTGATATAATTAAGTATCTATGTAACAAATGTATTTTTTCTATTTGAAAGGAATATTCTTATGAAATGGACATCTCTTAACGATATTCGTGAGAAGTATCTTGCATTCTTTGAATCCAAGGGACATCTCCGTATGCCTTCCTTTTCTTTGATCCCGAACAATGATAAATCTCTGCTCCTGATCAATTCAGGTATGGCCCCTATGAAGAAGTTTTTCACAGGCGAGGTTGAACCTCCGAGAAATCGTGTTACAACCTGTCAGAAGTGCATCAGAACTCCCGACCTTGAGCGTGTTGGTCACACAGCTCGTCACGGCACTTTCTTTGAAATGCTTGGAAACTTCTCCTTTGGTGACTACTTCAAGGAGCAGGCAATCTCTTGGGCGTGGGAATTTCTCACCGTAGAGCTCGAAATTCCTGCAAATCTTCTCTGGCCCTCCATCTATGAGGAGGACGAGGAGGCTTATCACATCTGGAAAGACATCATAGGCGTCCCCGAGGAGCATATTGTTAGACTCGGCAAGGCTGACAACTTCTGGGAGCACGGCACAGGTCCTTGCGGTCCTTGCTCCGAGATTTACTTTGACAGAGGCGAGAAGTACGGTTGTGGCTCTCCCGATTGCAAGCCCGGTTGTGAATGCGACAGATATATGGAAATCTGGAACAATGTTTTCTCTCAGTTCAACAGCGACGGTAAGGGCAACTACACCGAGCTTGTTCAGAAGAATATTGACACAGGTATGGGACTTGAGCGTCTTGCTTGCGTAATGCAGGGCGTTGACAATATGTTTGAGGTTGACACTATTCGCAGTATCATCAACAAGGTATGCGAGATCTCAGGTCAGAATTATGGCGAGGACAAGGACAAGGATATCTCCATTCGTGTTATTACCGATCACGTTCGTAGCTCAATGTTTATGATCTCGGACAATGTTATTCCCTCAAACGAGGGACGTGGATATGTCCTTCGTCGAATTATTCGTCGTGCCTGCCGTCACGGTAAGCTTCTTGGAATCAACAACTCATTCCTTGTAAAAGTTGTTGAGGTTGCCATCGCTGAAAGCGAAGGCGCATACCCTGAGCTCTCCGAGCGTGCCGACTATATCAAGAAGATCCTCTCCATCGAGGAGGAGCGTTTTGATGCTACCATTGATGCAGGTCTTTCCATTCTCTCAAACCTCATCAGAGGCGCAATTGACAAGAATGCAGATACAATTTCCGGTGAGGAAGTGTTCAAGCTTTACGATACATTTGGATTCCCCATTGACCTTACCCGTGAGATTGCAAGCGAAAGCAATCTCGGTATTGATGAGGAAGCCTTCAACGCTCTAATGCTTCGTCAGAAGAACCGTGCTCGTGAGGCACGTGCCAATATCAGTGGTTGGAGCTCAAACACTAAGGCTCTTCTCTCTGACGTTCCCGCTACCGTTTTCACAGGCTACACCGAGTACAGAAGCGAGGCTACGGTTCTTGCTATTATGAGCGATGACGAGTTTGTGCAGACTGTAAGTGAGGGCGACTGCACAATAATTCTCGACTGCACTCCCTTCTATGGCGAGGGTGGTGGACAGGTTGGTGACATAGGTACTATCTACGCAGACGGCAAGCTTGTAAATGTATATGACACAAAGAAATCCGACGGCGTTTTCATTCATCTCTGTACCATTGTTGAGGGCAGCATCTCAGTTGGTGACAAGGTGATGGCTGACATCACAGACACACGCAGAAACGCTATCAAGCGCAACCACTCTGCAGCTCATCTGCTCCAGGCGGCACTTCGCAAGGTTCTCGGCTCACACGTTGAGCAATCGGGCTCATTTGTCAGCGACAAGATCTGCCGTTTCGACTTCAACCACTTCTCTGCTCTCACTCCCTCCGAGCTTTCTGCTGTTGAGTTTGCTGTTAACGCAGCAATTCTTGCTGATCTTGAGATCACAACAACCGAAACCGACCTTGAGAGCGCAAAGGCGGCTGGTGCAACTGCTCTCTTTGGCGAGAAGTATGGCAAGAGTGTTCGTATGGTAAAGATGGGCGATGTATCAACAGAGCTTTGTGGTGGTACACATTGTGAGCGCACAGGTCAGCTTGGTCTGTTCAAGATCATCTCCGAGTCCTCTGTTGCCGCAGGTATTCGCCGTATTGAAGCTATCACAGGCACTGCAGTTCTTGAGTACATTTACGAAAGAAACAAGCTCATTGAGGACACAGCCCGTGAGCTTAAAACACAGAATCCTGCCGATATAGCAAAGAAAGCTGCTGCCACAGTTGCAGAGCTTGCCTCAGCTAAGCACGAAATCGAAAGTCTCAACTCGAAGCTTGCCGCAACAAAGCTTGATTCCATTCTCTCATCTGCAAAGGCAGTTGGAGCAGTTTCTCTCTGCACAGCACGCTTTGACGGAATGGCAATTGAAGTAGCTCGCTCACTTGCAGACGAGATCAAGGCACGCCGTACTGATATGGTTGCTGTTCTTGCAGTTAACACAGACGGAAAGCTGAGCTTCATCACAGTTTGTGGTGCTGATGCAGTTAAATGTGGTGCTCACGCAGGACGCCTCGTCTCCTCCGTTGCAGCAGTTACAGGTGGCAAGGGTGGCGGCAGACCCGACAACGCAATGGCAGGTGGCCGTGATGCATCTCTCATTGATGACGCTCTCGCTTCAGCCGAGGCAACTCTCCTCTCTATGCTCAAATAATAAGGTTTAAATATCATAAGCCCAAAAACAGCCTGACGGTTTTCGTCAGGCTGTTTTTCCTATTCAAAAAAGCAACCCACCGCCGTGGCGGTGGGTTGAAATCTCTCTTAGAGATATGTTTGTGATTAGTCTGCTGTAAGACCGGAACGCTCGATACCCTGTACAAGGAAGTTCTGGAGGAACGCGTACATAATAACAAGCGGGAAGATAATCATCAGACCACAAGTGTTTCTAATAGCCGAGTAGTAGAGGTTCTGTCCTGCGTAAGATGTCTCAAGCGAGGTAGGAATGTCTACGATGTCGGGCATCAGGATTGTCTTGAACGATGTGAAGAAGAGCTCTGTGTAGAAGTCATCAGTCCACTGCCAAGAGAATGCGAACAGGAATACTGTAATCATCATCGGGATGGACAGAGGAAGGATGATCTGGATAAATGTACGGAATGTACCGGAACCATCGATGTACGCAGATTCTTCAAGCTCGTTCGGAACACCCATAAAGAACTGACGAAGCATAAAGATGTAAAGTCCGTTCTTAAATCCAAGACCTGTAATCGAAAGAATGATAAGAGGCCAGTAGGTGTTGTTGAGGTTGATAGCACCGTCTTCGACGATACCCTTGATTACCTGGTTTTCACTCTCCGGGTCAAAGATATTGATCGAAGCGAGAATGTTGTTGAGCCATTCAACTTCGCCAACAGTTGCGTTGCCCGAAAGCAGTTCTACAATTCCAAAGACATCAAAGAATCGGAAATTCATAAACATTGATAGCTGTATCGTCTGGTGTGGTATTACCATCGTAAGAATTACGCAGAGGAATACCAGGCTTGCGCCCTTGAACTTGAACTTTGCAAGTCCGTAAGCGATGAGACAGCAGATGAATGTCTGAATAAGTGCTGTTGAAAGGGACAAAAGGAGTGTGTTACCGAATGCTTCAAAGTAGTTGTTCTCGAGGATGATGAATCTGTACATATCGAGCGAGAATTCCTTAGGAATAAGCATAACGGTTACGTCAACAAAGTCGTTTCTACCCATAAATGAGCCTGCGATCTTTGTGTAGAAGGGGAAAAGGATGATGTAAGCGATACCAATCAGAAGAATGAGACGGAAAATGTACCAAATTACATTTCCAACAAAAGCAAGGTTAATAAACTTCGCTTTAAGTCTTTCCTTAAGCGGTGTACGCTCAAACTCAACTCTTATCTTGTTCTTAGTTTCTCTCTTGACTTTGGGAGACTGTGTCTGTTGTGCATTCATTTAACTTTTCCTCCTTTCCTTAGTCCTTACGCTGATAGAATACGAACGCCGAGAAGATCGCCGCGATAACTGCAATAATCAGGATTACTATCAAGAAGTACATCCAAGACATTGCAGAGGAGATTTCCTGTCCGTTCGCCTCGGTATAAACCGAGGAAATGAACTTCATAACCGAGTTGGAGTCCGTTGTAAACGAGTCGATGATCGTATAGATTGCGTTTACCAGGATCATCGGGCTTATCATTGGGAAGGTGATCTTCCAGAATGTTTCCCATCCTGTTGCGCCGTCTATCTGGCAGGATTCGTAAATTGCGGGAGAGATGGACTGAAGACCTGCAAGGAATATCAGCATCTGTACGCCTGAACGGTTTACGATGTCGTAAATATTGTTGATAGCTGTTACAACGTATTCAACAATTTCAGTACCGACCTTCATATTGGCAAAGAGTCGCTCAATATCGATTGCCGATACGATCTCTGCCGCTGTTGAGCTGTCGGAACCGTCTGCGATACCTTCTGTATCTTCCATATATTCATCCATTACGTTCTGTGCATCGATGGACTCGATAAGACCGGTGGAAAGAATAACAGGGATGAAGAAGATCGCACGGAATACCGCACGTCCTACCATCTTCTGGTTGAGAAGTACAGCCATAAAGAGGGAGAACAGAATGATTGCGGGAATGTCGAAGGCCAGCTCCTGAATACCTGTCAGGAGTGTTCTTACGAAGTTGGGGTTTACGAAGAGAGCTTCATAGTAGTTTGCCCAACCGACAAACTCAATGGTAAAGCCTTCTCCGGAGATGATCTTGATATGGCTGAAGCTATATCTGATCGAGTCAAAAATCATAGGAAGATAGATCGCAATAAATCCGATAAGGAAGGGGAGTACAAATATCCAACCGGCACGAGCTTTCCTTCTATCGAGAGATGCGTGACTTCTTTTCTTGCGCTTCTGTGTCTTGGGCGCACTTACAGTATTATTCAACTGTGCGTTGTTTGTCATTTTTTGCACCTCCTAATTAAAACTGTGTTGTGAAGAACTTCGGTTCAGAGGAATCGGGCGATACTCTTACTCCACCGTAGCTGTCTACTGTGTAGGATACGCCTTCGTATTCAACTGTGATATCGAAGTAGTTGAAGTTGAGGATGAAGAATACGCCGTTTTCGTACTCAACGTATACAATGTTTCCTGTATCGTCTGTGTACTTAGTGTACTCATAACCCTCTTCGACCTCTTCACCGGGAGTCTCTTCTCCATCGGGTGTGGTCGTATCATCGGGTGTTTCGTTGGGATCAACGATTGTCACTGTAACTGTAACAACCTCGCTTGCGAGCTCGAGAGCTGCCTTAGAGTCAGCAATAGACTTAATAGAATCAGCGTTAACCTTTTCTGCGTTAGCCTTTGTGATCTCGTAAGAGTTCTTAACGGATGCCTTGAATGCATCGTCATAATCAGCACTTTCGCTGTAGAACTTGTTTGCAAACTCTGCGTCAACAAGTGCGTCGTTAGCCTTAGCTACGTGTGTATTCTGGTTCTTGATGTTGTCGGATACTCTCTTAACAAGCGAGCTTACGTTCTTAGTAGCCGATGCATAAGCTGTATCAGCTGCCTTGAGGTCTGCGTCTGCCTGAGCCTTTGCAGCTATTGTAGCATCGGAAGCTGTGATAACTGCGAGAGCGTATGTTTCGATTCCATCATAGAGAGCCTTGTCTGCATCGTATGCAGCCTTGTCAGCAGATGTCTCGAGTGCGTTCTGAGCGTCAACTACGGCTGCCTCTGCTGCTGCAACTGCTGCCTCGCTCTTAAGGAGGTTAGAAACGGAAGTTCTGATAGCTGTCATAACAAGCTTGGAGTTGAAGTCTGAGATTGCTGTGTCAGCTGCTGCCTTCGCTGCCTCTGCTGCCTTGTATGCATCGGTTGCCTTTGCGTCTGCTGCAAACTTAGTTGTGAAGTCGGTTACTGCCTTATCTGCTGCTGCCTTAGCCTCAGTTGCGGTCTTGTAAGCATCGCTTGCGAGAACCTTTGTATTGTAGTCAGCAAGGAATGCCTCGAGCTTGAGCTGAGTTCCTGCCTCAACACCATTAGCCTCGTCAGCTGCTCTGTACTTAGCGTCAACTGCTGCTGCAAGCTCTGCGCCAAATGTAGCTGCGATTGCTGCAACATCTGCGTCAGCTGCGCTTGTAGCTGCTTCGATCTTAGCAAGAACTGCCTCGATAGCTGCGTCTGCTGCATCATCAGCTGCCTTGAGAGCGATGTAAGCTGCGTCAGTTGCGTAGCCGCCGATGAGAGCGTCAACTGCTGCCTGTGCGTTGTCAGCTGCTGCAACGAGTGCGAGATACTCGGCATTGTCACCGTAAGCAACGGTAAGTGCCTTGAGAGCATCTGCTGCTGCGTTCTGTGCTCTTACAAGTGCAACATACTCATCGGTATTTGCAGCGTAAACAGCCTTGATGCTTGCAACTGTTGTGTCGTAGATAGCAGTATTGGTTGCGATTGTGTTCTGGAGTGCGATATACTCTGCACTTGTGGGATATGTTGCGTTGTAGTTATCAACATAAGCATTAAGTGCTGTGGTTGTTGCGTCGTACTCTGCCTTTGCAGATACGTAGGTTGCATCCTGGGAAGCGAGGGACTCGTATACTGTGTTGTATGCGGCCTTCTTAGCCTCAAGATCACTCTCTGCTACTGCAATATCAGCTATTGTTGTAGCAAGGAGATCCTCAAGAATACCAATCTCAACTGCGCCGGGATACGATGTGGTAACTGTTGTGATACCTGTCTCGATGCTGGACTTAAGAGAAGTAAGTGTTTCTACCTGCTTCTCAGCATCTCTGAGAGCCTTCTTAGCTGCCTTGTAGTCTTCGTTTGAAGCTATTGCTGTCTCAACTGTTGCTACTGCTGCCTCGTAAGCTGTTGTTGCAGCGTCTGCTGCTGCCTTGAGAGCCTTATATTCATCGGTGTTCTCATAAGCTGTGGGATACTTCTCAAGCTCTGCCTTAGCTTCGGTCAGTGCTGTGGAAGCTGCGATATAGTTCTGTGCGTTCTCGAGAGTTCCAGCGAACTTCTGAACATCAGCGAGAGCTGTCTGAACCTTTTCATCTGCCGCTGTGTATTCAGCAGAAGCCTTGTCTGCGATAGCATCGCGAGCTGCTACTGCATTCTCGTATGCTGTAAGCTTTGTTGTGATGATTGCAAATCCGCTGAGCTCACCACTTGCGTAAGCGTTGTTGTAAGCCTCAAGCTTCTTTGCGTAGTCTGCGTTTGCGGACTCAAGAGCTGCAACTGCCTTGTCATAAGCTGCGATAAGGCTTGCGTAGTTGGTGTTTGTGCCGCCGGCAAGAAGTGTCTTGAAGGGAGTATAAATTCCGTTCCAAGTTGTCTTATTGGCTTCAGCCTCAACTATCTTAGCTGCAAGAGCTTCCTGTGTAGCTACTGCTGCTTCACGAGTTGCCTGTGCTTTCTTTGCAGCGTCAACGAGTGTACCCATACCAATTGTGAATACTACGTAATCACCAAGTGCGTATGCACCACCCTGGTAGTAGTGGTTAGCTGTTCTGCAGTACTCAGCAACCTTTTCGCAAGCTGCCTGAGATGTAGTAGCTGCATATACACGACCGTTGAGGAGCTGTTCCTGCTGCTTCTTAGCTGCAAGAGCGTCAGCAGCAAGCTGATTTTCGAGGTTTTCTTTTTCGATTGCCTCTTCGTCAGCGATGATCTCATCGGGATCGGGTACGCGTTCGCCTGTGAGGAACTCGTGGCCAACGATCTTCGAAAGCTGGAGATCCTTTGTCAAATCATTGAGCAATGTGTAGTACTTAACTACGTCTTCCTTAAGGATGTCGTAACGTACAGAATAGTACTCACTGAGTGTAGGATCTTCCTTGAGTTCTTCGTAATTATCGTAACAGAGTACGAAGTAGAGTCCTGCGCCATTTTCAATTGCCTTAAGCAAGCTGTAACCGATGTTACCTTCCATATTCAGAGGTGTACCTGCGTACTGAACACTACCGTGGAGTACAACACCGATGAAAGGAATTGCATTGCTGGATGTATTGTAACGGCTGGAATCAAGCGGAACGTTGATAATGTAATCGAGGTACTTCCAGGTGTAAGCATTTGCGCTATCTGTCATGACGCTGTCAAAATCAGAATCGAGCTTGCCAAATACGTTCTGTGTGAACTTCTTGGAGTCCTCACGGTTGTAAGGCTCATCCTCATCAAAGTCGGAGTTGAGTCCCGAACCGAGTGTGCCTACGGAAATGCCTGCGCTTGCATCTGTGTTCTCATAATAGCTGAGAAGGTTTTCAGAAAGCTTGTCATAGAAACGAGTATAATATGCGGACGAGATAGCAAGCTCGAAACGTCCAACGTGTGTCTGACGTGTTGCGCTGTAATATCTGCGTGACATATATGTATCGTTGATTGACTTAACGATATGATCCTTGAGGGTCAAACCGTCAAAGAGTGTGTTGGTTGAAGAACGAACATATACGAAGTCGAAGTCAGGGAAAAGCTCAAAGCCCTTCTCTGCTGAGTAATCGAGCAGCTCGTTGTAACCTGTCTTGCCACCAACTGCGTTTTCCCACTTGAGATGGTAAGGAACTGAGGAGTACATACCACCGTTCGCATAGCCTGTGAGCTTGAACTTGATGTTGGATACGCCCTGTGCAGAGAGCTCATCATACATTGTCTTGACATTGTCAAAGGATGTAAGAGGAGTCATTACGTTTACAGGGATGGAAAGGATCTTCTCGAGTGTTTCGAGAGTACCGAACGTCTCGACGTATACAGGAATGTCATCCTTAACATCACTCTCTTCAAGTGCAGAAAGTGTTTCTGTGTGGTAGAGGTAATCACGGTAAGCCTCTGCCATACCCATCCAGTTTACAGGATAGTAATCGGTAATTTCATTTTCCTTTGCAAGAGCATCATCTGTCAGCATAATGTAACGGATCTTGTAGTTACCGACATACTTACGGGATGATACAACTGTCCAGGTTGCGTTTGCACCAACCGAGATAGCGTTTGCAAGGTTGTAGGAGTCCTTTGGTCTGGGGTAGAAGTACATCTGCATTGCATTGTACTTACCTGTCGAACCCATATGGTATGTAGAAAGCTCTGCGAGAGCATCGCCCTCTTCGATGATAGCTACATATCCCTTGGATTCCTCATAGGTGTATGGAACTTCAACATCCTCATATACAGCCTCTTCGATAACGTTTCCGTCTGCGTCAAGAACTGCTTCCGTAACAAGCTGCTTTTCAATCTTGGTACGTGTTTCGTGAACGTTGGATACTACACCAAATACAGGGTAGCGAATTGTCTGCTGGTTAGAACCTGTGATTGTGTTGTATGCGTAGTCTTGGCCGTATACCTTACCATTGATTGTGGTAATGCTTGAGCCTGCGAGATCTTCGTGACGGAAGAGCGCGCCGGCTCCATCCGGGAAGAAGTTATAACCTGTGAATGTCTCTTCCTTTTCATCGAGGAGGTAGTTCGCACCTGCGCCCATAAAAGGAAGGGGGGAGATGTTGGTCAGCTGGTAGAGAGACTCGTCGAAACGGAGACCGTTCGCAGGGATACGAACTGTTACGCCCCAATCATCGAGTGTGTACTCCAAAGCCAGCTTGAAGAGTGCGGGAGCTTTATCCTGTCCCTCATACTCGGTGATGAGGTGGTCCTGCTCGAGCTGCTCAAATGTATATGTAGGAACGTATGTCTTGATATAACCCTCGAGTGTTGTGAGCTCGTTGTTAGTGATATCGGGCGAACATACATATACGTCCATCTTGTTACAGATAGGATAGAGTGCCTTCAAAGAGTTTCTCTCACGGTCAGTTTCGCACTTTGCGAGTGACTTGAGATCGTAGAAAGCGAGGAACTTGTTGAACTTAAACCATTCGTTGTTTCTCTTGTCAGGATCTCCTCCACCACTGTCGATGATGATCTGCTGACGCTTTTCAACGGGCATATAGTAATCTCTCCACTCAAGAGATACACCACCGTTTGCAAGGGAGATCTTGTTAAGCTCTTCTGCGAAGGGGTCAAGAATGTTCTCATCGAATCTCGACTGCTCAACCATACGGGGAACAAGCATTCTTGTCTCTTCACGGCCGATACTGTACTCTACTCTGATACCGTTCTTTATGTACTTGAAGTTGATCTGTCCACGAAGAGCAGCTTCCTTGAAGCTTGTCATTGTCTTTTCGGTATCATTGTCTACATATTTGATGATGAGCTGAGACATAAGTGTCTGCTTAACCGAGGGAGAGGATCCACCGGATGCTACATCATAGGGGTTGGAGAAGAGGATCTGACCTGTTGTTGCGTTACGAGTTGCTACCTCGCCGGTGAACTCATCAACCCACAGCTGATATCCGTTCTTCTCAAACATCATTGTCATAGTGTCGAGCTTTTCCTTCTCAGACGCAAATGTGCGTGTGAGGTACTGCTCAACGGTTGCTTCATAGTCTATCGAATCAATAAACTCACCGTTTGAGTTCTTCTCGTAGATGATCTCAACAGCAGTTGCTGCAGAAATGTCCACGATCAGCGTACCAAAAAGCATAACAACAGATAAAAGTAATGCAAATATTCTTTTCATTGTAATATTCTCCTTTCCTGTTTGTTACATTCGGTAGCTGATCTCGACCACAATGTTGGTAATGAAGCTTACGATCTTACCAAGAAGTGTGGTAAAGAGTATTGCAATAAACATAATGAACGCCATTGCAACGATTGTTCCGAGAGAAGTAATGAAGTTTTTAAACAGGGGATAATCGTGTGTTACCATCATACCAATGAATATCAGGAGAGCTGTCCAGATAAACGCTACCGTTACGATAAGGCTGTTGATATCAAGCTCTTCAACAAGTGCAAAGTTGGAATAGATGGTTGTAGGAATTACTGCGAAGACGAGAGGAAGCAGTGAGTAGGAGCAAGCAATGAAGATGTCCTTGAAGCTGCCTTCACCGTCGAACAGTGTTGTAAGACACCAGTTAGCGACTACCCACAGGAACAGAGGAACTAAAACTCCAAGTGCCTGTGCTACGATCGTGGTATACGAACCATAGGGATTTACAAGGTAACCGGAACCGATTGCCTGGTAGAAGAATGCAAATACTGTTACAAGAACGTAAACAACAGCAGCTCTCAGTGAGCCTCTCTTCTCGTGCTTAAGATCCCAGAAGCCGTCGAACGGGTGGAAAATAAGGTGGAAGCCGAAGAGGAGCTCCTCAACAAATGTTCTCTTTCCGCCTGCTGTCTCTGCACGCTTATTGATCTTAGCCGCCTTCTTGAATACGAAGACTACTGCAGCAATAAGAATGCCAACGATAAGCGGGATAAGAAGAACGTAATTGGAAATCCAGTTCTTACGAATTTCCTTATAAGAGTCTGACCAACCGCTTATATCGTATGCTGCCTCGAAATACTTGAGAGCCTCTTCGTACTCACCGTTACGGTAGAGTGCGTCGCCGATACCGATGTATGCAGCGTCGAAGTTCTGGTTTCTCTTAAGAATTTCTGTCCAGTCATTGATAGCACGGTCGAACTGACGGTTGTTCTGGTTTGCAAGAGCCTGAATGAGAATGTCACCGTACTCTGTGCGCTGATATACCGTGATGCTGTCCTGAGTCTTATCAAGAACGAGCATTGTACCGTCGCTCATATATGTGATAGCCTCAATGCTCTTGAGGTTACCGAGCTGAGAGCCTGCGTCACCAAACGCAAACAGGAGGTTGCCGTCGTAGTCGTAGGTGAAGATCTTCTGACGCTTTTCGTCGATGATCGACCAGGTGTTCTCAGGTCCTACTGCTACGTCGATGATCTTGGATACGCCCTGTGCGAGCGATCCGTCGGCCGTGGTGTGAGCCATATCGATCTCACCTGAAGGCGGCCAGAAGCCGTTACGAGACATTACCTCGTCACCGGACTGGTTGATAAGCTTTACAGGGGCGTAGTCACCGGATTTGGACTTTCCTCTGATAGCACTTTCAACAGATGAATCCTCGATTGTCGATGTGGTTACATAAATGAAGCCCTTCTCGTTAATCGTGATGTTGTTAAACTCTGTTGAAACGTAATCGATTGAGAGTTCCTTCTGCTCATCCGTCTGGAACATTCTCCAGATACGGTCCCAAGCAGAGATTGTAACCTTCTGCGCTCCAACAAACTTGATAAATTCGCCGTCATCGTTCATAACGATGATACCCTGGTAGGTAGTGGAGGATACAACGTAGAGACGGTTGTAATCGTCAACTGCAACTGCAACAGGCTTATAAACATCGTCATTCTCAAAAAGATTACTTTCAGGCTGAGGAATAACTCTAAGGAAGTTACCGTCACGGTCGAATGTTACGATACGGTTCTGGTCTGTATCACAGATGAAGATTCTGTCGGAGGTAACAAATACGCCCTTGGGGTTGTTAAGGGAGTCCGGAACACCCTCGTCGTTTGTGAACTTGGAGATAGTGAACTTGAGCTTGAAGTAACGGTCAAGAACGATGATTCTATCATTACCACTATCGGCAATGTAGACATTGTCTTTGTCGTCAACTACAAGATCGCCGGGATCGTCGATAACCGAAGGAAGACCCATATAGGTCGAATCGATCATCTTGATAGGTGTGTACGCATCAGGTGAATAGAGCGCGTAACCGTCGATGGAGTATGTGTATGTCTGGTAGGACTTCACTGCTCCGACGGGGGCTGCGAGCAAGAGCACCATAGCGAAGACAAAGGCGATAACACTGATTAATTTCTTCATTGTTGCCTCCTTAATCCTTCATACCGCTCGAGCCCATTGTCTCGATAATATTAGACTGTGCAATTACGAATACCGTAATCGGAACGAGCATCATAATTACCGTTGCAGCAGCACTTGCGCCTGCACGCTTGATACCACCTGCGGTAATCTGCTGAATTGCATAGTTGAATGACTTGTACTGCTCGGAATGGATGTAGATTGTTGAACCGGCATTCCACAGATCCTGGAAGCAGTAGATGATAAGTGTAAGCCAAGCAGGCTTAACCATCGGCATTGCGATTGTCCAGAATGTGCGCCACTCGCTTGCACCGTCGAGTCTTGC
The DNA here is from genome assembly GCA_045543615.1 of Eubacteriales bacterium. Classification (GTDB taxonomy): domain Bacteria; phylum Bacillota; class Clostridia; order Oscillospirales; family CAG-272; genus CAG-390. The sequence goes on from JAZPXL010000005.1 coordinate 140,415, forward strand.
AGATTCAAGAACAGAGTTGTTAACGTTAGTCTCCATAAACTGCTTCATCAGGTACAGACCGAGCGTTGATCCCCAAGCAGGAATGATAAGCGCAAGAGGTGTATCGATGAGGTGGAGGAAGCTCATAATGATGAAGTTTGTAACAGCTGTAACTGTCTTATGGAACATCAGAGATGTACGAATGGTTTTGAATATCCATCTGTGTCCGGGGAACTTGATCTTAGCAAGTGCGTATGCTGCCATCGAGCCGAACAGAAGGTTACCTGCTGTACCAAATACTGATACGACAACAGTGTTGAATATGTATCTCGAGAAAGGAACCCACGAAGTGTTCATCAAAACGAACAGGTCGGAGAAGTTTTGAAGTGTGGGGTTCATAACGTAGAACTTGGGCGGGAACATCCACAGCTCATCAAGAGGCTTGAGTGCCTGCATTACTGTGTAGAGCATCGGGAGGAACATAAACGCTCCAAGTATTATCAGCATAATGCTGATTCCAAGGTCGCCACCGACAGAACGGTTAAGAACGACTTTATGTTTTCTTGTTCTAAGCCTTGCCATCTTACTGACCTACCTTTGAGAGCATTTTCTTAACCAGCGAGTTTGCGCCGATCATAATAAGGAAGAGTACCACAGCGATTGACGAAGAGTATCCGACCTCAAATCGTGCTCCGCCGTAGTCGTTGAGGTGGTGCATAATCGTCCACGCACAATAGTCAACTGAGGGGTTACCGCAAAGTGCATCAACAACTCCACCGAAGCCGAAGGAGCTTGTGATTGTCATAACGGCACCGAACATCAGCTGAGGCTTCATCGTGGGAAGAGTGATGTACCACAGCTCCTGCCAACGGTTGCGGACACCGTCAACCGCACCTGCTTCGTAAAGGGAACGGTCAATGCCCTGCAAACCTGCGATAAATGACAGGAAGGATGTACCGAGGGACGTCCACAACGCAACTACTATACACAGAGGCATTACGTATGTGGCGTTCTCGAAGAAGAGGATTTCTTCATTTATTAATCCCAAATTCAAGAGTGTTGCGTTTACCCATCCGTAGGAGTCTCCTGAGAAGAGTACGCCCCAGATAAGATACGCCTGACCCGAAATAGAGGGAGCATAGAAGATAAGGGTTACTACCGCACGGATCTTAGGCTCAAGCTCGTTGATGAACCACGCTACCATAAAGGAAAGCAGGTAGGAAACAGGGCCGACGATCACGGCAAAAATCAATGTGTTCTTGACAGCGATAAGGAAAATGTCGTCATCAAGGAAAAGGCGGATGTAGTTATCCATGAATACGAAGTTAGGCGTCTGAATCATGTTAAAGTCTGTGAAACTCATAAACATTGATACCAGAACCGGTGCAACTGTAAAGAGCGTAAACACGAGAACATAGGGGGCAATCATAAGATATGCGACCCAGTTACGCTTCATCTCTTTCCAAGTCCACTGAAGCCTTGTCATATCCTTTCTGGATACAGCCTTTTTTGTTGCTGTTTTCTGTGACATGAACTTTTTTCTCCTTGTTTAGATTTCGGGTTACGTTAATCTATCGGGTAGGATGCCTGATACTTCTTGAGAGCATCTGCACAAGTCTTGATGTATGTGTCGATGTTCTTGAGAATCTGTGCGTCTTCTGCATTTGCGCAGGATGCTGCAGCCTCTGCAAGCGTTGCACCTGCTGTGCGAAGTGCGTCAATGTAGCTGTCGTGACAGTATGCTGAGAATGTTGCTTCTGTCTCGATTGCGTTAAGAGCATTCTTTACTCCGTCAATCTCTGCCTTATACTGAGAAGCTGTTGCCTCGCTAAGCGAACCAAAGCCGTACTCATCACCAAGGATCCAAGCTGCACGCTTGCTTGCGAGAGTCTCACCAACCTCAAGTGTCTCAAGGCCGAACTCTGAACGCTTACGTGTGATTTCCTTGTTAATGGTTGTAACGTAGCTGAGAAGCTCGTTTACAGGGTTAGCCATATCGTTGTATGCGGAGAGGAATGCGAAGTTGGTATAACGACCAATGATGTATGCACCGGGGTAGTTAGGAATGGATGCCAGGTTGTTGAACTGGGACATCAGGTTGGTGAATTCCTTGTTTGTCCAAGGCATTTCAGACAGAGCCGTGATGTTTGCAGTAGCGTGCTTAGCGGAGTCACCGAGGATTGCAACCATCTCGTTGGAGTATGCGATCTGGCAGCCTGCGCTGGAGTGCCACTTCATAAATTCCCAAGCCTTTTCCTTATCGTCGCAGCCGTTGATCATAACGATTGCGGATACTGAGGAAACTGCGGTGTTGTTGATCTTACCTGTCTCTTCGTCACGGTAACCGGGCAGCGGAACGAATTCCCAAAGACCACGAAGCTCGGTTGCGAATACGATGAGGTGGTTGTATGTGCCGTTGTAGCCTGCAATACCGATGGGCATTTCGCCTGTACGGAAACGGTTTACAAAGTCATACTTGTAGGGGAAGGAATACTGTGTAAACATATTACACATTGTCTCGAAGGAGTCAAGTGCTGCGTTGGAGTTGAGGTTGATTCTCATTCCGTCATCAGCAAAGAGCTCACCACCACTCTGGTAGAGGAAGATCTTATAGTCGGTGCTAAGACCGATTGTCATATTGTTCTCAGAGAGCGTTGTAGCTGCGGAGAGAAGGTCATCCCAGGTGTCGAGCTTATCAATACCGAGGTCTGCAAGGATATCGGTACGGATGAACATCATCGAGAAGGACTGAGTCTCGGGCAGACCGTAATAGTGCATTACATTGTCTGCGTCTGCAATACCAAGAACGAGCATTGCTGCATCGTTGAACTGTGCATTGGGATTGCGAACGGGCTGACCGTTCTCGTCATAGACTGTGTTGAAGTTTTCGTCAACCTTATAATAAAGAGCTGTATCTGCAAAGTCCTTATTATTTTCAATAGGAAGAATTGCGCCACGGATAGCGAAGTTGATAACATCGTTGTCACCAAGACCGATATATACGTCAGGTCCCTGTCCGGAGAGGATCGAGGGAAGAAGTGTACCACCTGCAACGAGCTTGAGGTCAACCGTGATACCGTGGTTAGGTGTAAAATCGTTGTTGATGAGGTTACGGATAACCTGTGTCTGGTCACGACCATAAGCAAGCCACACCTCTGTTGCATCAGCGGCACCTGCTGTGTCTTCGGTAGCACCCATACGGTCATAGTTACGGAAGAAGCTCCACCAGAATCTTGCAAGCTCGTGGATGAATGCCTGGAAGAAGTTTGCCTCTGCAACGGGCTTCTCTGCTTCTGCAGCCTGGATTACGATGTAGTCAAGCTGGAGGGGCTGTGTCTTCGCATCACTCAGCCAAGTACCAAGGTTACCGATGTAAGCCTTGAGCTGCTTGAGGTTCTTTGCAATCTCATCCTCATCGTTACCCATTCTGTCAAGCAGCCAGGTAATCTTTTCAAGAGTTGCAACGTTGGAGCTCTTTACGCCTGCGAGAGCAACAAGCTCTTTTGCAACCTTTTCAATCTCCTTGGACTGAAGAATAAGGTCGATGATCGTGTCAGGCATAACCGTTGAGAAGTAGTAGTTACGGTCAGAGTCGGGCTCTGCGCCTGTGAGTCTCATTATATTAAGGTAAGCATTGTTGATTGTTGTGAGGGATTCGTCGATCTTACGAACGATCTCAGACATAGTACCAAGTGCAACCTCAAATTCGATTGTATACTCAACACCGGCCTCAAAGTAGAACTCGATGTCAACATATTCAACCTGGTTGTTACCCTTTGCATCGGTAGTTACGATACCGTACTGAAGGGGGGCTACCTGCCAATCTGTGGAGTAGTTGAAACGAAGCTCTCTTGCCTCGTCGAAGGGAATGCCGTTGTAGTAACCGTCATCGCCCTCATTAAGACCCTTACTATAAATGTAAATGGTTCTTGAGCTGTACATACCATCATTGATGTTCTGGATGTAACGAGGGATGATCTGATACATACCGCTGGACTCAACGGTGAATGTATAAGCTACTCTCTGTCCCGATGTCTGCCACTTATCACCACCTATGGTGTTGAGAAGTGTACGGTCGGTTTCAGAGGGGCTTGTTACTGCGGAAGAGCTCTCCTCTATCGGATAAACCGTGTTAGTGGAGGTATATGTAGGAAGCTCAGCTTCGATCTTTATGCTGTCGCCGCCTGCTGTCTTATCGCTGTAAGACTCCTTATACTCATCATAGGAGACGGGTGCTTCGTAAGGATAGAGGGTGATGGACTCGATAGCCATAGGCTGTGCAACGCCTTCCATAGATATCGTGTGAGTTCCCTCTGTGAAGTAGAACTCAAAGTAGTCCTTGTAGAAACCGTCAACGTCCTTAAGGCTGAACTCACGCCATTCAGGTGTCTGGTCGGGAGTGCCACGAAGCTCGTTATTGTCCATATCGGTTTTGAACGGACGCTTTACACCGTCGATCTCATACTCGAAGGAAGGATCGTAGGTTGTTGTCCAGATCTTCGGGAGCGTAATGTAGTACGCCTCGGAGAAAGGTACTTTACCGTCGATTCTGAAAATTCTCTGAATCGAGGTGGACTTGTCTACGATGGGCCAATAGTTGAGCTTGATCGCATAAAGTCCTGTTGCGGGAATATCTACCTTGTAAGAGAGAATTCCGCTTTCGGGTGAAACAATCGCCTCGACGCCGTCAAATGTCTCGATCTTGACATCCTTCACGGTTGTGCCGTCAGTGTCATATGCCGAGCCCTTGATAACGACCTCTTGGGTTGCTTTGGGTTCTTCAGAGTACTTTTTGTGGTACTCTTCGTACGAAATTGTGCCGAGTAGCTCTTTAGCAGCTGCAATCGCCTGCTGGGTAACTGTCTGTTCAGTTGTGCTCGAATCGGCTGCAGATACCGGAACGAGGAAGGATGAGATCAGACAGAGGGCCGCAAGCGTGATAGCTACTACTCTTTTGAATTTCGCTGCCATTGTGGTTCCTCCTAAATGTGAATTTGCGGATCAGATCCGCGGAGATGTTTCCGCCGATTTGTTGCTGACTGGCAATTGCCGCGAGCCTGCGTAGCAGTTCGGGTGCGGAAAGGACCGTCCTGCTTGTTTTTTTGTTGTTTTTCTGAGCATATGTCGGTTGGCGACGGCAAATCCTCTGAAAAACAGAAAATTTTGTGGCTCTGCTTCCCTAAAACCGTGGCCCTGAATGGCTTTTGGTTATCGGGGCGGCAAAATGCCTTAAAATTTATATAGATATAATATCATAAGAGCTCAAAATAGTCAACAGTTAGTTAAAATCCATTCAAAATTTAGAGACAATTTTGAATTAAAATTTCAACAATTAGTTCTAACGGTCAAATGAACGCTTATTGTTAAATTCAAAAAAATTTGCGCACTTTGACGAGTTGTTAATTTTTGATAGTAAAGCAAATTTACACAAAACAAACTCATTCTCTCCATTAAACATTCAAAGAATCAACTTTTCGCCATCATTTTCGCTTTTCATATTCGACAATGATCAACGAAGGTAATTTTCAGTTACCTGTCATTAAGCCAATAGTTGCGCTTGCAACCATTTGTTTCGATTTTTCCATTGTGCAAAATACACAATTTTGAGGGCGTTTTTTCTACATCTATACATTTTGCACAAATCGTTTCGAATTTGCGTTTTTTTGCTCATTTTTGTAAGTTTTTGCACGCATTTTTCACATATTTCCGTGGTAATTTACTTTTTTTTACAGATTTTTTAATTCTGCTTTTTTGCTGTTTTTGCTTCCTTCCACCGTCTCGTCTCCACTTTCTCGTCATCCCCATTTCATCCTTCGGTTTGTTGCGCAAACAAAGAAAAGCCAAGCACGCTGACAATGTCAGCGTGCTTGGCTTTTCTCATTTTAGTGTTAAAACCTGTGTTTAAGGCTTTGTTGTCGACTGAATGTCATTTTCTCCTGACACATAGGACATAAAGAGCTTTACTGTCGAAACGTCGGACACGGAAAAAGCCACATAGCTTGCTTCCTCTATGTCATCTCCTGCCTCTTTTTCTGCATCAAGCACATTTGCGTGTGAAACGAATAACCACTTGTTCTTCTCTGTCAAGTGGATTATTCTTCCCACCTGATTTGTGAGTATTGCTGAGCCATCATAAGCGAAATACACATCGAAATACTCAAAAGTACGAGTGCCGTCATCGTCGACATAATCTGCCATTTCCAAAACGGTTCTGCTTGTAAGTCCGTTTAGAGCGCAGATAAGGGAGATATCCTCCTCGTCTTCCTCAATTATTGCAAAATTATCGAGCACAACTCTTGTAACTGCGCTGTCCTCGCTCTCAATTCCGTCACAAAGCTCGCCACTCTCGGTATAGAGAATACGCCTCGTTCCGTTTGCGATCGCAAGGTACTTGCCGGTCGCATCGTCTTTAACACGATAGAGCGAAGCACCGTAGGTTCTGTCCCCTACTCTGCCCAGATAATCGCCGAATCTGAACATATATTCATCATCACCGTCGACAGCGTGATACGAAACGCCCTCATAGACAATAACTCGCACATCTCCACCGTACTCTGCAACGACGGGGTTGGTGGCGCAATAGTCACAATACGCAAACAGCGTAACGAGAAGTGGCAGTATGACTATGATAGCTATAATAATCAGTGCTCTTTTGGTCATTCTTCGCTTTTCCTTTATTTGATAGTTTTATTTTATCACTAAAGGCAACCTTTGTCAAGGCAAATATCGACATTTATCGCCTTCAGGAGAGCTCTTCTGTATTTAGATTGGTTTTTTTATTTAAATGTAGCGACTTTTTTCTCAAAACTGCTTGACAAAAACATATATTTGATATATAATATTAAGGTCAACTGAGGGCCATTAGCTCAGTTGGTTAGAGCTACCGGCTCATAACCGGTCGGTCCTAGGTTCGAGTCCTAGATGGCCCACCAACCCAAGCACTCGCAATAACGATGTGCAAGATGTAACGGCAGTATAGCGAGTTGCTATGCTGTCGTTATTCTTTATTTGTTGATTTATTAAGCATTTTTTGTGTTTCCCGACACAGATGCAATCAGTAATTGAATATTTGAATCCTAAACTTGAAAGAACGAGGTTGTTTAAATGGACATTTTTGATGTTTTAAACCTTATTGGTGGCCTGTCCTTGTTCCTGTTTGGTATGAACCTTATGGGCGAGGCTCTCGAAAGAAGCGCAGGTAACAAGCTTGAGACTATGATCGGTAAGCTGACAAGCGGAAAGCTTGCAGGACTTCTTACGGGTATCGGTGTCACAGCCGTTGTGCAAAGCTCATCTGCCACAACCGTTATGGTAGTCGGATTTGTAAACTCTAAGCTTATGACGCTGAAGCAAGCCATCCACGTAATTATGGGTGCAAATATCGGTACAACCGTTACAGCTTGGATCTTAAGCCTCAGTGGAATATCGGGCGACAGCCTCTTTATCAATCTCCTCAAGCCCTCGTCCTTCACTCCCGTTCTTGCGCTCATCGGCATTGTTCTTCTGATGTTCGTCAAGAGCAACAAAAAGAAGGACATCGGCATCGTTCTGCTCGGCTTTGCTACTCTTATGTTCGGTATGGAGACGATGACGGACGCCGTTGCTTGCCTCAAGGACATTCCCGAATTCAGAGAGCTGTTCCTTATGTTCAAAAATCCTCTGCTCGGAGTTCTTGCCGGTGCAATTCTTACGGCAGTTTTACAATCAAGCTCCGCATCAGTCGGTATTCTCCAGGCTCTCTCAGCCACAGGAGCTATATCCTTTGGAGCGGCAATCCCGATCATTATGGGTCAAAACATCGGTACTTGCGTAACAGCCCTTATCTCCTCGGTTGGTACAACAAAGAATGCAAGACGAGCAGCTTTTGTGCATCTGGCGTTCAACATCATTGGTACAACAGTTTTCCTCGGTGTTTTTGCGGCAATTGATGCAATATTCTCCCCTCTTATGTTTGCCGAGGCAGCAAATTACGCAACCATCGCAATTACACACTCGATATTCAACATCGCCTGCACTCTACTTCTCCTCCCTGCATCAGGTCTTCTTGAAAAGCTTGCATACAAGCTCATTCCCGAAGCAAAACAGCCCGAGAAGACCAACGAGCTTGACGACAGACTTCTCTCCACTCCTGCCATCGCACTTGAGGTTGCGCATAATCTCACCTGTGAAATGGCAAGAATAACAACAAACGCACTCACGCTTAGCCTTGAATGCCTCGCCTCATATGACAAAGACAAAGCAGCAGCCATAAGGGAGGCAGAGGACCAAACCGACCATCTTGAGGACGTTATCGGAAGCTTCCTTGTTAAGCTAAGCCGAAAACAGCTCAATGAAACAGACGGTGCGACAGCATCAATGCTTCTCAAGGCTATTGGAGATTTCGAGAGAATCTCCGACCACGCCGTAAACATAGTTGAATCTGCTGAGGAAATGCGTGAAAAAGGCATCGTATTCTCCGATAACGCACAAATTGAGATGACCTCACTTTGTGATGCAACACACGAGATTTTAGAGCTTGCTTACGCAGCATTTATTGAAAACGATACATCGAAGGCAAACATTGTTGAGCCTCTTGAGCAGGTCATTGACAAAATGAAGGAGCTTCTCCGTTCAAGACATATCGACCGTCTTCGTCTTGGCGATTGCAATATTGAAGCAGGCTTTGTCTGGAGCGACCTCATTACAAACCTTGAGAGAGTTTCCGACCACTGTTCAAACATCGCCGCTTGCGTAATGGACACCAAGGATCAGAATATGAACCTTCACGAGTCTCTCAAGCTCGTTCGCACCGACAGCGATTATTACAGAGAAAAATACGCAGAATATACTACAAAATACATCACATTTATTTAAAAAAGAAAGCGTTGCCGTGTGGCAACGCTTTCTTTTTCCTCCAAAAGCCGAACTCAACCGTCGGTATGTTGACTAAATACTTTATTCAGGATATAATAAATACAGAAAATAAAGGAGGAAACTGCGATGGATCAGATAAAAATCGGAAAATTTATTGCTCTGTGCCGAAAGGAAAAGGGTATGACCCAGCTTGAGCTTGCAGAAAAGCTCAACATCACCGACAGAGCTGTATCAAAATGGGAAACGGGAAAGTCGATGCCCGACACTTCAATAATGATTCCACTTTGCGAAATACTTTCAGTCAGCGTAAACGAGCTACTTTGTGGTGAGCGTCAGCCTTTCGATAGTGACAGAGAGGCAGACCAACTGCTCTTGCTTTGTATGGCTAAAGAGATCGAACAGAAAAACAAAACCATCTGGACTTCAATGTGGATCATTATGGGCGTAAGCATTACGGCTTTGTTTTTGAGCATCTTTGCCATAAGAGCTCTGATTGCGGAAGGTCCATGGATGCTTGTTGCAATCGTTATCTGCTGTATTTTGTTTTTAATCCCTTGCTTCTATGCGCTCAAGCTTGAGGTCAGCGTCGGAGCGTACAAATGCAAAAATTGCGGTTGCGAGTTTGTGCCAAGCTACTCCGAGGCTCTCGGTGCGATGCATATGGGAACAACACGCCACTTAAAATGCCCTGAATGTAAAAAGCGCACCTGGTGCAAAAAGGTGCTTAAATAAGCTCTCCCGTTTTTACTATTGATTACCCAACCAAAATGTGATATAATCATATCATCAAAGCTATGGAGGGCGAAAATGGCAGAGATTACAGTTCGAGTTATCGACAAAGCGCACAAAGAGGACATCAATATAAAAAACGAGCCGTTCGAGCTTTTCGGACGAATGGTTGTTTCCTACAACGATGGTTGGAGCTACACCTGTGACCGCTTTGATTGCACAAGCAAGATGTGCTTCCCCGATGAAAATTATGATTATGAGGCTATGGCGGCTGATTGTTTTTTCGTTGGTGCTTACGATGGTGAGAGGTGCATCGGTCTTGCAATTCTCCAAAAACAATGGCACAAATATCTTTATTTGTACGATCTTAAGGTAAACCGTGACTATCGTAGCCGTGGTGTTGGCAGCAAGCTTATTGAAGAGTCAGTACGAATTGCTCTGAAAAACTCATACAGGGGGCTTTACACCATAGCTCAGGACAACAACCTTGCCGCCTGCCGTTTTTACATCAAATGCGGCTTCTCGATTGGTGGACTTGATACAAGAGTTTACACCGGAACATCCCAAGAGGGTAAAAAAGATATAATTTTCTATTTTGATGCGTAAAATAAAGAAACCCCGACTCGCTCGTTGAGCGAGTCGGGGTTTTATCAGTTTGCCTTACGGATGAATATTAAAGACCTCTCTTGATATAGTGAGTGTGGAGGATCTCGTGTGCCTTATGGCTGTTGGGCTCGCCGAAGAATTCGGTGTAGAGCTGCCATACTGCAGAGTTCTTCTGGGACTCACGGATATCGCAAGCTTCATCATCACGATACAGAACAGCTGCACGGAGAGCACGGAGGTCAACTGTGTTACGAACGGATGCGGGCTGATAAGGCTGACCACCACCGTTTACGCAACCACCGGGACATCCCATAATCTCGATGAACTGAACATCAACAACGCCTGCCTCAACATCCTTGAGGAGTGCCTTTGCTGCCTTTGTACCGGAAGCAACAGCAACGCTGATTGTTGTCTCGCCGATCTTGTATGTAGCAACACGATACTCGTTGTCATTACCCTGACGACGAATTTCGGGTGTCTCAAGAGGCTTCTCGAGAGGCTTGCCAAGGATAACCTCAGCTGCGTAACGGAGAGCTGCCTCCATAACGCCACCTGTTGCACCAAAGATCGCACCTGCAGATGTACCAAGATCGAAGGGCTTGTCAAATGCTTCGTCATCAAGCTCTCTAAACTTGATGCCTGCCTTCTCGATCATTCTGCCAACCTCACGGGTTGTGATAGCAACGTCAACATCAGGATATCCGGATGCAGACTGACCGGGTCTTTCAACCTCAAACTTCTTAGCAGTACAAGGAATTGCGGAAACAAAGAAGATATCCTTAGGATCAATGCCTTCCTTCTGTGCGAAGTATGTCTTCATAACTGCACCAAACATCTGCTGAGGAGACTTGCAGGTAGAAAGGTTGTCTGTGAAATCAGGGAAATAGTGCTCGCAGTACTTGATCCATCCGGGTGAGCAGGATGTGATCATAGGAAGCTTACCACCATTCTGGAGGCGACCCATAAGCTCGGTAGCTTCCTCGATGATTGTAAGGTCTGCTGTGAGGTTCATATCGAATACGCCGTCAAAGCCGAGAGCCTTGAGAGCTGCAACCATCTTGCCCTCAACATCTGTGCCGGGCTCGTAGCCGAAGCACTCGCCGAGCTGTGCACGAACGGAAGGAGCTGTGCAAATATAAACCTTCTTTGTGGGATCAGCGATAGCTGCCTTAACAGCATCTGTATCGTCTCTCTCGTAGAGTGCGCCAACAGGGCAAGCAACGATACACTGACCACAGTTGATACAAGCAGTGTCAGCAAGCTTTACGTTGAAAGCAGAGCCGATAGTGGTGTCGAAACCACGCTCGTTTGCGCCGATTACGCCGATGTCCTGCATTGTCTTACAAGCAGCAACGCAACGACGGCAAAGGATACACTTGTTGTTGTCACGAATAATGGGAGAGGATGTGTCAACATCATATGTTGTAACTTCTCCGCTGAATCTTGTCTCGTCAACGCCATACTCGTTGCAAAGCTTCTGAAGCTCACAAGTTGTAGAGCGTACGCAAGAGAGACACTTTCTGTCGTGATTGGAAAGAACGAGCTCGAGGTTCGTCTTTCTTGCTGCGTGAATCTTGGGAGTGTCGGTAAGAATCGACATACCCTCTGTTACAGGATATACGCAGGCTGTTACCATACGGTAGGGCTTGCCACCCTCGGAAACTTCAACAAGGCAAAGACGGCACGCGCCGATCTCGTTGATGTCCTTAAGATAGCAAAGTGTGGGAATATCTATTTTAGCAACACGGGCAGCCTCAAGAACGGTCATACCCTTGTCTACGGCATAATCTCTGCCGTTTATCTTGACATTAACTTTTTCCATTTTGGGCTCCTCCTTATTCCTTAACAATAGCAGCGAACTTACACTTTTCCATACAAGCGCCGCACTTGATACACTTGCTTGTATCGATGACGTGAGGATTCTTTACTGTTCCACTGATTGCGCCAACAGGGCAAACACGTGCACAAGCTGTACAACCACGGCACTTATCCTCGATGATGCGATAGCGCAGAAGCTTCTTACATACGCCGGCAGGACATCTCTTGTCAACGATATGTGCAACATACTCATCTCTGAAGTATCTGAGTGTGGAAAGAACGGGGTTAGGAGCAGTCTGACCGAGACCACAGAGGGAGTTAGCCTTGATGTAGTTGGAAAGCTCCTCAAGCTTGTCAAGGTCTTCAAGCTCGCCGTTGCCCGAAATGATCTTATCAAGGATCTCAAGCAGACGCTTCGTACCGATACGGCAAGCTGTACACTTACCACAAGACTCGTCAACTGTGAACTCAAGGAAGAATTTAGCAATATCAACCATACAGTTGTCTTCGTCCATAACGATAAGTCCACCCGAACCCATCATAGAGCCGATAGCGAGAAGGTTATCATAGTCAATAGGAGTGTCAATGAGGTGTGCGGGGATACATCCACCGGAAGGACCACCTGTCTGAGCAGCCTTGAACTTCTTGCCGTTCGGGATACCGCCACCGATGTCCTCGATAACTTCACGAAGTGTTGTTCCCATAGGAACTTCAACAAGACCTGTATGTGTGATCTTTCCACCGAGAGCAAATACCTTTGTTCCCTTGGACTTCTCTGTACCCATAGACTGGAACCACTCAGCACCGTTGAGAACGATCTGAGGAATGTTTGCGTATGTCTCAACGTTGTTGAGGACGGTGGGCTGTCCGAAGAGACCCTTTACTGCAGGGAAAGGAGGACGGGGACGGGGCTCACCACGATTACCCTCAATGGATACCATAAGAGCTGTCTCCTCACCGCAAACGAATGCGCCTGCGCCGAAACGGAGAGAAATATCGAAATTGAAGCCTGTGCCGAAGATGTTCTTGCCGAGGATGCCTGCTTCGCGAGCCTGCTTGAGAGCGATCTCAAGACGGTTGATAGCGATAGGATACTCTGCACGAACATATACATAACCCTCGTCAGCACCGATAGCGTAGCCTGCAAGAGCCATAGCCTCGATAACTGCGTGGGGGTCGCCCTCAAGGATGGAACGGTCCATAAATGCACCGGGGTCGCCCTCGTCGGCGTTACAAGCAACATACTTCTTTACGTTGCCACGGTTGGAGCAAGCGAACTTCCACTTAAGACCTGTGGGGAAGCCTGCGCCTCCACGTCCACGGAGTCCGGATGCAAGAACAAGGTCGATAAGCTCATCGGGAGTCATCTCTGTGAGAGCCTTTGCGAGAGCCTGGTAACCGTCACGAGCTATGTAGTCCTCGATCTTCTCGGGGTTAACAAGTCCGCAGTTACGGAGAGCAACACGATGCTGCTTCTGATAGAAGCTTGTGTCGTTGAGCTTGGGAATAACAACTCCACCCTCAGCAGCGTCACGGTAGAGATACTTGTCTACGGGAACTCCACCAACGATGTGAGAGTCGATGATCTCATCGAGATATTCGGGCTGTACCATACTGTAGAATGTTCCCTCGGGGTAAACGATCATAATCGGGCCGAGAGCACAGAGACCGAAGCAACCTGTCATTGTTACCTCAACATCATCGGTAAGTCCGTGAGAAGCAAGACGATCCTTGAGAATGTCTATAAGCTTAGGGCTGCCGGAAGATGTACAGCCTGTACCACCACAGACGAGAATCTGTCTCTTATATTTACAACCGGTGTAGTCAGCACCTGTAAGCATAGCGATTTTGGAGCTATACTCGTTCTTAACTTCATTAAGAGCTGCAATAGTTTTGATTTCCATAGTAATCCTCCTTTATCCTCAATCCTTGTACTTAGCGAGGATAGTAGCAACGTCAGCCTTTGTAAGTCTGCCGTATACCTCACCGTTAACCGTGAGAACAGGTGCAAGACCGCACGCACCGATGCAACGGGTAGCCTCAAGCGAGTACTTACCGTCAGGGCTTGTTCCACCCTCTTCGATGCCAAGCTGCTTTGAGAATTCCTCGAGTATCTCGCCCGAACCCTTAACGTAGCAAGCTGTACCGAGACAGATAGCAATAGCTACCTCGCCATTGGGATTGAGCTTGAACTGTGAGTAGAAGGTAACGATACCGTAGATCTCCTCAACAGGAGTGTCGGTCTTCTCAGCGATAATGCGCTGTACCTCGATGGGAAGGTAGCCGTAGATTTCCTGAGCTTCCTGGAGTATGGGCATCATCTTACCCCTGACTCCATCGTACTTGGCAATTACGGCAAGAAGCTTCTCTTCCTGCTCGGGAGTGCCGCGAAATTCGACCGTAGTCAATTTCTTTTTCATAAGTTTGAGTCCTCCTATGTATGTTTAAAAAATTATTTTCCAAATAAAAAACGAGAATAACCGTAAATAAACTTTACAAGCCAAATTCACATAAAAACAAGTGGATTTTTCCCGCAAAAAACCATCCGTGATGAAATTGCGCACCACGACAGATATATTATACTACATTTTCATAAAAAAGTCCATACCTCAAACGAAAATAATCGAGGAAAAATCGAGTTTTTTTGCAAAAAAATGCAGGAGCTTTCTCCACTTCCTGCATATTTTTAAGAATAATTATTAAATTTTGAATATACTTGATAATTTAATATTCAATTAAGCAAGTCGGCCTCTTCTCTGCGGCGTAACAATCGGTCATCAAAATCAGATTTTACGCCTCATTTTCGGCGAATTAAATCTATATTTAAATAAAATATAAAAATATATACAGAAACAAAAAGCTCTGCCGAAGCAGAGCTTTTTGTATATCGAAATAATACATTTCGGTTGATTATCTCTTTGAGAACTGGGATGCACGACGAGCAGCCTTGAGACCGTACTTCTTTCTTTCCTTCATACGAGGATCGCGAGTAAGGAAGCCTGCTGCCTTGAGTGCGGGCTTGTTTGCCTCGTCAGCGAGAACGAGAGCACGGGAGAGGCCGTGGCGAATTGCGCCTGCCTGTCCGGAGAAACCACCGCCTGTTACGTTAGCAACGATGTCATACTTGCCAACATTGCCTGTAACCTCGAAGGGCTGGTTTACGATGAGCTTCATTGTAGCGAGACCGAAGTATTCGTCGATGTCTCTGCCGTTAATGGTGATAGCACCTGTTCCGGGATATACTCTTACACGAGCAACGGATTTCTTTCTTCTGCCGGTTCCGTAGAAATAAGGCTTTGCACTTGTATACATTTGTTAATCTCCTTTCTACTTCTTCGATCAGTCGATAGCAACGGGCTTCTGAGCCTGGTGCTTGTGAGCTTCGCCTGCATATACGTGCAGTCTTGTCATCGACTTGCGGCCGATGGTGTTTGCGGGGAGCATTCTCTTTACAGCGAGCTCCATAGCCATCTCGGGACGGGTTGCCATAAGTGTCTTGTACTGAATGGACTTGAGGCCGCCGATATAGCCGGAATGATGACGATAGTACTTCTGCTCAAGCTTTCTGCCTGTCAGAACTGCCTTGTCAGCGTTGATGATGATTACGTACTCGCCGCAGTCAACGTGGGGTGTGAACTCGGGGCGATGCTTGCCGCGAAGAATGTTTGCGGCCTTAACTGCCGTTCTACCAAGGGGCTTGCCTGCTGCGTCGATAACGTACCAGCGGCGCTCCACGGTCTCGGGCTTTGCCATGTAAGTGGACATTTTGTTTCCTCCAAATAAATTCTCGGGGCATAGTACCCCCTTTTCAGACTTGCTTATTATACCACTAACACTTTCGCTTGTCAATACCTTTTTTGAAATTTTTTTGATTTTTTTAATTTAGCACCCCATTTCCTTTGATTTTCTCCGTTTTTTGCCCGTTTTGCTCTCTCGTTTATAACCTCTGTTCACATTTTTTTAATATCATTTCTCCGTTTTTCAGCATTTATTGCTATGCACGAGAATATATTATAGTATAAAAAACAGGAGGTCATAGGATGATAACAAAATACAAACCCGAGGGGATGCTTATACATACGCCTGAAAACAGAGGATATATCTCATCAATTCCCGGCATCGAGCGTGCGATGCTGACCGGAGAGATACTTGAAGAAACTGCTCTTCTATGTGATGGAGAGATGAATCTTCATTTTGATCTTTGTGGAGTACACGGTATTATGCCAAAGGGGGAAGTGCTCTACACCCGTCCCGGTGAGGCGCAGAAGGATATTGCAGTAATTACAAGGGTGGGCAAACCCGTTTGCTTCCGTGTCATAGGGCTTGACCGTAGCACAAGCGAGCCTATTGCTTATCTCTCACGGCGAATTGTCCAGAGGGACTGTATGCATAATTTCGTATCGGAGCTGATGGCAGGAGACATCGTGCGAGTAAAGATCACGCATCTTGAGTCCTTTGGTGCATTTGCTGACATCGGATGTGGTATCTCTGCGCTAATGCCTGTCGATTCTCTGTCGGTGTCAAGAATTTCGCACCCTCGCGACAGACTTTGCTGCGGCAATTTCGTCTATGCTGTTGTCAAGACGGTTGACAACGAAAGCGGAAGGATTTTTTTAAGCCAAAAGGAGCTTCTTGGCACTTGGGAGGAAAACGCCGCCCACTTCTCCGTAGGACAGACGGTTGCGGGGATCATACGCAGTGTGGAAAGCTACGGTATTTTTATTGAGCTGACACCAAACCTTGCAGGGCTTGCAGAGCTGAGGGGCGACATTGACGACATAATCGTCGGTGACACGGCTGCAGTATTCATCAAGAACATCATTCCTGAGAGAATGAAGCTCAAGTTGATTTTGATTGATACACACGAATCGTGCTCCGACTTTACTCCCGTCAAGTATTACATAGATTGCGAGCGCACAGAGCATATAGACTATTGGCGTTATTCACCCGAATGCTGTGCAAGAACGGTTGAAACTGTATTTTAAAAACAGAAGCGAAAGCTGTACTATGACAGCTTTCGCTTCTTGCTTTGTAATATTCAGCGTATGCACTTGACTTATTTGCTTTTTTAGTGCATAATATTAGTAATCACTACATTTAAGGAAGATAAAATGAAACGATTTAGAACGTCCTGGCTCTGCTTGCTTGCATCTTTGGCTCTCTGTCTCTCGCTTATAAGCTGTACTCCTCTCACCGAAGGTAGCGCAATAACTACCGAAGGACAGGAAATAACATCATTCTTTGTTGATTCAACCTCATCTCCGTCCGATGACTCAACCACATCTCCCGAAAGTGACACTACCACCTCTTGCGAAAGCGTGACAGACACAAATACCGAGAGCGAAACCTCATCAAGAGAAGCTACGCTCTCTCCCGAAACCTCATACACTCCTGAGACTATATACACTCCTGAAACTACATACACTCCTGAGACTACATACTCTCCCGAAACGACCTACACACCCGAGACTACATACTCTCCCGAAACAACGGAAGAGGAGACAAGCGATGTAGGTGGCGAGGTACAAAGCTCAACATTCTCGATACATTTCATTGATGTTGGGCAGGCTGATGCTGCACTTATTGAATGCGACGGCCGTTTTATGCTCATCGACGGAGGAAATGTTGATGATGCAAGCATCATCACCTCTGCGCTCAACACCCACAAGGTTGACAAGCTTGATATCGTGGTAGCGTCCCACGCTCACGAGGATCACATCGGAGGTCTTGCCTCTGCGCTGAATTTCAAGTCCACAGCTTTAACTCTTACGCCTACGACCTCGTATAACACCACAGCGTTCAAAAACTTTATTAACGCCGCAAATCGCAACAGCGAGAAAGTAAAGATACCATCAGTTGGCGACAGCTATCCTCTTGGAAGCTCGAACATAAAGATTATTGCAGTAAACTCTGCATCCGATGTAAACGAATCCTCTATTATTCTTAAAATTGAATATGGTGAGACATCTTTCTTGTTTACGGGTGACGCTGAAAAAGGCGCAGAGCGTGCTGCGCTGGGCAGTGGATATGATCTGAAATCAACCGTTCTCAAGGTTGGACATCACGGAAGTAATACATCGTCATCCTCCGACTTTCTCAAGGCTGTAAATCCCGAATACGCCGTAATTTCAGTAGGCGAGGGCAACTCCTACGGACACCCGTCAAGTGACATTATTTCCCGTATTGCAAGCCTGGGTACTGCTATATACAGAACCGATCTTCAAGGTGACGTATATTGCACAAGCGATGGCAAGAATGTAACTTTAAGGGCCGAGAAAAACGAGCATCTCGTCACCACTACCCCACCAAATGTTACCGATCCTGATATCGAAGAGGAAATCCTTACATACATCCTCAACACAAATTCAAAGAAATTCCACTGCGAAAGCTGCTCAAGCGCAGCAAAGATAAGCAGCAAAAACAAGCAAGTATTTACAGGCAAGCGCAGCGAGCTTATCTCAGACGGATACTCTCCCTGTGGCTACTGCCATCCATAACTCAAAGAAATACGGCATCCTGATTGTAGGATGCCGTATTGTTATATTATGCTTTTTTGAGCTTTGCATACGAGCCCATCAGTTTCTTTGTTCCGACATCGTCGAACACAACCTCATAGAGCATATCCGATCCCATAGGCTTTGCACTGAGCACATCGCCCTCACCAAAGGTGGCGTGTCTTACTCTGTCGCCCGGCTCAAATATCTCGCTCGGCGTTTTCTGAGTGGTGGATGTAGACGCTTTGCTTGCAGGTCTTGTCATAGAATAGCCCACGCTTGTGGGGCGCGTTCCCTCTACTGAAGCTATGTGTGCGCCTTGATTGGAAACAGGACGTGATGAATACGTATTTGATGAGAAATATGTTCTTCCCGACGGCGAGAGTGATTGATAAACAGGGACAGTAAACTCTCCGTCATCCGATGAATAGAGTTTTTTGTCAACAAGCGCATCGGGTATGTCCTCAATGAAGCGAGAGATTGGATTGTAGCTTGTCCGTCCGTAAAGCATTCTCTGCCTTGCGCAAAGCAGATAAAGCTCCCTCTTCGCTCTCGTTATCGCAACATAAGCAAGCCGTCTTTCCTCCTCAAGCTCTCTTGTGTCAGAGAGGCTCTGCACTCCGGGGAATATTCCCTCCTCAAGACCGGGGATTATGGCAACGGGGAACTCAAGTCCCTTTGCGCTATGAATAGTCATAAGCACAACTGCGTCTGCGCTCTCGTCAAACCTGTCAACGTCAGCAACAAGTGCCGTCTCTTCAAGGAAGCCCGTCAGCGTCGGCTCTTCGTTTGCCTTCATATATTCAATAACGCTCGATGTAAACTCATCGACGTTATCAAGTCTGTCCTTCTCTTCCTCGCCACCGTCAATGAGCATCTGCCTGTATCCACTTCTCTCAAGTACGTGACCGACAAATGCGTCAAGTGGGCAACCGTCATCAAGCATTCGCCGCAGATCCTCAATCATTGACGTGAAGTTTATAAGCAGAACAGCTGCTCTGGAGAGCGCAACATATCTGTTTGCGTTGCGCATAACCTCAAACATCGAGATGCCCTCTTCACTTGCAATAGCCGCCACGGCATTGAGCGTGACCTCGCCTATCTTTCTGCGAGGCTCGTTGATTATTCGCTTAAGTCTTATGTCATCATCTGTGTTGTTAATGAGCTGGAGGTAAGCAACAACATCACGAATTTCCTTTCGGTCTGCAAATCGCACTCCACCGTAAATTCTGTACGGTATAGCACTTTTTGCAAATGTACGCTCTATTGTGCTTGATTGAGCATTTACACGGTAGAGGACGGCGAAATCACGGTAGCTGTGTTTCTTTGCGGCAACAGCACCGAGAATAATGTCAGCAACTCTCTTTGCCTCAGCCTTCTCGTCAAAAAGCTGTTCAAGCTGAATATTTCGCCCTCCCTCGCTGTTCGTCCAAAGCACCTTTTTGCGTCTCTCGGAGTTCTTGCTAATGACGGCATTTGCGGCGTCAAGTATGGTCTTGGTTGAGCGATAATTCTGCTCAAGCTTGACTATCTTAGCTGAGGGATATGTCTTGTCAAAGCTCAGGATATTTTCGATGGTTGCGCCACGAAAACGGTAAATACTCTGGTCATCATCACCAACTACCATAATATTTCCCCACTCCGACGCAAGAAGCGAGCACAGACGGAACTGTGCGTGGTTTGTGTCCTGATACTCGTCAACGCAGATATATTTAAATCTGCCTGCGTAGTATTGTCTGACCTCCTCGTCCTCTTCAAGAAGACGGACAGTTTGCATTATTATATCATCAAAGTCGAGTGCGTTTGATGCAAAAAGCCTCGCCTGATATTCAGCATATATCTTTGCATAAACCTTCTCACGAAAGCCTGCTTTCGACTCACGAAGATATTCATCGGGGCCGAGAAGCTTTTCTTTGGCACGGCTTATCTCACCTGCCACCTGCTTTACGGTAAAGCTCTTCTCGTCGATATTCATTTCCTTCATTATCGACACGAGAAGCTTTTTTGTGTCATCGGTATCGTATATGGTTGCGTTGTTACGATAACCGAGCCTCTGTCCGTATTTACGGATAATTCGCATACAGATAGCGTGGAATGTGCCTGCCCAGATGCTCTTTGAGATCTCCTCATCGTCGAATATACGACCGAGTCGCTCGATCATCTCCTTTGCAGCCTTATTGGTAAAGGTAATGGCAAGGATATTCCACGGTGGGCAAGGGGAGGTGATAAACTCGTCAAGTATCGGTGAGATGTACTCGGACGGGTAGCTTAAAGCCTCCTCAAGTGCCGCAACCGTAAGCTCGGAGAGATCTTTTGGGGGAGTCTCGCTGTAATATGCGTTTCCGTATTTAATAATTTGCGCTATTCTGCGTACAAGCACTGTGGTCTTTCCACTTCCTGCACCGGCTATGACAAGCAGAGGGCCTTCTGTTGTGACAACAGCCTCCAATTGCCTTTCGTTGAGATCGCTCATAGCCTTTTTGAATAACGCTCTCTTTGCTATTATGTATCGTTCTGTTAATCTATCCATTTTCTGTCCTTACAGTCAAGAGTCGGGGATGCTCCGAGAGGAGCATCCCCATCGCAGACTCTTATCTTTCGCATTCCCTCTCGTTTGAGGCACGGCCCTGATTTTTGCCCTCGCCTGCATTCTGAGCTCCGGTTCTGCTTTGATTTTGATTCTGATTCTGATTTTGGTTTCGGTTCTGATTCTTGTTCTGATTTTTGTTCTGCTGATTGTTCATAATAACTCCTGTGCGGTATAATTTTTCTCTCTCACCGCAATAGGATTATTTCCCACAGAGAACGTGCTTATTCAATCAAGCATATATCTTGACTCAACCTCTGTATTTATAGCACCCGACATACCTACCGCAGATGCAAACGCAACAAGTGAGAGCGCAAACGCCACCATCCACCATACCTGACCTATCATTTCGTTTGGGAAAGTGATCATAAGCTCATAAAGCCCACTACCTATTGCAGACAACACCGAAAGCGAAAGGCATATCCACACCTTTATATCAAGCTCACGGTGCAGAGCGTGGAGTCTCGTTTTTATGTATTGCTCGTCCATAGTCTTTGGAACATATCCACAGTGCGCACGAATGACTACCCTTATAGATAGCAGTGCCACTACCACAAGTGCGGCAAAGAGCAGATTTTCAATAACACGCACAGGGTACATACGGAGGAACTCTGCAAAAACATTCGGGTTTTTCCAGACAAGCCCCTCGGAGTTTTCGTATCTGAAATTGTACGCCATTGAAGTACCGATAACCGTAAAAGCTCCGTAAACAACACTCAAAACTGTTCCGACGATATACCTCTTTGTGTAAGTCTTAAGCCTCAAAAAGAGGAATAGAAAAGCCACGGCACAGAGCACGTCAGGGATCGCGTTTGCTCTGTCGACATAGAAATCTGCCGATAAAAGCATTCCTACACAAAGAATGATGAGCAGAAACGCAATATCTCTTGTGACAAAAAGTCCCGTCTTTGGCAGAACCTCTGCTCTGTATTTTTCTCTTGCCGTATCGAAAAATGCAACGTCACGCCTCAAAGCTATAATATATCGAAGCATTCGCACAAGCCATAGTGTGCCAAGCACAAAGCCGAGCATCACGGAAAGTGTACGGAACAGACCTAAAAATCCATACCAATTAAATGTTGTATCATCATAAGTATGATTTGAGAGCACGGCAAATTCACAAACATTTGCAAGCACAGCCTTTGCTATAAGGAAAAAGATCGTGTAATCCTTAAGCGAGGTTGTGACGTTACCGAGATGTGACGCACGGGTGCCTCTTGCTTTCTTTGAAAATGTTGTCTTCAGCGGCACCTCACCACCTGCGCTCTGTGCGTGATAAACAAAGCCCTCGAAAAGTGAAATCCAGGCCGGAATACCGTATATCAGCTCTACAACGGAGAAACAGAACGAGACGAGCAAAAACATCATTTCTCTCTCGTCATTAGCCCCAATTCCTCCGAAAATCCAAAACAGAGAGGCAATCTTTATTATGCTTACGGGAACAAGTACCCGAAACTTTTTAAAAGCCGTTTCAAAATGGGACGATATATCCCTGAAATAACGCAAGCTCAAAGTCAGAATGATATAAGCCACAGCATCGGGCAAAACATCCACAAGTGCGATATTCTGATCAAACAGGAAAAATGGCGCGAGCAAAATCAAGCCCATTCCAAGAAATTTTCCAAGCTTCTTATCCTTCAGCTTTTCGATATTCATTTTGCACCTCCCGTATTTTTGTCAGCTCTCATCATTTTTTTGATGAGCGTTTTTTGCTGTTCTTTTTCTTTTTCTTCTCTTCTGCCTGCATCGCTGCCCTCTCGGCAGCCTCACGTTCTCTTTTTTCAAGAGCGTCGCCTATTTTATTTACGAACGGAATGCGAGAACGACGTCTCGGCATATCCTCGTCTCCCTCAGGGCATATTCTCATATAGCAACCGAAAAGAAGCGCAATTACCATAACCGTCCAAACGATCTGCACTGCAAATACAATATCAGCCGATACTATGCCGAATACAGAGAGGACATAGAGAACTCCGCCAAGCACTACGGCACAAAGATCGGTCACAGCAGACACCTTACGATCAGATAGATCAACGTGCCCGAATGCAAAGAATGTGGACAGCAAAAGGAAAATATTAAACAAATATACACCACCGTCACGGATGTATCTCACAACCGTCATTATCGTGCAGAGGAGCGCATTCTCCGGCGCAAGCAGGAGGGATATATCACATACGCCCTCGGCTAAAGCGAGCACAAACAGGACACAGGTGGTAATAAATGACAGCATATAGCTTGGGAAATAGTCCCTCAGCTTATATAGTCCTATACCCATCAGAACACATCCGACAAGGCGAATTGCCCAACCGTAAAGCGTGATGGAAAGCAAGGAGTAGGCGATGTATCCAATGACTAAAAGTCCGTAGCCCATCAGCCTCTTCCTCCGGCCCCACAGCACTTCTTGTATTTCTTACCACTACCACAGGGACAGGGATCGTTAGGACCTACCTTTTCGCTTCTTGCAGGTGTGTTTCCCGAAGGTCTTGCCCCTCTGCGCACAGCTGCACCATCACGGCCGAGCTGTATATCACGCAGTTGCTCGGGGGTTACCACAACAACCTCAGGCAGCTTTCTTGTGAGTATTTCACGGACAGTCGACTGTCTTATCTCGTTGATAAGATCAGCAAACATACTTGAGCCGATGATCTTATATTCCTTGAGTGGATCACGCTGTGCATACGCCTGAAGCATTACAGTCTCCTTGAGCGCATCCATAGCATCGATATGGTCAAGCCATCTCTCGTCCATATTGTGAAGGAGAACGGAACGCTCAAACATTCTCATTCTCGTCTCGTCTTCTGCGGCACGCGCGTGATAGAGTGCTATTGCATTTGCAGAGATGATCTCCTTGAGCTTACCTGCAACCTTTTCTGCGCTCTCGCCTGCTGCAAAGTCAAGCTCGCCCTCGCTGCAGCCCCATCCAAGATACTTGCGTTCAAGTGCCTCGACGTCAATTTCACTGTACCTTGCGCCCTCAAGCGTGATTACAGCCTCCTCGATCGAGTCCTCAATAGTCGATTCGATCATATGAAGGATCTTTGCCGAAATATCGCCCTCTGCTATAATCTCGTTTCGGAGAGAATAGATCTGCTTTCTCTGCTCGTTTAAGATATCGTCATACTGAAGGACGTTCTTTCTCATCTTGAAGTTGTTCGACTCAACACGCTTCTGCGCCTTTTCCATTACGTCGGACAGAATGCGTGTATTCTGCGAAAGGTCGCCGTCGCTGTCACGCAGCAGGCTCTGTGACATTGCCGAAAACCTCTTCATTCTCTCGTCTCCGAACAGACGCATAATATCGTCCTGGAGTGAGATATAGAAGGTTGATTCACCGGGGTCGCCCTGACGTCCTGCACGTCCACGGAGCTGGTTGTCAATTCGTCTCGATTCGTGTCTCTCAGAGCCGATGATGTAAAGTCCACCCGCCGCTATAACTGCCTGACGGTCAGGCTCTATCTCAGCCTTGTATTTCTCAAAGTAAATCTTAAATGTATTTCTTGCATTTCTTATGTCGGGGTTGTCCGTGTAAGCCGAGCCCGTTGCCGCCGCTATAAGCTCAGGACGAATTCCAAGTCTCGTCATCTCAGCCTTTGCCATATGCTCGGGGTTACCACCAAGCATAATATCAGTTCCTCGGCCTGCCATATTGGTTGCAAGCGTTACTCTGCCGGGGCGTCCTGCCTCTGCAATAATCTCAGCCTCGTGCTCGTGGTTCTTTGCGTTGAGCATATTGAACCTGATGCCCGCCGCCTTCAGAAGCTTTGCAAGCACCTCGGACTTTTCGACCGACGGTGTGCCGATAAGAACGGGCTGTCCTCTCTCAATACACTCACGCACCTGCTTGATAATTGCCGCATACTTCGACTTCTCGTCAACAAACACACGGTCGGGATTGTCACGGCGAATCATCGGTCTGTTTGTCGGCACTTCAACAACATCAAGTCCGTAAATCTCACGGAACTCCTCTTCCTCTGTAAGCGCAGTACCCGTCATTCCCGAGAGCTTTGTATACATACGGAAATAGTTCTGAATGGTTACAGTTGCACTTACTCTCGACTCGCCCTTAACGCTGACACGCTCCTTTGCCTCAATCGCCTGATGCAAGCCGTCCTGATAACGACGTCCCTGCATAAGACGGCCTGTGTGAGGGTCAACGATAATGACCTCTCCGTTTACAACAACATAGTCAACCTCCTTCTTCTTTACGCCCCAGGCGTGAACGGATTGGTTGATATTATGTGCAATAACTGCATTTTCGGGATCGTTAAGGTTTTCAATGCCAAACGCCTGCTCTACCTTCTTAATTCCACGAGGTGTAAGAACTGCGCTTCCTCTCTTCTCGTCAACGATATAGTCGCAGTTTTCGTCATCGGTCTCGGATTTGTCATCCATCTCCTTGACGACCTTACCTCTCATCTTTCGGACAACTGCATCGCACTTTTCGTAAATATCCGAGGTCTTGTCTCCAACGCCCGAAATGATAAGGGGCGTTCTTGCCTCGTCAATAAGTATCGAGTCAACCTCGTCTATGATACAGAAATTATGTCCTCTCTGCAAAAGCTGTGCCTTTGTTCTTGCAAGGTTATCACGCAGATAGTCAAAGCCAAACTCAGTATTTGTACCGTATGTGATATCTGCGGCATACTGCGCTCTCTTCTCTGCAGGTGACATATTTTTGAGCACAACGCCCGTAACAAGTCCGAGGTATTCATAAATTCTGCCCATCTCACGTGCATCACGGAGAGCCAGATAATCGTTAACCGTTACGATATGCACTCCCTTGCCACTGAGGGCGTTAAGATATGCAGGCATCGTCGCAACGAGAGTTTTACCCTCACCGGTCTTCATTTCTGCAATTCTACCCTGATGGAGCAATATACCACCGAGTATCTGAACGTGGAACGGACGCTTGCCGAGAATTCTGTCTGCCACCTCACGAACTGCCGCAAAGGCGTCGGGCAGAATATCATCAAGAGTCTCGCCATCCGTAAGTCTCTGTCTGAGGACAACACTTGTAGAGCGAAGCTCATCTTCGCTCATCTGCTTATATTTATCTGCAAGTGCCTCAACGGCATCTGCTATGGGCTTGATCTTCTTTATCTGCTTTTTGCTGTAATCGCCAAAAATCAAAGTTTCAAGTTTCATTTTCGCACCTTTTCATAACTGAAATATAAATATTCATTTTATTATACAACATTTTAGATTAGATTACCATATACAATTGTAAATTTTTTAGCTTTAAGGTCAACTTTTATTGACAAAACCCTCACACCCTCCACTTGACAAACAAGAAAAGATGGATTACAATATAAAATGCTAATACAAATGCAAACGGAGGTGGTAATATGGCAAGTGTTTTGCTCGGAATGAGTGGTGGAGTTGACAGCAGCGTTGCGGCGTACAGGCTTCTTGGCGACGGTCTTACTGTTTTCGGTATCACCTTCATTATGCACGACTCGCACCTTGAGTGCGTAGAGGGCGCACGTGCCGTATGCGACGCTCTGGGAATTGAGCACAGCGTCCTTGACTTGCGAGGAGTGTTCACAAGAGAGGTCGTCGACCCCTTTGTTTTCGAATACGAGCACGGCAGAACTCCCAACCCCTGCATTCTATGCAACGCAAAAATCAAATTTCCCTATCTGTTGAGAGAAGCTGACAGGCGTGGCATCGACTATATCGCCACAGGACATTACGCATCGGTTTCGGAAAGAGACGGGCACAAGCTTATTTCTGCCGCAACCGACATAAGCAAGGATCAGAGCTATTTTCTCTATATGCTCGGTGAGGAAGTGCTGAGCCGTCTTCTGCTCCCACTTGCAGATATGACAAAAGCATCTCTTCGTGCGCTTGCAGAGTCCCTCTCTCTGCCATCAGCCGCATCCCCCGACAGCCAGGATGTCTGCTTTATTCCCGACGGTGACACCGGAGCTTTTGTAAGCTCCCGCCTTTCCGGTGAGGTAAAGACAGGCAATTTCATCACGACCGACGGCAAGATCCTCGGCACTCACCGTGGAATTTCTTCCTACAC
The DNA here is from genome assembly GCA_045543615.1 of Eubacteriales bacterium. GTDB lineage: Bacteria > Bacillota > Clostridia > Oscillospirales > CAG-272 > CAG-390. The sequence goes on from JAZPXL010000005.1 coordinate 167,509, forward strand.
GATAGGTCAGCGCAAGGGACTTGGGGTTTCATACCTCCACCCTCTCTTTGTACAGAGCATCAACGCAGAAAGCGGAGATATAGTGCTTTGCAGTGGGAGCGAGCTTTACAGGCGCACGGTTTTTGCCAAGGACGCAAAATATTTTTCAGGCTCTCTGCCATCTACTCCCTTTAAGGCGTCCGTCCGTCTTCGCTATTCAAGGCATAGCGGCGAGGCACTCGTGACAAATCTTGGAGGTGGAAGAGTCAAAATAGACTTCGACACGCCACAAAGAGCTCCAACACCGGGTCAAGCTGCCGTTTTCTTTAACGGTGAATTTCTGCTCGGTGGTGCAGTTATAGTCTCATCGGAAAATTAATAATGCAAAAAGCAGATGGCTGCTGTGGGCAGCCATCTGCTTTTTTTGGTTAATTTAAGTTAAAGAACTTAAGGCTGGGGAGTTACCTCAACTGTTGTGAAATTGATAACGATTGCGTCACCCTCGTTGAGTGTGGTAGCATCCATAGCGGCAGTCTGTGCTGTGCCATTGAGAGACCAAGCGAACTTGTGAAGCGGGATCTTGCCGTTCTCAAGAGGCTCATCCTGGTACTCTTCAATCTTTGTTCCGTCATAGGTGAAGGAAATAAAAACGCCTGTTGTGTCTGTTTCGTATGTTGCGCCTCTTTCTTCACAAATAGCCTTTACAGCGTCAGTTACCGTTGTACCGGGAGCAACTGCAAAGTCCTCGCCGGTGCCAATAAATATATCGCCGTTGCTGTCATAAATTCTGACAGAAACCTTAATATCGGTTGAACCTGAATCATTGTAGCAAGAAGTGAGTCCGAAGCAAAGGAAAACTGCTACGAGAGCGAGTGCAACAATATTTCTGATCTTTTTCATTAGATTACCTCCAAAACCAATTTTTGAGTGATTTTATTATATACCAACATTTTTGATTTGTCAATACTTTATTCTCAATTTTCAAGCTCCAAGTTATTGTGGACCTGAGGAGAAAATATCAAATATTCTGCCGTGTCTGAAATAAATCGGCTTATCGGATCCAAGCAGATCCTCTAGAGCCTCGCTGTCCTTTTCAAGCTCCTCAAGATCACGCTTCCATTGTTCCTCGTCAAAATGCGTGGTACAGAGTGCGTTGTACTGATGGACTGCAACGGAAAGTCCGGGGTAATCGCCTTTCTTCCACAGGCTGTAATAGAACGATCTTTCCTTGTCCGTAAACGGCATTACATTGTACGGAAGCTTTACATAGGTGTATTGTGTGTCGGTAACGAACATTACAGAGCCAAGATGTCTCTGCTCGATCTCGACAAGTGCAACCTTGACCACGTTTTCAGGTGGGCAGTTTTTGCAGGCAATACCCTTTTCTACGATATCGTAATCGACAAGAATATGTCTGTCGCAATATTCAACAGGCTCAGTGCCCTTGATGAAATATCCCGTCTCTCTGCGGTCGCCTCTCGGATCGTGCGCACAAGTATCCTTATTATAGAGGAGTCCTGAGTCTTGGCAATAGGTAACCTCTATTATATTGCTCGGGGTCTCAAAGCTCTTAAGCTCCGCCTCTCCCGCCGCTACCTTATCAAGCACCTTGACCTGATGAACACGTGTCATAACATCGTCCCATACCCTTACGGCAGGGTTGAAGTTTGCATTGATGGTCTTCTGGTACTCATAGCCGTACCATACACCACAGATATAATAAGGAGTATAGCCGATGAACCAACGGTCATAATAGTCACCTGCAGAACCCGTCTTACCTGCAACGTCAATGCCTGTTGTTTTGCCAAAGGTAAGCGCAGTAGCAGTACCGCTCTTTATAACGTTTTCCATCATCTTTGTCATCAGAGCCGAGGTGTCCTCGCTGATGGCAACTGTTCCCGAATACTTGTTTTCAAGAATTACGTTGCCCTCGCTGTCGGTTACGGTGAGGTATGAATGGGGCTCGTTGTAAACGCCGTTGTTTGCAAAAATCGAATACGCAGCAGTAATTTCTCTGTTTGTAAGTCCATAGGTCAGCTGACCGAGAGCCAGAGATGCATAGCCCATATCAGTAAGCGTCCAACCGTCCTGCTTCTCTGCAACAAGCAGATTTTTCATCTGTAATGTATCGTAACAGAAATCAAATGACTGCTTAATTCCGACACGGTCCAGCACCTTGACTGCTACCGTGTTAAGAGAATGCTTTATTGAATAGTTGATATTTGTAAGGCCTCTGTAAACGCCGGTTGCGTTCTTCGGCCAGGCAATATTATTGTCAAAATTGAACGGTGTGTCATCATAAACAGTTGACCAGGTGATAAGCCCCTGTTCAACTGCAGGAGCATAAACCGACAACGGCTTGATTGACGAACCGGGGGAACGCCTTGTCTGTGTTGCATAATTGAGAATACGGTTTGCCGTCTTCTCTCCTCTTGAACCTACAACGGCAAGTATATCACCCGTCTGTGGATCAATAATAATCGCAGATGCCTGTGCCTTGATTCCCGATTTATCAACAGGGAAAAGCTCGTCATTCATCATTGTCTTCTCAAGCTCTGCCTGAATTACGGGATCTACAAGAGAAACGATATTAAGTCCACCGTTATAAACGAGAAGAGACGCCATCTTGGAGGAATAGCCCTTCTGACTGACGAGATCGTCAATTACATCCTGGATTACCATATCGGTGTACCAGGAGTTTACTGTGAGTGCGTCCTCGTCCTCATCCTCACTCTCATTTCCACCCGGCAAATTGAGCACAAGCTCCTTGCCAAACGCCTCTTCAAATTCACGGCGAGTGATAAGTCCCTGATCATACATCTCATAGAGAACGGTATTACGTCTCTCTGCGTTGTATTCGGGATAATAGATAGGATTGAATCTTGATGGGTTCTTTGTAATGCTTGCGATAGCTGCACACTCAATAAGCGTCAGCTCGGAGACGTCCTTCGAAAAATAGCTGTACGCCGCTGCCTGAACGCCGTTACATCCGTTACCGAAGTTTACGATATTGAGATAAAGCTCAAGGATCTCCTCCTTGTCCATCTTAGTCTCAAGGTCGAGTGCCCAAAAGATCTCCTGAATCTTTCTCTGGATCGAATAATCGTCATTCTGCGTGACGTTCTTGATGAGCTGTTGCGTGATGCTTGAGCCACCGTAGCCACTCTCGTCAAAGCCGAGGAAGAAGTTAGCACCTGCTGCAATCGTACGCTTCCAGTCAACGCCGCTGTTTGTCATAAAACGCTTGTCCTCGATGGCTATGATAGCATTTATCATATTGTCGGGTATCTGCTCGTATGATACAAAAATCTGGTCAGCATCGCCCTGAATACGATAGTCAGCGTCCGAATCCATCGGCACAAGCTTGCCCTCTCGGTTTGCTCTATCGGTGAACTCATACCTGTAAATATGCGTGGTGGTAGATGTCGGTATGTTCATCCTGAACTGGTCAGCATCTATCTCCGTCTCGATATAGTTATTTATATACACCGTAAATGCACAAACAACGATAATTCCCGTGAGTGCACAAATCAGCAGTATTGTTATAATGACGTTGATAAAGGCCTTGAAGAACTTGCCGATGCCCGAAACAAGCACCTTGCCCGCCGTCTTCAATTCCTCGCCCCATTTGATTTTCTTTTTTGAAGCCATCTTTTTCTCCATTAATGGTTAGATACGTTATTTACAAAAGCCACAAAGCAGTAAATAATGCCAAAGCCGGTAGCTTTATTACATATTATCATACATTTTTGAATATTTTATGAATTGTTGCTGATAATATCATTGAGTAGACAAAAATATTTTTAATTTTTGAAAGGATATTCAATGAAACACGATCAATTGTTAGTTTCTTTCGTTGTTGTTGCAGTAGTCGCACTCATTGTGTCGGGTGCGGCAGTTTTTGCAAGCGCAAGGGCTTACAGCGAAATCGCCTTCGATACCGACGAAAATGCACTCTCTCAAAGCACATCTCAAAGCACATCTCAAAGCCCCACTCAAAGTGACAGCAAAGACGAAACGATGACGGGGAGTGATGATGACATAAGTGCATCCCTCTCTCCCGACACCTCCGCTCCGAGCACATCGAGCACACCTATCACAAGCGGCGGCGAGGACGCAACACCTACAACCTCCGAAAGTCCTGACGTAAGCACGTCGGTTGATGATGACGAATCAACAAGCACCACGCCCGTTGACAGCGGCACGCTTCTTCGCCTAGACGGCAACACACTCTTGATCATAGAGGACGGTGAATGTGTGTATGAGCGAAGCTACGAGTGCTCATCCCTCAAAAAGAGCGAGCTTGAGAAGCTGCGAGCAGGCATATCATTCCCCGATTTTGAGGCGGCTATGGTTGCCGTATACGATTTGATTTCGTGATCGTGTTTTATCTGCCGACAACAGAATCGTTGCCTGCTATCTCCCCAAGCTCATCAAGCAGAGCTTTAGAGATCTCCACTCCGTGTGCATATTCCTCATACTGTCCGACATCGGAATAGTAGAAGAATAATCTTATGTTTCCATCAAATATCTCTGCGATATTTGCACATTTCTTATAAATAAGCGAGTCTTTTGATGGAACTCTGACATAAAGCTTACGAATAGCTTTTTCCTGCACCTCTGCCGTGGGTGCAGTTTTTCTTTTTTCTTGTGCAGCCGTGGGAGCAGGACGTCTGCGCTTGTATTCCTCGTCACTCAAAAGTGGGACTGCAGCAGACAAGAGTATTTTTGCCCTCTCGCCATCCCTTCTTGAGACGTTACCGTGTATGCAAACTGCCGTATCCATCACGATAAGTCGACGGTAGGATGCGTATTGTTTTGCAAAAACGACGACCTCGAGCGTACCACTCTTATCTTCAAGAGTGGCGAAAGCCATACCCTCTCCCTTGCGTGTTGTCTTCTGCACTACACCTGTTATCATACCACAGACTGCGACAGGTGAGCCATCGGTAACGCCCGTGTCCTCCTCGTTCTCCTCGCCGTCCTCACTACCAACAATATCGGCAATACGAGTTGGCGAAATTGACTCTATATGCATTGAATAATTATCGAGCAAATGACCTGAGAAATAGAGTCCCGCCACTTCTCTCTCCATCGAAAGCAAGTCCCTGATGGAAAATTCGGGAATATCGGGATATGAGATGCTGTCATCCATTCCCATATCCTCGCCTGCCATCGAGAACATATCGAGCTGACCCATAATATTGCCACGGCTCTTGCGGCCTATCGCAAGAAGCGCGTTTTCAAGCGTTGCAAGGAGCTTTGAACGGTAAACGCCAAGACTATCAAATGCACCTGCCTTGATAAGTGACTCAACCATTCGTCTGTTAAGCTCACTTCCCGACATTCTCTCAAGGAAGTCTCCAAAAGAGCTGTACTCTCTCTCTCCTCTGAGATAAATAATCCTGTCAACAAACTGTCTTCCGACGTTTTTAAGTGCCAGCAGACCGAATGTGATATCATTTCCACTTACGTGGAAGTCAAGCATACTGCGATTAATATTCGGGGGAAGAACTCTGATTCCGAGCTTTGCCGCCTCGGCTATATAATCAGCTATCTTATCGGGTGAGCCGAGTACGCTGTTGAGCAGAGCCGCAAAGAATTCACGGGGATAATGCGCCTTGAGATATGCCGTTCTGAACGAAAGCATAGCGTATGCGGCGGCGTGGCTCTTGTTGAACGCATAGCTTGCAAAGCTTGACATATCGTCAAACAGCTCCTCAGCTATCTCGCGGGAAACGCCGTTCTTTGCTGCTCCATCAATAAAGTTGTCCTTCTCTGCCGCAAGCACTGCCGCTTTTTTCTTCGACATCGCACGGCGAACTATATCAGCTCTGCCAAACGAAAAGCCTGCAACAGTACGGAAAATGTTCATTACCTGCTCCTGATAAACAATGCAACCATAGGTTGGATCAATTATCGGTTCAAGCAGAGGATGGAGATATTTTACCGAGGACGGATTTTTCTTTCCCTCTATATATTTCGGGATGGAGTCCATAGGGCCCGGACGGTAGAGTGCGATTGCCGCAAGTATATCATCTATGCACTCAGGGCAAAGATTTGTCAGCATCGCTCTCATTCCCGAAGACTCGAGCTGAAAAACTCCACTTGTCTGTCCCGACGAGATAAGCTCATAGGTCTTTTTGTCATCAAGGCTAACAGTCTCGATATCAAAATCGGGATCATTCTCCCTGATCTGCTTAACTGCGTCATCAATTATCGTGAGATACCTAAGCGCAAGGAAGTCGAATTTCAGAAGTCCGAGAGACGCCACAGTATCCATATCAAACTGTGTCACAACAGCTCCGTTGCTGACGGCAAGTGGCAGATATTCGAGCACAGGCTTCTCGGTAATTACCACACCTGCGGCGTGAACGGAAACATTTCTCGGCATACCCTCAAGCAGTCTTGCTGTATTCATAAGCTTTTTGACATCATCGGAGCTTTCGTAAAGCTCACGCAGTTCCGGCACAGCCATAGCATCTTCAAGGGTCACGTCAAGCTCCCTTGGTATGAGCTTTGCGATCTCGTCCACATCGGAATAGGACATACCAAGCACTCTGCCACAGTCACGCACTGCAGCTCTTGCTCCGAGTGTACCAAATGTTATAATCTGAGAGACACGGTCCTCTCCGTATTTGTCCTTGACGTACCGGAGTACCTCGTCTCTGCGATTGTAACAGAAATCTATGTCAATATCGGGCATACTTACTCTCTCGGGATTGAGAAATCTCTCAAAGAGCAAGTCAAAGCGAAGTGGATCTATATCGGTAATTGATGTTCCGAACGCAACAAGGCTACCACATCCCGAGCCTCTGCCTGGACCTACGGGAATACCCTCTCCCTTGGCAAAGCCCACATAATCGGAAACTATGAGAAAGTAATCGTCAAAGCCCATCGAATGTATCACGTCAAGCTCATATTCTGCTCTTGCGATATAATCGTCAAGCGTAAAGCCGTCTGCAGGAATGCGTCCCGACAGCGCAAGCTTTTCAAGTCCACCAAAGGTTCTCTCTCTGAGCACCTCGAAGGCACTCTCGCCGTCCCTCAAAGGATAGCGAGGCAGCTTGTAGCCCTCTTCTTCAAGCTCAAGCGAGCATCTCTCGGCAATACGGACAGTGTTCTCGATAGCACCCTCATATCCACCAAATAGTCTTTCCATCTCGGTGGTGGACTTATAATAAAACTCGTCAGTTTCAAATCCCGGTCTGCCACCGTCTGCCATCGTAGTATTGGTCTGTATGCACATAAGAACGGTCTGTGCCTCAGCGTCGCTCTTTTTCAGATAATGCACATCATTAGTTGCAACAACGGAAATACCAAGCTTCTTGGCAAGCAGATAAAGATCGGGCAATATCTGTCTCTGTTCGGGTATACCGTGGTTTTGAAGCTCAATAAAAAAGTTATCCTTGCCGAAAATTTTAAGATAGGTCTCGGCAATTTTCTCTGCACGATCGCGGTCTCCCGCAGAGAGAGCTGACGGAATTTCACCGGAGAGGCAAGCTGACAGACAAATAAGACCCTCGCTATGATTGCGAAGAAGCTCAAGATCCACTCTCGGTCTTGAATAAAAGCCCTCAGTAAATGCCTTTGAGACCATATAAGTGAGGTTTTTATAGCCCGTCATATTCTCGCACAAGAGCACAAGATGGTGCGCTCCACCCTCTCGTCCGCTCACACGGTCAAAGCGAGATGAGGGTGCGACATAAACCTCGCATCCGACAATGGGCTTTACACCTGCCTTTTTGCAGGCCCTGAAAAACTCCATAGTGCCGTACATAGCACCGTGGTCGGTCATTGCAACTGCGCTGTGACCTGCTGCAAGGACAGCAGCAGGAATATCTTTGATACGGCAAGCTCCGTCAAGCAAGCTGTATTCCGTATGCAAATGAAGATGAACAAAATCAGCCATTACCGTACCCTCCTTAAAAACTGATGCCGCAAGTGGCAATTTTTATTGATTTTCTTCTCTGATTTTCTTTGCAAGAGCCAAAAGCTTCTGCATTCTGTGATTAAGCCCCGATTTTGAAATCGGTGGAGTATGCCGTGCGGCAAGCTCTGAGAGCGAAAGCTCAGGCAGAGCGGCTCTGAGTCTGGCAGTTTCCTGAAGCTCATCGGGGAGCAAGGTGATATTGCCACTCTCAATAAGAAGTCTTACAGCTTCAAGCTGTGCGCTTGATGCCGCCGTAGTTCTCCCGATATTTCGCACCTCGCAATTTGATTTGCGATTTACCTCGCCACGAAGCTCACGCATAAGCTTTCCCTGCATCAGCTCCATCGCTGTGCTTACAGCCCCCGACATCGTAAGTATATCCTCGACGTCCTCCGCTCTCTTGAATATCAGCGAGGACAAGCCATCCCTCTCCGACACACCCGGTGTATGTCCCAGCGACTCAAAAAGAGAACGCAAAGCTCCTGCTCTCTGTGGATCATTTATCCTGATCTCAAGCCTCGACTCACGGTCGGGATCTGAAAAGGTGGATGCCGAAAGAAAAAGACCACCTAAAAATGCAGTCGTGCAGTCCTTGCATTTAAGAAGCGAGAGCAAGCTCTCTCCATCGCCTGAGAGCAGACGGAGCTTCTCCGACAGCTTTTCAGAGAAAAAGCTTAAATCACAGCTGACTCTGCCATAGCTGTTTTGATACTCGGCAATACCATCTCTGCCGTAGCAATCGTGCAGGTATTTAAGCGCAAGCTCTGAGACAGACCGTCCGACAAGTCGCACATACACAGAGCCCTCCATACCGAGATCAGCGTTTATGAGTAGTCCGAACAGTAAGGAACGGCGACAGCAATCCTTTGTCGGAAGGTTCAGAAGCAACTCTTCTCTCACCCTTTGTGTAAAGCTTACCTTCATTTTTTCGCCCTCGGCGTTCTTATCTCACATTCAAGCTCAACATCGAAATTCTCTCTTACAACAGCCCTGACGTGCTCTATTACTGCACGCACATCGGCAGCCGTTGCACCACCCTTGTTGATTATAAATCCTGCGTGCTTTTCGGACACGCAAGCTCCACCAACTGTGTAGCCTTTAAGTCCTGACATTTCAACCATCTGTCCAACATATTTGTCGGGAGCAGGACGTTTAAAAACGCTTCCTGCACTTGGGTATTCAAGTGGTTGCTTTGAGCGTCTTCGTTCCATAAGCTCGCGCATCTTCTCGGAAATACACTCGCCGTCACCAGCCGTCAGCGCAAAGCTCGCCGAAAGACAAACAAGACCTTCCCTCTCCATAATTGCACTGTGCCTGTATGAAAAATTCATATCCTTGCCCATAATGGTGTAGATCTCGCCACTGTGAGAGTCAAGCACACGGCAAGAGATGAGCACATCGGAGATCTCACCACCGTACGCCCCGGCGTTCATAGTAACAGCACCACCACAGCTACCCGGGATTCCGTACGCAAATTCAAGTCCTGTAAGTGAGCTTTTGCGTGCAATATTTGCTATTGCAGTCAAAGATGCGCCACATTCGGCAACAATGCTCTCACCACAAACGCTTATGTTATTCATACCCTCGGTAAAGACAATGCATCCACGGTAGCCATCATCGTCAAACAGAAGATTTGAGCCGTTGCCAACTACAAATGCAGAAATTTCCTCCCTGTTTGCGACAGCAAAAACTCTTGCCATCTGCTCCTCGTTTTTGGGGAATACGCCAACGTCAGCTCTGCCACCTATGCGAAAGCTCGATTTTCCTGCAAGAAGAATATCCCTCTCACACAAGATCCCCTCGCATTCAAGAGTGGCGCAAAATTTATCTATATTCTTACTCATCTACGCCCTCCAAAAGCGTTTCAATATCGCGAAGTCTCTCCACGGTATAGGTTATATCCATTCCGTCGGGCTTTGCCTTTTTAGCAGGATTGTACCAACAGGTATCAATTCCATAGTTTATGCCACCTCTGATATCGGATGACAGCGAGTCTCCGATAACGAGAGCCTGTTTGCAATCAAAGCCATCAATGGCAGACGCAACTGCGTCAAAGAAAAGTGGGGACGGCTTTTCAACTCCGATCTCGTCGGAAACAAAGGTGTGCTCAAAATACTTGCAGATGGCAGAGCCACCAAATCTCGCTCTCTGCACCTCAAGTATGCCGTTTGTAATTATGTAAAGCTTATATTTACCAAAAAGACTGCGACAAAGCTCCTCTGCTCCCTCGCAAAGTTGGCTGTTGCTTTTGAGATTTTCAACATAGCTGTCTGCAAGATACAAAGGGTCGGCACCAAAACCAAAATGCAGGCAAAAACGCTCAAAGCGAAGTGTACGCAATCTCTCTTTTGTAATCTCGCCACGCTCAAGCATCTTCCACATCGAGTCGTTTATCTCGCTGTAAGCTGCCACGATCTCATCGCCATCGGGCAGATGTGCACCCCTGAGTGTTGCCACCAGGGCACATTTTTCTGCAAGCGAAAAGTCAAGAAGTGTATTGTCTGCATCAAAGAGCAACCATTTGTATTTCCGAGACATAGCGTCACCTCCGCATAGTTTTACACTTTATTATACAACACAAAACAGAATTTTGCAACTACAAAATGCTTTTTTTTACTTCTACTTGCATTTTTAATTCAGTTGTGTTATAATATACTATGTATAATTATTATTAATTAAAAAATCGACGATAGGGAGGACGAGCTATGGTTATCGGAGTCACAGGGCCGAGTGGTGCAGGAAAATCGCTTTTCTGCAGTTTTCTTGCAGAGAGTGGTTGTCTTGTGCTTGATTGCGACAAGATATATCATTCTCTCGTCAATTCTCCCTCGCCCTGCACCCGTGCTCTGGCAGAAGAGGAGATGTTCGGAGAGAGGGTGCTGAGAGAGGACGGAAGCCTTGACAGAGCAGTTATGGCATCCATAGTCTTTGCGCCGGGTGGCAAAGAAAAACAAAAAAGGCTCAATGAGATCACACACGCTTTCGTACTCGATGAGGTGCGCCGATCAATCGGCAACGCAGGCGATGGCATACCTGCAATAATAATTGACGCTCCACTTCTCTTCCAGGCAGGCTTTGAGGCTGAGTGCGATTTCACCGTCGCGCTTATTGCATCGCCAAAGCTCAGGCTCTCACGTCTTCGCATCCGTGACGAGAAAACGGACGAGGAGCTTTCGGCACGGCTTGCAGCTGCACCACACGACAGCTTTTACACCACTCGTGCAGATTTCACGATCATAAACGACGGTGACACCGAGGCTCTGCGTCTTGCAGCCCGTAACTTACTTACGGAGGTAGGCAGATGAGCAAAAAGCTAAAAAACTCTTTGGTTATAATCATTATCCTCGCTCTCTCCGTCGGCTGTGGCTTTATTTACGACCTTATCTACACATCACTTTTAGAAAAAAATCATCCTATTCTGTACGAGGAATATGTAAACGAGGCTTCATATAAGTATTCCATTCCCGATTACATCATATATGGAAACATAAAGGCAAGAAGTGATTTTGAGACGGGACTTGTTGGGGACGGAGGAAAAACGGGGCTTATGCAGTTGACGGGTGAGCAGTACGAAGTTCTTGCCACCGAGCTTGGCTGTTATGTGGATGCAGGACTTCTGTTTGACCCGTCCACCTCGGTAAACATAGGCACGTATTGGATCTCAAAGCTTTATGACAAATACAAAAGCTTTACCACCGTATACGCAGCAATGTATATTGGCGAGGAAACCGTTGACGGTTGGCTTTCCGATGAAAGCCTTGTTGACGAGAACGGAAAGCTACTAAAAATTCCCGACAGGGACACAGAAAAATATGTCGAGAGTGTTATGAGTGCCATTGAGGTGTACCGTGATCTTGACAATTAAATAAGAATATCAATAAGATAATCATAGATAGGAAAGGGACATAATTATGAGCGAAATCAAAACAAGTGCAGAGGCAGCAAGAGAGCTTCTATACAAAAAGAAAACAGTATATGAGCGCAGAGACAGCGAGGCAATAGATGCCGCATACTCGTACGCCGAAGGATATGCAAGCTATCTTGACGCATCCAAGACAGAGAGAGAGGCCGTAGAGGCTTCCATAGCTCTGGCTGAGGCTGAGGGATTTGTTCCCTACACCTTCGGTGACGAAATAAAGGTTGGTGGAAAATATTATTACAACAACAGAGGTAAGAACCTCTTCCTCTTCTCCATTGGAAGCGAGAGCCTTGAGTGCGGTATTCGTATTTCTGCCGCACATATCGATTCCCCCAGAATCGACCTCAAGCAAGTTCCTCTTTATGAGGATAGTGGAATGTGCTTCTTCAAGACACATTATTACGGTGGTATCAGAAAATATCAGTGGATGGCAACACCTCTTGCACTCCACGGTGTTGTTATTCGTCAGGACGGCACATCCGTTGAAATTACCATCGGTGAGGATGACGGCGATCCCGTTCTCTACATCAACGATCTTCTTCCCCACCTCGGACACAATGATGATCGCAAGCCCCTTGGCGAAGCTATTCCCGGCGAGAAGCTCAATCTTCTCATCGGCAGCCGTCCTCTTGTAAACGAGGCTGACGGCATCAAGCTCAACGTTCTCAGAATTCTTAATGAAAAATACGGCATCTGCGAAGAGGATTTCCTCACAGCAGAGCTGTGTGCAGTTCCTGTTGGACGTGCTCGTGATGTCGGATTTGACCGTTCAATGATCTGTGCCTACGGACACGATGACAGAGTATGTGCATACCCTGCACTCACAGCTATGTTCGAGGCAATAAAGATGGGCACTCCCCACTCCCTTATGTGCATCCTTGCTGACAAGGAAGAGACCGGAAGTGACGGAAACACAGGTATGCAGAGCGATCTCATCCTCGACCTCATTGACGCTATTGCAGAGTCTGCCTCCATCTCCTCTGCAAAGGTTCGTGCGTCCTCGCTCTGCCTCTCTGCAGACGTTTCTGCAGCATACGATCCCAATTTTGCTGAGGCGTTTGAAAAGCGTAACTCCTCACTCCTCTCGTGCGGCGTAGTTCTCACGAAGTACACAGGCGCAAGAGGAAAATCAAGCACCAACGATGCATCTGCTGAATATATCGGTGCGCTCCGTGCTATGATGGCAAAGGACGATGTTGTATGGCAGGCAGGCGAGCTTGGCAAGGTTGACTTTGGTGGTGGTGGAACTGTTGCAAAGTACATCTCAAAGCACAATATCGAGGTTGTTGACCTTGGAGTTCCCGTAATCTCTATGCACGCTCCTTATGAAATTATTGCAAAGGTTGACCTCTATGAAGCTCACAGAAGCTTCTCTGCGTTCAATCGCTATTGATATCAATGCTCACAAGACTAAGCCAACTTTACGAAAAATATCTCGACATCTCGCAGAAGCTTGAGGACAACTCCGTCATCTCAAATATTGAGCTTTACACATCGCTCTTGAAGGAATATAAAGCCCTGACCCCTCTCATTGACGAATACAGACGCTACCTCTCGGCTGAGGAGAGCGAGAGTGAGGCAAGGGGAATACTTGATGACAAATCCCTATCAGAGCTTCACGAGATTGCCGAAGAAGAGCTTGCCGAGGCAAAGCTTACAAAGGCTGACTCACTCGAAAAGCTTAAAGTTCTGCTTCTTCCGAGAGATCCCAATGATGACAAAAACGTTATTGTGGAGATCCGTGCAGGCACAGGTGGCGAGGAGGCGGCACTCTTCGCCTCTGCTCTCTACCGAATGTACTCGATGTATTGCGAGGAATGTGGATTTAAGATCTCCGTTGCAAGCGCAAACGAAACTGACCGTGGTGGCTTTAAGGAAATAACCTTTACGGTCGAGGGTGACGGCGCATATTCAAGATTCAAATTTGAATCGGGCGTTCACCGTGTCCAGAGAGTTCCCGAAACCGAGTCCCAGGGACGCATTCACACCTCTGCGGCAACCGTTGCAGTTCTCCCTGAGGCTGATGCCGTTGAGATTGAAATTCTTCCCTCAGAGCTTTTATTTGAGTCCTGCAAATCGAGTGGAGCAGGTGGTCAGCATATAAACAAGACCGAATCTGCCGTAAGACTTACGCATATTCCCACAGGAATAGTTATAGAATGTCAACAAGAGCGTTCACAGTTTCAGAATAAGGACAAGGCTCTGCGAATGCTTCGTGCCCGTCTGTATGATATCAAACGCACAGAACAGCAAGAAGCTATTGCCGGAGCAAGACGCTCACAGGTAGGAAGTGGCGACAGAAGCGAAAAAATTCGCACCTACAATTACCCACAAAATCGCATAACCGATCACAGAATCGGGCTTACGCTCCATTCTCTCGACAGCTTCCTTGACGGAAAGATAGGCGAGATGATTGACGCTCTCATCGCCGCTGACACGGCTGAGAGGCTCAGAGCTGAGCAAAGCTACTAAACTTAAACGAAAGAGTTTTTATGGAAACCTTAATAATTAAAGTAAACTGCGACGCCCCCGAGCCGGAGCAACTGATGCCTGCCGCAGAGCTGCTCAAAGCCGGTGGTACTGTGGTTTTCCCAACCGAAACCGTCTACGGACTTGGTGGGGACGCCACAAGCCCCGAGAGCGCGAAAAAGATATACAAAGCCAAAGGACGTCCATCGGACAATCCTCTTATCATACACATAGCGAAGCCCGAGGACGCTGAGGCGTACGCACACACGGGCGAGCTTTATTACAGGCTTGCAAAGCATTTTATGCCGGGGCCTCTTACGGTTATTATGCCGAAGAAGGACACAATTCCCACGGAGGTCACAGGTGGGCTTGACAGCGTAGCAGTTCGCTGTCCTCTCCATCCCATAGCCAATGCGCTTATTGATATGGCAGGTATCCCGATTGCCGCACCGTCGGCAAATCTGTCGGGCAAGCCCTCGCCAACCTGCGCCGAGCACGTTATTTGCGACCTATACGGCAGAGTTGACTGCATAATTGATGGTGGCGACTCGGCGTTTGGCGTTGAATCAACAATAGTCAAGATAACGGGAGAGGACGAGCTTGTGCTTCTGCGCCCGGGAGCAGTTACATACGATGCTCTCTGTTGCGTCTGCTCCTCTGTCAGCGTCAGCAACACCGTTACAGAGATGCTGAAGGAAAATGAAAGACCGATCTGTCCCGGAACTAAATACAGGCATTATGCGCCAAGCAAGCCTCTTGTGCTTGTCGGTGGAGACGCTTGCGCACGGCTTGAGTTTTTCAGACGCAAGCAACGTGATGAGGGCGCAACCATCATCTGCTATGATGAGCAGGCAGAGTCTCTTGAAGCTGACAAAATAATATGTATAGGTGGCGAGAGCGATCTTGAGGCGCAAGGACACAATCTCTTCTCTGCTCTCCGTGAGTGCGACAAGATAGGTGGCGAGAGGGTGTATGCCAATCTTCCCGACACAAGCGGCTTCGGGCTTGCCCTTTACAACAGGCTTATAAGGGCAGCTGCGCACACCGTTGTCTATCCAACATCAGAATAAATGATACTCCCCAAATAAAAATTGAGGTTTAAGAAATGGCAAGAAAGAAAAAAACGGAAGTCCCGCTTCCGATCACACACGCTCCGATAACGGACCAGCCCATAACGGACACGATAGAAAAAAACTATATGCCGTATGTTATGAGCGTCATCGTATCAAGAGCAATTCCCGAGATCGACGGATTTAAGCCCTCGCATCGAAAGATCCTATATACAATGTATAAAATGGGACTGCTTTCAGGTGGCAGAACCAAGAGCGCAAACGTAGTAGGTCAAACGATGAGGCTTCACCCCCACGGAGACGCCGCAATATATGAAACGATGGTGCGTCTGACTCGTGACTATGAGGCTCTTCTTCACCCCTTCGTCGACTCAAAAGGCTCGTTTGGTAAGCAGTACAGCTCAAGCACCATTTGCGCCGCACCCCGTTACACAGAGGTAAGACTTGAAAAATTCGCAGCTGAGCTTTTCGGGGGTATTGATAAAAACGCCGTCGAAATGGTCGACAACTACGACGGCACGATGAAAGAGCCGACACTGCTCCCGACCTCCTTCCCGAACATTCTGGTAACACCCAACACGGGTATTGCAGTTGGTATGGCGTCGAAAATATGCCCCTTCAATCTCTCGGAGGTTTGCGACGCAACGATAGCTCTTCTGCGCTCATCAAAAACAAATATCGACAATATTCTCGATATTATGCCCGCTCCCGACTTCCCCTGTGGAGGCGAGATTATTTATGACAGAGAGGCTATGAAGCGTGTTTACGAAACAGGCGAGGGCCCCGTCAAGATCCGTGCAAAATATCGCTATGATAAATCGGAAAACTGCATTGAGATAACTGAAATTCCGTACTCGACAACAGTTGAGGTCATAATGAAGAAGATTGCCGAGATGATCAAAAACGGCTCTCTTCGTGATGTTGTTGACTTCAGAGATGAAACCGACCTCCAGGGCTTCAAGCTCACACTTGATCTGCGCCGTGGCACCGATCCCGATGCGCTTATGATCAAGCTCTACAAGGCTACAGCTCTCGAGGACAGCTTCTCCTGCAACTTCAATGTACTCATCAACTCAACACCGTACACTCTCGGCGTTATCCCAATTCTCGAGGAGTGGATCAAATTCCGTAAGAGATGTCTTGCACGTGAGCTCACATACGAGCTTGAAAAGAAAAAGGACAAGCTCCACCTGTTGCTCGGTCTTGGAAAGATTTTGCTTGACATTGACAAGGCTATTAAGATCATTCGCAACACCGAAAAGGAAAGCGATGTTGTTCCCAATCTCTGCCGTGGATTTTCTATCGACACCAAGCAGGCCGAGTATATTGCAGAAATCCGTCTTCGTTATCTCAACCGTGAGTACCTCATCAATCGCATAAACGAGATCGATTCGCTTCGTGCAGAGATTGCAGATATTGAGGAAACTCTTCGCGACGAGCTCAAGATGAAGAGGCTTATTGCATCCCAGCTTACTGAGATCAAGAAGAAATATGGCAAGCCTCGACGTGCAACGATTAAAAACGCAGATGAGATTGTTGTTTATCGTGCAGAAGACTTTATTGAAAACTACCCCGCACACTTCTTCCTTTCAGCTGACGGTTATTTCAAGAAGATAACCGACAAGTCGCTCAGAGGTAATGATGAGCAAAAGCTAAAGGATGGCGACCACCTGATTGCTGAATTTGATGCTGAAAACATCACAGAGCTTGCTGTATTTACAAATATGGGACAGCTCTATCGCTTCAAGGCGTCGGAAATTCCGTCCTGCAAAGCATCGGAATACGGCGAGTTCCTCCCGGGCAAGCTGAAATTTGAAAAAGGCGAGAAGCCTATCTATATCAGAATTGATGCAGATTGGAACGACACGGGCAATATGGTATTCGTATTTGCCAACGGCAAGGGCGTCAAAATTCCACTTTCAGCTTACGCCGTAAAGGGAACGAGAAGAAAAATGACGGGTGTGTATTCGTCAGCCTCGCCCATAGTCGGCATATTCGAGGAGAACAAAAAGCCGTTTGAGCTTCTCATCGTAACGTCAAACGATCGCGCAATAGTGCTTTCAACCTCGCTCCTTCCCGTAAAGACCACAAGAACATCGGGAGGCTCACAGCTCCTGACGCTCAAAAAGGATATGACCGTTGTAGCCGTATATCGTGACTTTGCAGACAAATTTGAAAGCACCAAGGGCTACAAGAAAACAAAAATCCCCGCAACTCCCGTACTTCTCGTTGAGAAGGACATCGAAAAGATGCAGCTTCAAATCGAGATTTAACCCCACAATGAGGTAATTATTATGAAATTTTTCAAAAGACTGAAACGCACTACGGTGTTGGTATTGGCACTTATGCTCGCAGCCACATCATCACTTGCCGTGTACGCAACGGTTGATTATGACAGCTCCAAGGACCCCGTAGTTTCACTTTCGGGTATGAAGGCGTATATCTCTGAGATCGTACAAACGATAAATGCAACCATCACCGATATAAGCACCCGTCTGTCCGTACTTGAGCTTGCCTATGAATCAGGTAGTGGCCCAAGCTCAGGCACAGAGGGTAGTGGAGCTACATCCGAGTCAATTCAGGCTCTGCTTGACAGAATTTCTGCGCTTGAGAATAAAGTCGGCTCGCTTGAAGAGGACAACACCGAGCTTCAGAACCAGCTGAATACTGCAAAGGCTCAGCTTGAAGCAAGGCTTGCAAAGCTTGAGGCAGATTTTGCGGCAACGCAATCCTCAATCTCCTCTCTCTCCGATGAAATTTCAAGTCTGCGCACACAGCTGACAGCGACGAAGACTGACCTTGCAACCCTCTCAGCCAACTTCAAGCAAATTGCTGACATCTCAACAAAGCTTGACACGCTGACCTATAAGATAAACTCTCTCACAAGCGAGGGGGGCGACATTGCAGTTCTTAAAAAACAGTTTGCCTCCGTCAAGGCGCAGTTTGATGAGCTGTGTGATGAAGTAGGTCAGATTTATAAGGTTGTCTTCCTCCCGTACGGATCAATCATCCACGCAACAGAGGAAGATGACACAGTTCTGGCAGTTCTTCGCTCAGGCTCTGCTGTTGCAATCTCTCCCTACACCACACCGGGAACAATCCAAGGACTTAATGACCTTACAGGTGGTACTGATCTTGTAAACGGTGACGCACTTCCTCTCTTCCACAATATTATGATCCCTCGTGGTGGTAATGACGGACGCGGCATTATGATTACATCCTTTGAAGGTGCTTATATTATGTTGGGAGGTGACTTTACAATTGTCACACCTCAATAAAAGCAATCAAAAGAAGATGTGGGTCAGAGTAATAGCCCTCGTGCTTGCAGCTCTTATGGTGCTCAGCGTAATTTATATGGCGATAGCCTTTATTATAGGCGCATCTGCTGCTGACGCACTTGATGCATACGCATTCGATACCGTCAAAACGGACGATGACTTTCGCCTTGCCATCGGCATCAGATACGGATCAAGCGCATTTCCTCTCCACCCTCTGACAACGCCCTATGGTTATGTAGTCGGCGAGGCAAGAGTAACAAGAACAAACCACGCATTTACTCCTCTCTACGTTCTTAATGAAACTGATATTGCTGCCGTTGTCGATGCTAACCTGACAGTTGGCTACCAAAGCTGCACCATCGCCACAAGCGAGGAGGAGACGGATATCGGTGGATACAATGTTGAAATTTCTCTCGAAACGGGAAATATCTGGGACAATCTCTCCGACCTGTGCTCAATCTTTATGGCCGACTATGAGCAAGTCTTCCCTGCCTACATAAACGGTGTGCGCACGATAAGAATCGGCGCATATCCGAATTATTCAGAGGCATCGGCTGCTGCTGCGCAGATTGGCGCACAGCTTGAGGGATTTAATATCTCCGTTGCATCCCCCTCGTCAAGTGGTATGTCGTTTATCAATGGCGACTATGACACTCTTCTTTTTGAATACGCAGGAGACGAATACTGCTACGGTGGCGTTTGCGCTCTGCAGATGGAGGGACAAGAGGAAGCTTTCATCTGTAATGATGACAACACATATCTTTACGGCGGCGTTTTCTGCTTCCCAAGGTACATAACCGACGAATACAATGGCCTTACACTCATAAATCTCATTGAGCTTACCCCCTATGTTGAGGGCATCATTCCCAACGAGATTTCAAACACCTGGCCAACAGAGGCTCTCAAATCATTTGCTATTATGGCGAGAACGGTTGCTATGTCATCGCTCAACAACCATTTCAGCAAATACGGCTTTGACCTCTGCGTAACGCATTGTCAGGCGTACCGTGGTCGCAGACTTGTCAATGACAAGGTCATTGAGGCCTGTGAATCGACGGACAATCTCATAATGACCTACGGCAACACCATCACTACTATTTCCTATTCATCCTCGCAGGGTGGTTGCTCTGCAGGTTCGGAATACGTATGGGTCGCTCCCCTTCCATACTTGATAAATCAATCAACTCCCTGGGAGGACTATGCTGATGTATACCGTGGGAACTGGACGTTTGAGACAACTCCCGAATATCTCGCAGACTCATTCCGTGACCTCGGTTGCTCGCAGATTACAGGCTCAAAAATCGTCTCTCTGTCAATCGAAACTGCAGGTGGGCCATCCACTTATGTTTATTCTATGACAGGCACGGACGAGCTTGGTAACACAGGAACCGTAACAAAATGCCAGAACATAGCAGCCCTTATGTACCAGTGTTGTTATTCAGCCAATTTCGTGATCAATCAAGGCTCTGTTACATACACCTACTCAGATGTTCTCTCGAACAGGATAATCGACCTCAAGGAAGTATATCTTGGCGAGCTTGATGTCTACACCTCCGAGGGTGTGGCAACATCAAGCGCATCAAAGTTCAATTTCTTCACTGCTATCGGCCAGGCACTTAAGAACAACTCAAGTGCTCTCTACGTCTACACAGACAAGGGAACATCCATTCTCTACTCAAACACAAATCTTCCCGTATCCACAACTCCCGACCTTGAGGGTAAATATACCGTTGTTTCCGACTACGGCGATTTCCTCATCGTCTCCGAGCTTCAAGACTTTGAGAAGACCTTCACAGCCTCCACCCCCACAAACTACGCCATCGCAGGCAAGGGCTGGGGACACGGCGTTGGAGCAAGCCAGTACGGAATCTACCACCTCGCAGTTGCAGGAGCAACATACGAGCAGATCATCAAGGCTTACTTCCCCGGAACTGAGGTTTCATATCTTACAGACTACTTAAAGAGTCTGCAAAAGCAATAAAAAAATCCCCGTTTACCACGGGGATTTTTTTGTATTATCTTATTCTCCTCTTTGATGTACCGTAAGACTTGCGTTCTTTGATATCTTTTCTTGAGAGCGAGTAATAATGCGACCGATCTCAACCTCACTGCTACCACTCAGCGTCAGCACAGCTTCTCTTACAGTCAGGGTGGGAGACTTGAAATCACACGCTCCACTCACCTTCAAGGAAAGCGTATCAACCTCTCCACCAAGCGAGATCGTGCCATTACCACCGACGTTTATTACTGCGTTCTCGCCACAAATTCGGTCAATTGTCGCCTCTCCGGCACCGTTTATCTTGAAAAGTGGAGTGCAAACCTGCTTTGCCTTAAGCGAGCCTGCGCCATTGATTGCAACATTTGCACTGAATGCAACCTCGTCTATGGTAATATCTCCCGCACCATTTATCTTCGCTTCAAGTATGTTAACACCACCTGCCACAATATCGCCACTACCATTAACCGTAGCGTCAAGTATACGGCAGTCAACCTCTGTTCTAACCTTTGCGCAACCGTTGACTTGTAGCTTGAGCATCGGAATTCTCTCGCTGCCGGCATTCGGCAGATAAATATCTATCTTATTTCGGTTACCCGCATCATAGCTTCCACTATCAAAAAAGATGTAAAGCGTGTCTTCTCTCAGCTCCACATTAAGCCTTGAGATAAAAATGCTCGACCCTCTCGCTTCAACCCTGCACCTCTCGCCTGCCATCGCACGCTTTATTGTTGCGTCACAACACACGGGAATGGATAGACTTAGTGAGGAAAACGAGGAAAATTCACGGCAAAGCTCGGTTACTCCAATATCATACGCTGACGCCGCATCTATACTGTCAAAGAATCTTATCTCGCCCTCGCCACAGTTGACGGCATATCTTTCTTTTATGTCAGCAAAGCTACCGTCAGTAAAGTATGCAATATTCTTCTCAACATCAACACGCAGAACAGTCTTTGATGAATAGCACGCCCTGCCCGAAGTTGAGAAAACAAAGTCAAGTCCATCCTTGCTTGACGGAAAGGAGACCAGCTCATCTCTGTCACTTCCTCTCTCGTACTCAACCCCAAAAAGCTTTTCAATCGGAATATCGAGTGCGTCGGCTATCTCCGGAAACAGAGTGACATCGGGATAGCCTAATCCGTTTTCCCATTTCGATATTGCTTGAGCAGTTATGCCAAGCTGTGTGGCAAGTGCCTCTTGCGTAAGCCCCGCTTTGCGCCTTGCATCAACTATTGTCTGTCCAAAATTCTCTATACTTGCCATCAGTTTTGCTCCTTTGTTTTTTCTTGTCTATATTATATATCTGACGCAAGCAAAAGTCAAGCGACGTGTAGTTGAGTTTATCTCCCGTGAGAGCACAAATAAATGCCACCCTCTCCGTTTTTTCTCAACTGACCGTTTACTAAACCGACAGTTGCACATTTTTTGTTGTGACTTTATAAAACACCGTTGAAAAAGCTATTTTTTTGTGTTATAATAATATTATAATAATTATTTTGGAGGTCTCTAATGACAAAGCAAGAGCTACTCAGATATGTTGACCACACACTTCTCGCCCCCACAGCAACCGAGGCTGAAATACGCGTTGTGTGCGATGATGCAATCAAATATAATACAGCCACAATCTGCATTCCCAACTCCTACGTTGCGTTTGCTACTGAATACACAGAGGGTAAGCTTGCCGTCGGAACAGTTATCGGCTTCCCCTCAGGCTACAACTGCACAGAGGCAAAGTGCGCCGAGGCTCGCCTTGCTATCGCTGACGGTGCGAGTGAAATTGATATGGTCGCATCCATATACAACATCAAGAACGGCCGTTTTGACCTTGTAGAAGAGGATATTCGCAGAGTCAAGGATGTTTGTGGCTCAGTTCCACTCAAGGTCATCATCGAAACCTGTCTGCTCACAGAGGATGAAAAGATCCGTATGTGCTCCGTTGTTGCAGCCGGTGGTGCAGACTACATAAAGACCTCGACAGGATTTTCAAAGGCAGGTGCGACCCGTGAGGACATCGCACTCTTCGCTGCACACGTTCCCGCAGGACTTAAGATCAAGGCGGCAGGCGGCATTCGCTCATTTGAGGATGCAGCTGATTTTGTTGCACTCGGTGCTCACCGTCTGGGAACAAGCGCACTCGTCAGAATTATGAAAAACGAAGAGCTTGCAAGCTATTGATTTTCATCTGTCCGAATAAAAAAACGGCTATACAGCCGTTTTTTTATTTTGTTACAATCTCGCATCTACATTCACGAACGCTTCCGTCGGTGACGATCTCTCCAATGCTATCGGCAACAATTCGTCCCGAGAGAGGATTTTTAACGGAGACAATATCGCCCACGATCTCTGCGTTGACCTCGGAATACTCAAACGAAAGGTCGCAACCCTCCGTTGTGCATCCAATCAAAGTAAGGTTATTGCAATAGCAAAGTGGTTGTGTTCCCGAAATGTGGCAGTTTATAAGTGTCAAGCCCTCGCTATACCACGCAAGATACTCGCCACGAATGGTGCAATTGCGCAAGGTGACGTTCTTTGCGTGCCAGAATGCGTCCTTTGTGTTGAGAGTTGCGTTGCAAATCTCGACATTTTCGGTGTATTGGAACGAATACTTGCCCGTAAGTGTAAAGGAATCTATCCTAACATCGTGACACTCAAACAGAAAATATTCGCCTGTAATATTGCTGTTATCAATGGAAACTCCTCTGCATCTCCAACCAAACTCAGTCGAAACGGCAGTTACGTGCGACAGCGTTATGTCATCGCACTCCCTCAGAGCCTTGACGCCATACATCTCGCATCTCTCAAATCTGCCTCTCTTCGAGTACCATATCGGTGCTCTAACGCCCTCGCTCATCCTTGAGTCAGAGAGCACGAAATCTTCACAATGCCAAAGAGGATAGCGGAGTGAAAAATCGCAATATCTTACATCTATATTACGGCATTCCTTGAGGGCAGACTCTCCGTCCTCCTCGCCACAAAATTTGCACTCCTCAACCAAAGCACCATTCAGTCCATAGAGCGCACGCTCCTCGCCTAAAACGAGGCCTTTATACATCTGTTCTCTTTTTGTCATCTTATCTTTCTCTGTTAAGTATTATTTTTGCATTCTTAAAGAAAATGTTATCTTCCTCTTCTTTTGTAAGAGAAAGCTTTTTTATGTAGTCAATTGTTGTGCCGGGCAACTCCCACGGGCAATCACTGCCAAACAACACACGTTTGCTTCCGTGTGCACGAATAATGTCTCTTGCACGCTCTGTGCTGAGGTAGTCCGAAATAAACGCTGTGTCAAAATAAATCGGCGTTCCGACAAGTCGGTCTGCAACCTCGTCCCACATCATCCACCCACCAAGGTGGGCTGCAACAAGCGTCAGAGACGGGCAGGCGTCAACAATTCTGCAAAGTCTCTCGGGGTCTGCGTGCACAGGTGGTGGATATCCAATATCCCTGCCTGCGTGAAGAACTACGGTAAGCCCTGTCCTCTCGGCTCTCTTACACACACGCACCATCTCGTCGCTGTCGGCATATACTCCCTGAAACTCAGGATGTAGCTTAATACCAACAAATCCGTCTTCGGCAAGTCTGTCAACAATATCCTCAGCCTCGAGATCAAGTGGATGAAGCGAGCCGAATGACAAAAGTCTGCCGTGTGTATTGTTTATCTCAGAGGCAACAGCGTTGACCTTTTGTGTCTGCGACGGCTTTGTTACTATGGGAAGTACAACTGCAAGGTCTACTCCGCAAACAGAGCAAACGCTCTCAAGCCCCTCGTATGTTCCGTCAGTATGGGGCAGAATATCACATCCACTTACCCTGAGACTCCCCTCGCGCAAATGACTTAGCGTGCTTGCCGCAATCTTTGTCGGGAAAGCGTGTGTATGGAAATCAATATACATCAGTTTTTCAGGCTATGGATTGGAGCAGGAATTCGTCCGCCTCTTGAGATGAACTTAGCAGGTGAATATTTGCTTACGGGCATAATGGGTGCGCTACCAAGCAGTCCACCGAAAATGACCTCGTCTCCAATGCCTTTGCCAACAGCAGGAATAATTCTCACAGCCGTAGTCTTGGTGTTCGCAACACCTATCGAAATCTCGTCAGCAATAATACCACAAATGGTTGCGGCAGTTGTATCACCGGGAACTGCAATCATATCGAGACCAACGGAGCAAACAGCCGTCATAGCCTCGAGCTTTTCAAGCGTCAGCGCGCCTATGCGAGCTGCGTGGATCATTCCTGCGTCCTCAGATACGGGAATAAATGCGCCCGAAAGTCCACCAACGTGTGAGGACGCCATAACTCCACCCTTCTTGACAGCGTCATTGAGCAGAGCGAGTGCCGCAGTTGTGCCGGGGCATCCACACGCCTCAAGTCCCATATTCTCAAGTATGTAAGCAACCGAGTCACCAACGGCAGGCGTGGGAGCAAGTGAGAGATCGACAATTCCAAAGGGAACACCGAGTCGCTTTGCCGCCTCAAATGCAACAAGCTGACCAACTCTTGTAATCTTAAATGCCGTCTTCTTTACAGTCTCTGCAAGCTCTGTCATATTGCAGTCTCCTGCTCTCTTTACAGCCGATGCAACAACGCCCGGACCTGATACACCAACGCTCACAACGCATTCAGGCTCACTGACACCGTGGAATGCTCCTGCCATAAAGGGATTATCCTCAGGAACATTTGCAAACACAACAAATTTTGCGCATCCAATGGAATCTCTGTCAGCAGTAAGCTCTGCTGCTTTAACGATAATATCTCCCATCTTCAGCACAGCATCCATATTGATGCCGGCCTTTGTTGAAGCTACGTTAACCGATGAGCATACTCTCTCAGTTTCTGCCAGAGCGTAAGGAATGGATGCAATAAGCTGTTCATCAGCTACAGTACATCCCTTCTGAACAAGTGCGCCATAGCCACCAATAAAGTTTATGCCAAGCGTATCTGCGGCACGATCAAGTGTCTTTGCAAGCTTGATATAATCCTCGCTTGAAAATCTGCCACCGAGTATGGAAATCGGAGTTACGGCAACACGGCGATTTACAATCGGAATACCGTACTGCTTTTCAATCTCATCTCCGACCTCAACAAGCCGTCTTGCGCATCTTGTGATTTTTTCATAAACTCTCTCTGCGACCACATCGACATCATCGCCGGCGCAATCGATGAGAGAAATTCCCATAGTTATAGTACGAATATCGAGATTTTCCTCTCGAATCATATTTATCGTTTCAAGAATATCGTGGATATTAAGCATTTTGTCTCCTTAGATTCTGTGCATTGAATTAAAAATATCCTCGTGCATTGTTGCTATGCAAAGACCATTCTCAAGTCCCATCTTCTCCATCTCGTCAACAAATGCTCCGAAATCCATCGAAAGCTTGTCTATGTCAACAAGCACTATCATTGCAAAGTAATCATCAAGAACAGTTTGAGAAATGTCAACGATATTTGCCGAAGCCTGGGCGCATTTTGCCGAAACCTTGGCTACAATACCTACGCTATCTTTTCCTGTTACTGTTATAACCGCTTTCATTTCTGTCTCCTCTGTAAAATATAATTAACTATTTAATTATATATTCTTTATTTATATTTGTCAAGTGCTTTGCCCAAATTCGAGTGACAAGAAAAGCGACAACAGCCCGAAGTGGCTGTTGTCGCCTTTTGTTTATGAGAAGATATTCTGAAGCATCTCTCCAAGAGCAGGAACTACTGCAAGGAAGAGTGTAGGCATATCTATAATAGCTGTGGGGATAATAAGGAAGATGATGGTGGTGATCCAAGAGCTCTTCTTCCAATAATTCTTCTCCATACGAGGAATATCGTCAACATCCATAAAGAAGAATTTGCGCATCTTCTTGTGCAGATACAGCTTGTTGATTCTCTCCTCATATTTCTGAGGATCGAAATTGGATACCGAGATGTAACCACTCATAGCTTTAGGAGCGTTGCTCTGAAGCTCGCGGGGAAGCTCACCCGAAAGTGCGAGCTGTTCGCCGTTGCTCTCGATAAATTCCTTGATTGCTACAATGCCTTCCTCTTCAAGCGAAACTATCATTCTCTGCTGAGAGGAGAACTTGAGACGGTATACAAGGATTGTAACAAACGCTCTGAGTATGCTTATTGTTGTGCCAAGTCTGGCAAGAAGCACTATGAGAAGGAAGATATTGAACACAAGGTGAAATGCGTAATTCTCATAATAGTCAGCGTATGTAACGTTGCGTGTTCCACAGATCTGAGAGATCGAAACCTCTTCGCCTGTTGCAGCATTGATGAGGAATGCGCTTGTGTCGCAATATTCATCAGCAATAAACAGCTCGTCGTTAAACTTTGCCTCAATAACAAAGTCCTTTGTTATTACAGCCATATTGGTGGCAGTAAGGAATGTAACAAAGAAGAACGCAAGAACAAAGGTGAGAATAACTCTCATACCGTTGTTTACCCAGAAAGAAGCCGGGCTCTTGAAGATCGATGGATGCTTGCCCTTGAACTTTTCAATCTTTCTGCTCTTATCTTCAAGCTCGCTCTTGCAGGTGACCTCAAAGTCAACAGAGCTTTCAAATTTCACGAAATCGGCAATAAGTGCCTTCTTTTCTTTCTCCGTCTCATAGTCATCCTCAAAGAACTCCATTACAAATCCGAGAGGAAGAACAACGTCGTTGTACTGAATGAAGTAATTTGTGAGGTTGGTAGAGGAAATCGCGCCGGCTTTTTTGCTTGAACGCTTCGGCTTGATGAGGTTGATGAAGGGGTTTCCTCCAACCATTGAAGCAAATCTGTCATAGAACTCCTTAGTCAAGCCCTGATTGGTCTTGATGTCGAGGATAAGCTTTCTCGCCTCTTTATCCGAGCTTATGGTATATCTTTCATTGTCGATCTCATTATACAACCACTGATACGCCTCTTCGATAACATAGGTTGTAATTCTTCTTGAAATCTTTTCTATTCTATACATTTTTGACCCTTTCTTAATGAAGAAAAACTTTTTGGTGCGAGAATCTTATGTCTCAGAACCTGTGGTGATGTCATCAACCACCTCTGTTGTGCCGTCATTACCTGCGTCAGTTGCGTCTGTGCCACCATTTGAGTTGTCGGGCAGGAGAGTAACTACAAGAATAATGATAGCAAGCACAAGAACAAGCGCAACGCCGCCAATCATAATAAGAAGCGTGTTCTTATTTATCTTCGGACGGCTCTCTGTGTCCTCAGGAGACAATCTTGCAAGGAAATCATCAAGAACCTCGGCAAGCTTCTTGGTAAATCCGTTTTTCATCTTGTTCTGCTCAAGCTTCATTATCGACGCATCGCATACCTCAAGCATAAGCTCCTCGCCCTCGTCAAACTGAATGATCTTCTGATCAAGAGCCTGTGCAAGATAATCAAGAACCTCTGCTGTTTCTGTGCGACCAAGATCCTTGAAGCAATCAACGCTTCCAAGTACGGTTTCTGCAACAGCAGCTATCATCGCCTCAACCTTTGTGGAATAAGTTATGATAACCATAATAGCAGCTACAACATAGTCCATTTCGCCTCGAGCAATAAGACCTGCGATGATCTTGTCCATCGCGCCGGAGTCCTTCTCGATGAGCGCAGCAAGCAAACTGTCGCTATGCATATTTTTGAGGTAGCTGTCGTCAATAAGTGTTGAGATGATTATATGCTTTACAAAGCAATCTGCTCTGCGCTGTGAAAAGCTCTCATCAATCTGAAGGCTCTCTGCAAGCGCATCACGATAAGCGATCGCAGGCTCGTTAGTCTCAGCATCAACCTCGTCATTCTCACGCTTGCGCTCAACTGTTGCAAGTGTTTCGTCAAGAAGACTCTCAAGATTTGCAAAGCTATCCTCAATAGCTGCCAGCTTTTGAGCTGCTTCAGCAGCCCTCTCAGCCTCTTCTCTCGCCCTGATAGTCTCAATAGCAGCACGGTCGTGCTCATCAAAAGCAGCGATTACGCCTGCAATCAGCTCACGTGTAACATCGATATCGTTTGCTTTGATAAACTCTGCAATCTTCTCGTTGCTAATAATAGCATAGACTAATTGTTCTATAAGTGATTCACGTCTCTCCTCAGGTATGGGAGTATCAACAAATGCTTCAAATACGGACTCGCACCACTTGTCGATATTCTTCTGCGAGACAAACCTGTGGAAATTATCAATTCTCTGCTCAATCTGTGCAACAGCGTCACAGATTATTGCGATATATTTGGATTCAACTGCGCTATCAATATCATCCTGTTCGGGAACGGATGCGACAAATGCCTCGTCTGCTGTGTGAATGTCTGCGATGTTCTCGCCTGTAAGTCTTACAGCATACGCCGCCGTAACAATGTCCTTGACGTATGCAAGCTCAGGATCTGCAAGTACAGCGAGCTTTATTAGCGTTGTTGCGTTGTCTTCGTAGAAACGCATCGGCTCATAAAGATCAAAATTACCCGGATCAAGAACTGTTCTCAAATACTCTTCATTTGCATAATAAGGTGCTAAAACTGATGAGATCTGAGGAGGAATGGGGGTTTCATCTGTGTAGAAATTGCTCTCGACAAAGTCGCTGAGCATTGTCTCATAGTCTCCCTTTGCATAATTTGTGATGAAATCAGCAAATTTCTGCTTCTGGTAAGTAGCACTTCTTCCATAGCAAACAAGCTCAAAGAACGCAAACAGATTTTCTCTGTCTCCGTCACTCATAGAAAGCGCAAGCTCGATGAAATCGGTAAATACAGCCACCTTTGCGCCTGCCTCATCCTCGGCTGTCAAGTCAATGCAGGCAGCTGCCGTCTTCTTATACATAGACTTCGGGATAACCGTAATCATAAAGTTCATACTTCCCGTATCAAGCATACCGATGATATAGGAGCAGATCTTGCGAAGGGACGGAGGCAAATACTTGAAGAGCTTCTTCATAAGAAGTCTTGTATATACCGGCTCAAAACGCTCGTCATCGAGAAGAATGACTACCTTGTTTTTCTGGTAAAGCTGTTCAAGGATCTTTACCATCTGCGTCTTGGTGATATCAAGCTCTGCTACATCAGCCAAGTCAAGCGACGCGTCAAAGGTAACATCGTAGGAGAAGGAGTCGGGCGCATCTCTAAGCGCATCAAACCCATCCTGCTCAACGAAATTCGTGAACATATCCCCGGTGTATGCGTTGCCAAAGAAATATTCGGTATCAAGCTCACGGTAAAAGCCGTGGAGGAAATATACATTTCTTGAAAGCTTGGTGTCCTTTTTAGCTCTGAAATAAAGTGGCCTGTTCGAGTTCTTTCCGAAAGGAAGAAATCCGTAAATATCAAATGACTCGTCAAGCTCAAATGGCAGGCGAATGAGGTCAAGAACCTTCGCCGCCTCTTCTCTTACGTCATCAGTATAGAGAAGGTCATATCTCGACCTGTTGTCTCCAAATATAAACTGCATAGAGAGCCCTCCTTACTTGATAAGTCCGTCTGTTTTCAGAATGGACAAGAATGGCATACCTGCACGAGATGTGCCGTGTGTGACAATGGCCTTTCCTTTCTTCTCTTCTTCAGGATCTCCTCCGTAGGGTGCTGCGGCAAGATAAACCTTGTTATCGGACGCCTCTATCTGCTGGAAGCCTGAGAAAAGCGAGGGAGAGAGTGCCATCATATAGCGTCTTACGTTTTCGTCGATGGAGTGCATCTTGTCAGCATTCCAAGAGCTTCCTGTGAATACGTCACTCTCAGGAACTGACATTGTTGCCGAAAGAAGACCTGTGGGATCGCTTGCCATAAGTACGTCAACCTTATTGAGTATGCAGACTATGCTGTTAACTCTGTCGGCAAAAGCAAAGTGCTGACGGAAACGGTTGAGCAGGTCAATGGGAGTAAAGTTTACATTCTCCTCTGTCTCGCGGATATCGGGGTCCATCTGGGACGGCTCAATGAAGCAGAGGAAGTGTCTTGCGCAGTGAATTACAGGCTTTGTGTTAAAGATAAACTCAAGGTCGTTGTTATCCTGGTCATTTATGAATTTCTCACCCGGCCAGTCAACAAATGTGTAAATATAATCGTTAACTCTTACATTGAGGATCGGGATGTTAACGAAGTCGGTCTTGATAGGCGGCAGACCACGAGCAAATCTGTCAACGTTCTTATCGAACGCAACGAGGTCCTTGTCGTTATCAAGAGAATGGAACTTCAATGTGGAATTCTCGGAAACAAAGGGCATAAGAGCTCTTGTTGAATAGAGCATTGCAAGCAGGAAGGAAGTCTTACCTGCAAAGTGCGAGCCGAGGAGCACAACGGGCATCATCTTGTAGTAGCCGTACTCTGTGGGGAATGCAGCACCACAATAACGGCAACACTTACCAACTCTTATGCTGGGCTGACCGATACCGTTGAAGATGAACATTATATCGGGAACAAGATAATTTGGTCTCTTGACATTATGCTTTGAGCTGTAAAGACGAACCTGGAGAGTAACGCTCTTGTTGCGATGGCTGTTTATGTAGAGCAAAATACGGATAGCCGTCTGCACATTTGCATCCTCAATATCAAAGCTGTCACCGTTCTGTGCAGCTGAGAAGAAGCTCTGATACAGCATTCTGATCTCATTGATCTGTGTAATATTGTACTGTCCCTTCTTTACGGTAGCGATGCTTGAAAGCGTCTTCGAGAGAACGAAAGCTCCACCGATCTTAGCCTCGATATACTTATAAAGAGTATCGCCCGAAATGATGAAGGGATACCAGGGATCAGAATAACCCGGGCCTATCGAGCTATCGCAAAACAGAGGGGTCTTGTTCAGAGGATCTGTATTTGTGATAATGCTCTCTTCGTCTGCAAAATACTTAAAGCCTGCACTCTCAACACTTTCCTTTTCCTTAGGATCGTCGAAAAGCAGAGTTGTTATAAGGCTTGAGAGGTCAAACGCCACGTCTCTGGCAATAAAGCTATTACCGCAGTGTGGGCAAATAATGTCATGCATAATCTTTTCCTCGTTTCAATAAAAATTTTATCGTCGCATCAGTCAGCAACGAGTGCCGAGAGATATTTTATCTGTATTGCGTCAATATCAATATTCTTGTCAAAGTAGAACTCTGTGTATCCCTTGGGGAGAACTGAGTAGGAATAAGCACCGGCTCTGCCACTTACAAGCACCATTCGTCTGCTTGTCTCTTCGTTGATTTTGATAGTATAGTAGGGCTTGAAGAGCTTGGGGGCAATCTTCTCCATCTCGATTGTGTGGTCGCCCTCTGCAGGAACAACGGTGGCAACATATTTCTCGCCATCAAATACGCAGACATAGTAAATCTTGCTCTTGTCACTGTCCTTGAGCTTGATTTCAACCTCTTTTTCAAGAGAGTCGCCGTTTCCAAGCTTATATGCCAAAATGGTTGCAACTCCACTATTCTGGATTGCATAGTCCTGCATCGCTCTGTCGTGAGAGTTACGGAACATTCCGATAATATTGTTCTCGAAATGATCTCTTATCTCTCTTTCAAGGAAAAGCGAGTTGTCAAGCAGCTTATCCTCGCCTATGGAGCAATAAAAGAGCTTGCACTTTGGGGGATCTGACTCGCTGGAATTGTAGTTCCATCTCCATCTGACAGATATAGCGTTATTTCTTACATTTATAGCAACATTACTAAACATTATTGTGCTCCTCCATCAGAAAAATAGACCAGATACTTACCGTTTCTCTCGAAACCGTGGATTGAATATGTGTCGCTGTCAAACTTGAACTGCGTGTCGGTGTAGAAATACGGAAGGATCGGAATGTTGAGCATCTCGGCAATCTGGTTGTGGATCTTGACATCGCCAAGAGCTGCAAAGCATCTCTCGTAGAGCTTGGAGATTGCGTCACGGCGTTCAGCAGACTCACGGGAATCGTCAACAAGTGCGATAATCTCGCCCATAGAAAGCGTGTCGATCTTATAAGAAGCATCCGGTGCGAAAGTCGAGGGATTTGCTGTGTAGTATTCCTTAACCTTATTTATGCGCTCGCAATTTGCACGGTTAGTCTCGCAAACATCACGTATGGGCTTGGGATCTTTTGCGATATACTCGGAAACTCTTCTCCAGAATTCAATTCTTCTTGCACACTCAAAGGCGTCAATATACGCACGTATGTACTCGCTCATAGTTTCGTAAAGTGCGCTTGCGTCGATATCTCTTTCTCTGATCGACTTCACAAGCTTCCGGTGCTTTTCAAGCTCAGCTTCAGCACCCTTGATCGTGCCCTTGATCGCATCTGTGATATATTTTACAATATCATCTGTATAATAAGCAGCAAATTCCTCAAAGATTGCAAGTGCGCACATCTCGATAATGCTCTGCTCTACACTGCCGTTATATTTTGCAAGTGTGGATTTCATCGAAAGCTCAACGGTCATATCTGCACCGTCGCCGTATCTCTCATTGAAGCAAGAGCTGAGCGTGGATGCTCTTCTTCCACACTTTGCAGGTGGAACGATATAAGGAATCATATCAATTGCGTGCTTGACAACCTCAAATTGACCGTTCTTTGTGGGCATATACTTATTATAATAGGTAGCAAGTGCGCCATCATTGAGAACGTTGAAGTCAAGCTTTCTAATACCCTCAAAGAGCTTTGAGCAGTACCAGGTCAAGAATTCCATCTTTCTGTCGAAATACTTACAGTAATGGGATGACCAGAGGATCGGACGGGAGTTTCCGACATATGAGCTTCTGTCGTTGCCCGTATTCATAATAATATCCTCGATTGTTCCAACAGCCTTTGCGTGTCTGTTTCTGTATTCAGAACGGGAGGATGTGAATGAGTTGATAGCAACAGCTGCGCTGACGCTGTCAATGAGCTTCTTGCGTCTGAGCGAATATGTGTTGCCGTAATCTGTAAACAGATATGTATAAACATACTCCGGGATAACCTGGCTTATAGCAGTAAGATCTGTTTGAGCCTCAGGGGAATCGGGTATGGTAAGTATCAAAGTTACACCGTCGTGGCTGCTTCTTCTCTTTGCAAGCAAACCAAAGATGGTCGAAAGCTCCTTCGATGCCTTTTCTACATCGGAGAGATGATATACAACCACATAACTGAATTTTGTGCCGAAATATTCATCGACAATTGCATCGTGCTTATCATTGATGGCTCTGAACATTTCCTCCTCGCCCTTGTCACAGGGAACGGAGTAGAGAGAGCCCGGATTTATATGGATTTGAAGATCCTGCTCCAACAATGAGAAGAAATTGTCGAAGGGTTCATTTGCGCAAAGTAGCATAGTGAAATATGATTTTGCTGCATCAAACTTCTGTGAGCCGACTCTAAACACGGCCTGATATAAAGCGTTAAGATATTCTTTTCCCATAATTGGATAACCTTCCGTTTAAAAAATTTCTTTTTTTCATTTTCCGTGGGTCATCGCACCGAAGTGCGATGACCCACGAATAATGCTTGTATCGGCAATTATGCGCCGAACATTGCGTTGATGTCGTTAAATACCTTCTTGAGCTGCTCGTAGAATGCACGGATCTCTTCCTGCTGTGCAGTGAGTCTGTTACCACGTCTCTCGTGGAGATCAAGCTCGTCAAGAACCTTATCAGCCTTTGCCATAAAGGTTGCGTAGTTCTCAGAAAGGAGAGCCTTATCTACTTCATCGTTCTCGAAAGCGATGGAGAGGTCACGGATCTGTGCGGAGAGCTTCGGACGGTGGAGGTCGATGTTCTCAAGAGCATCGAATGCGATGAATGCAGCAAGCTCCATATAGTCCTTGAGATATGCGCTTGTACCGAATGCAACCTCAGAGTTGGAGGTGATACGGTAGGGCTGACCTGCAAGTCTGTAGCTCCATACGCCCTTAGCGTCGGGACCTACAAATCCACAGTACATATATCTGAAGAACTCAGCGCGCTTGATGCCGCCGATCATACTCTGGTTGATCTCTGTGATGATGGAGAGAACAGAGCCCTCAGCTGTGAGGTAGTTCATTTCGTCACGGAGTGTGCCGAAGAGCTTCATCTGTACTCTTACAAGCTCATATACGTTCTCAATCTCAACAGGCTGAAGCAGACCGTTACCGATTGTAGCGATGATGATGTCCTTTGTTCCGAACGCCTCAAGAAGTGCGTTGTAAAGTGTTGCGCCAACGGGAACGATGCCATCGGGGCCTGTTCTCTCGTCGCAGTACTTACCGAGGAACTTCTTGAGAGCTTCCTCATCGGGCTTGTTTGCGATAACGCTTACAACATAACCTGAACCTGTGTTGTGGATGATGCCGTTTTCTACGCAGAAATCTACGATCTTGCGAACCTCGTTGAGCTTCTCAACTTCACGAGCATTGGAATACTCAAGGCTACCGGACTTTGCTCTGTACCACTGCTGTGAGGGCATAAGAGTAGGATACTCGGTATATGCAGGAAGGAAAGAAGGATGCTCATTGATGTGCATACCTGCTGTGGTAGCGATGAGCTGGTTGTACTTCTCCTCGTATGTAATGAGGTCGGCGTGCAGCCAGATAGGCATACCTGCGTACATTGTGTAGTTGTAGATAGCACTCTGGTCGGGAGATTCGAATATGTTTCTGTTCATTGTGCCGTCGATGCCGAGGCAGTCCTTGAACATTGTTCCCCAATGGTCGCCCATATTGTTAGGAATGATCATATACTCGAAGCAGAGAGTCTGGATGGAAGCCCAACCAAATGCAGGCCATACATTGAACATAGGCGAGGATGTAGCCTTGAGGTGACTTACGAGCTGGGAGATGATCTTCTTCTGCTCAACTTCGCTCTTGTCACCGTAAGCCTCATCGAAGTAGTCAGAGAATGTACGGTTGAGAATTGTCTCAAATGCGGGATATCCCTTAATGAATGCTCTGAAAGCAGCTGCGCACTTGGATGCACCCGCTGTTCTTCCAACGGAATCATCGAGCATCCAGTCATCTCTGTGGTCAAGAATTGTAGCTGCGAGTGCGCCGGCAAAGTTCTTAACTGCTGTTTCATCGAACTTATCAAGATTTCTCTTGATAACTGCTCTTACGCCGCTCTTGAGAGGATTGAAGCAATCATCCTTAAGTGCGAAGATAGAGCCGTTGGGCAGTGTTGCCTTGCCCTCTGTATCCTCGTCGATCTCAACGCTGCACTCACGTGCATTGTCAGCAACGATAGTGCCGATGCGGGAGATGATATCTACATAGTAGAGATAGTAATCATCGAGGCTCTTCTTCATCTTGTAACAAGCACCGTCGATGTTGTCGAAGGGCAGATAGTAACCAACTGCGAGCTTCTCACAAATCTTAACTTCGAGCTTATTGATGAAGATGTTGCGAAGAACTTCCTGGAAGTTCTCAATCTGAGACTGAGTAAGGAACAGCTTCTTGGGAATTTCACGGGAGAGCTCGTTCTTTCTTGCTGTATCGTTGTCAAGATTGTCCTGAGCTTCTCTTCTTCTCTTGTCGATGCTGGCAGCGTATGTAGTGAGCATCTCATAGTAGCCCATTACCTTACCGCCGGACTTAGACTGGCTGGAGAGAAGGAGCGCGAGGAAGAGCGGGCCCTTATCGGGATCTCTAAAGATTGTATCAGCCTTGTTGTTTGCGCTTGTGATAGCCTTTGCAATTGTCTGGCCGTCAGCATCAAATTCAGCTACGATCTTGTCAATACGGCTATCGATAGCCTTGAAGAGATCGAATGTGTTGCCGATGAGTGCCTTTGTCCACTTCTGCTCACCGAACAGCTCGTCGATGTATGCAGAAAGTCTTGCGATAACAGGCTTGATGAGATCGTCGGGAGCAAGAAGTCCCTTTGCATAATCATCAACATCCTTCTGAGTAATGCTGTCAGCATTTCTCTTCATACGCTCAAGCATACGAGTGTAAGCTTCGCCTACAAACTTCTCGATGATAGCGTTGTTCGGGAACTTGAGAGTGGATGAACCGATGCAGAGGTAGCGATAGCTTCCACCGGGATGGAAGTTAGCTTCGCCGTGGGAAGCGATCATATTCTTAAGGCCTGTTGCGACGTTATCGAGGAAGCCTTTAGATGTGAACAAGTCTGCAACGGAAGAAGGCTTTCCGTCCTTGTCCTTTCCTACTGCACTTGTTACCTGGTTGATAAGGTTCTCAACACAGCACTCAATAGCAGCAGCCTTGGGATTTGCAATTACGATGGACTCGGAGAGCTTACCACCAATAAGAGTACAGTTCGTAAAGATCTTAGAACCGGAGGAGAAGCTTCCGTTGGGGTAAACAGCGTCATATGTCTCACCAATGGACTCGATGTTCATATAATAGTCGATCTCCTTGAGAGCTGCATAACCGTTACCGTATGCATTGGAGATGGATGCTGTACCACCATCATTATAAACGTTGGGGAGATAGATGTGACCAAAGAGCTTTGTCTTAACGGGCGAAACGCCGAGCTCCTTGAGAATGCTTCTTACGAGATAGGGAATGTCGATACAGAGACCACTTCCGCTTCCACCACCTACGCCTGCGATAATATGTACCTCAAGTGTCTTGGATGCGAACTCGCCAAGGCCGGTGATAGCGTCCTTGATTCTTGTGCAGAGCTTCTGGAAGATGTCGGGATCCATCAGAGAGAGACGTCCTGCCAGACGAACCTGACCTGCGCCTGCGCCCTCGAGAACGGGGTTGAAGGACTTGGACTTGGGAGGAAGAATTGTCTTAATAGATGCGGGAACGAGGTTCTCAGGAAGTGCCATAACTGCGCCAAGCTTCTCGTTAAAGAGATGGAATGTTTCCTTAGCGGAAAGAATACCGGTGCTCTGGTACTTGTTGATGTCGTCGTTGTCAGTGTCAATTGCGAGGAATCTGATGTCTGTGCTTGTGTCGCTGATCTTACCGATTCTTGCGCCCATCGCACTCTTAAGCTCGAATACTGTTCTCAGACCCATACCGCCAAGACCGATAACCAGAATTCTGGAATTGGGCTTCATTGCGGCACCGCTGTCCTTCTGAACAACACCGAAATCACTTAAGCGAAGCTCGTTGAGCTCTTTGAGGTCGGTTTCTTTCATTACATAGTATGCCATTGTTTTTGTATCTCCTTACAAAAATTATTTATAAATTTTAGTGTTGTCACACAAATGACCTGTTATCAAATAAACGCGCTTGCGCTGCCAAAGCTGATGGTATATTCGCCAACAGTAATGGTCTTCTGTCCCTTGAGGAACTGAACTGTGAGCTTCTTGTTGTTCTTTGTATAAGCTACTGTAAAGCCGTTGCTTGCAACAAGACCTGTAAGTGTTATTCCCTTAGCGTCCTTTGCGATGAACTCATCAACAAGTGCGCCGGAGAAGCTACCGTCATCGTCACGCTCTGCAAGGCTGCCGTTTGAGAGAATTTCTGCAAGCGTCATAGTGGGCTTTGCACTTCTCTTTCCTGCAAGCTTTACTACCTTATATATAGCACCGTCAGAATTGTCACCTGAGTGAGTGATCTTGACGTTGAACTTGA
This sequence comes from Eubacteriales bacterium, assembly GCA_045543615.1. Taxonomy (GTDB): domain Bacteria; phylum Bacillota; class Clostridia; order Oscillospirales; family CAG-272; genus CAG-390. Next base: position 205,555 of record JAZPXL010000005.1, read on the forward strand.
TGCGAATGTACTTGCGCTTGTTGATAACGATAAGTGCAACGATTACAAGTACGATAAGAACAACGATGAGAACGATGATGAGAATCAATGTTCCAACAGCAGACTGTACGCTTACGTTCAGACTGTACTCAGCAGATGCACCGTATGCATCCTCTGCCACGATCTTTACAGCACCCTCGGTAAAGTTTGTAACTGTGAGCTTTACTGTGTTGCCGTTTACTGTACCTATAACATTTGTTGCATCATCAGCAACGACCTTGTATGTAAGAGCATCGCCATCGCTGTCTGCAAAGAGACCCTCAATGGAGAACTCGATCTCATACTGACCGTCGAAATTCTTAACGGCAACATCCTCAATGCCAACGCCGTCATTTACGGAAATTGTCGAGTTTGAAACTGTGATGTTCTTGTCGAGAGCATTTTCATAAGTGCTGACAAGCTCACCCTTAGAATTATATGCGCTGACTGTTACAGAATAACTGCCGGACTTGCCTGTTTTAAGAGAAGTCTTGAGCGCACCGTCTGCAAATGCAGATGTGGGGATTTCCTTGGAGTCGATCTTCTCGCCACCGCAAACAAGATCAACAACATACTTGTAGCCTTCAAGGTAATCGGGAAGAGCGTTTACCTTGTTTGTTGTGCCGGGCTCTGCATATTCAATCTTGACCTCAACGCTCTCGCCACTGATTGCACTATCAGCTCCTGCGCTGATTATTGTATCGTGAGCCTTGACCTCGATTGATGCATTTGAAACTGTTGCGTCATATGTGTTTGTGGAAGCAGTTACGCTTGCAGAGAATGTGTATGTGCCGATCTGCTCGGGGGTGAATACTGCAACGCCCTCGCCGCTTGTGAAGTCAGCGGTAGGTATCTCAACTGTGGTTGCGTCGCCCGCCGCATTGGTCATAACGACCTTGCCCTTAAGACCTGTGAGGTATTCGGGAAGAGTTGTAACCGCCTTGTTTGTTACGGGATCTTTGAAGCTAAGCTTCATTGTGATGCTTCCACCAAGCGTTCCGTTGCCCTCAGCAAGTGTGAGTACGGGAACGAGAGCAAGAACCTCAACCTGAGAAGTCTTTTCGATTGTGAGAACTGCGTTCTTCTGAGCATCAAGTACCTTGCAGATAACGGTTACATCGTATTTGCCGGGTGTGTTGAGAACAGTCTCATAGTCAAAGCCCGTCTTTGCGCCGTTGAGTGTTGCGCCACCAACATTGTTGGCTCCACCACCTGCTGCGCTGATGAGAACCTCGCAGTTGGAGTTTGCGTAAACTCTTGTGTTTGTGATCGCTGTCTTTGTGTCCTCGTTGTAGAGGGCAGCAGAGAACTTGTATGTATTGCCTGCAACTACCTTTTCGGGTGCGTTGGAGTCAACGATGAGGTTGTAGAGGTTGATCTGTCTTACTTCAACTCTACCGGGAGTGTTGCTCGTCATACCGATGACCCAATTGCCGTCTGTCGGATAGATGAGCTTGATGTTGATCATCTCATTGTTCGAGCTGCTCTCAACCTTACAGAGCTTCTGGTTGATCTCAACCTTACCAATTGTGGTATCAACATTTACAGCCACAAGACCCGAGGGAGTCTTAACTGTGTACTTTGTGATGGGAGTGTCTGCGAAGAGCGCAACGCTCGCCTCACGGATCGCGTCACCGTAAATATCAACGGTGTGAGTTGTCTCAACGCCGGGAAGGATCTCGTATTCATCCTCAATTACCTCGCCGTCGCCCATAAACAAGCTATATATCTCAGCGAAGAGGTCACGAACCTCTGCTGCTGTCGAGCAAACTCTTGCCTCGCCGTTTGATGCCTTGGAGAGTGAGTTAAGGAATTCCTTGTCGATATTGCCTCCTCTGTAATCAAGACCTACGCAATAAACAGGCGTGCTTCTTGAACCGAGTTCCGTTGCGCTATCCTTTGCCTTCTGGACGGAGGCGTTTGTTGCAGCCTCATCGATCTGGTAACCACTCCAAACCTCAGTTTTACCGTCGGTAAAGAGAACGACCGCGCTCTTATCGGCTGTGGATTTCTTGAGGATCTCATTAGCCTTCGCTACTGCCGAACCTGTGTCGGTAGCACCCGTCCAACAATCGTAACCGGGGAGGGTGTCTGTGTTCTGATAATCGTTTGCGATAGCGTCAAGTGCAGCCTCGTACTGAAGCATTCCGGCCTCTGTGCTGACGTTGACCTTCTCGATAGCTACTCCAACACTTCCGCCGAACACTACAACTGTGATGTAGAGATCCGCATAAGTGGGATAGTAGTATGCAAATGCTCTTGCCGACTCAATCGACATACGGGCATTGTTGTTCGATGCATCCGGTGGGTCGGACTGGTCCATAGATCCGCTTGTATCAATAATCAATACAGCCTCATAGACCTTTTTCTCTTCTGCAGCCGCACCGACAGCGCACAGTGACAGAAGCATCACCAATGCCAGAAATGCGGCGAGGGCTCTTGTGGCTTTTTTCATAAATCAAAACCTTCCTTGTGTGTTGATGTTTATGTAAAAATAGCTTTTGTACATAAAAAAGTTATTTTTGCATAGTTATAGAGATATTATAGCATAGGAAATAATTATTTGTCAATATTAATTCTTAATTAACCGTCATTTTTCGTTAATTATTTGTACTTTTTTCGATAAAATAATCTCATTTTTCCGTTTTTTTCAAGCCAAATCCGAGAGGAACATTTTGGTGACCAAAAAGTAAATATTTTGTGAACTTTACCCAAAATCAGTATTTTATACAGTTTTATACATATTTTTTGACTTTTTCATTTCTGAAATTTCCTTTGTTTTGTAATTTTCCGATTTTTTCAATCATTTCACAAAATGACAAAAAACAACACCAAAATGGAGACTTTTTGATCCTTTTTGGTGTTGCAAATTAAGTTAAAATCCGTCTTTATCGTCGCTTGCGTTTTCGTGCATTCTCACCTTGGAACAAGGTCGCCCACGCCGTTTACGATGTACTTCGGTCTGTATGGGAAGTTCGGGATATCATCAATCGCTGTCACGCCGCTGAGTACCAGAACCGTGTCAGTTTTTGCCTCAATACCTGAAATAATATCGGTGTCCATTCTATCTCCAATGAAAACTATCTCCGAGCGATGCAAGCCCAGACGCTCAAGAGCGTGGAAGAGCATCAAGGGATTTGGCTTACCAACGAAATACGCCTTCTTGCCCGTTGCGATCTCTATGGGAGCGATAAGCGAGCCCGTCGCAGGCATAATGCCTCTGTCGGTCACGCCCACGGTGTCGGGATTTGTGCCTATGAGCTTTGCGCCTGCGTTAACGAGCGCAATAGCCTTCTCCACCTTTTCAAAGCAATATGTTCTCGTTTCGCTGACAACTACATAATCAGGGTTGACATCATTCATATATATTCCCCTGTCATACATTGCCTTTGCAAGAGAAGCCTCACCAATAACATAAGCCGTACAACCGGGAGCTTGGCTATCAAGGAATGACGCAGTTGCCATCGCACTTGTATAGAAATGGTCGGGAGAGACCACAACTCCCATTCTTTCAAGCTTCATACTCAGCTCGTGAGGAGTTTTCTCAGGGCTGTTTGTCAGAAATATAAACTTCTTGTCATTTTCAATAAGCCAATTGACAAACTCACAAACGCCCGGCAAAATGGTATTTCCGTGGTAAATAACACCGTCCATATCGCAAATATAGCCCGATTTGTTAAAAATAGCTTCAAGATTCTTATTCATCATAATTCACCTCATTTATTTTTTCTTTCAAGTGGCAGACATACCTCAAATGTAACGATACCACCCTCGCAATCAAGCGTAACATCACCCTCGTGAAGCTCAACAATTTTCTTTACTACCGAAAGTCCGATACCGTTTCCTTCTCCTGCGTGCGATTCATCAGCCTGATAGAATTTGTTGAACACCTTTGCTCGACTCTCAGGTGCAATATCACCCTCGTTACTCACCCTGACCGCGACAAGCTTTCCGTGAGTTTCAATCGAAATTTTTACAACCCCACCGACAGGTGAGAATTTCACTGCATTGTCGATAAGATTTATCCAAACCTGCTTGAGCATCTCTTCATTAGCCCAAACGCTGTACTCATCAAAATCAAGGTCAAGCACGATTTCCTTCCGTGTCCACTTGTCCTCAAGCAAGAGCACCGACGAGCGCAGCTGCTCCGAGAGATTGAACTTTGCAACATCCGTAAGTATGCTTTGATTTTCTACTCTTGTAAGGTTGAGCATATTAGTTGCCATATAAGAAAGCCTTAGCGACTCCTCTTCAATTATGCTGATATACTCTTGCCTCTGCTCTTCTGTCAAGTCACCTCGCTTCAACAGCTTTGCAAATCCTGCGATAGAAACAATTGGTGTCTTAAACTCGTGCGAGAAATTATTTATGAAGTCATTACGAAGTCGCTCCGTCTGCTCAAGCTCCTGCGCCATTTTGTCAAAGCTCGTCTTGATCCCCTTGATGTAAGGATGGGAATTGAGTGGCTCTCCTACATCAAGTCTGGTCTTGTAATCCCCCGATGCAAGTCTGTTGAGCTGATCGATTACCCTGCTTACAGCCTTTATCGGAAATTTCATCGTAAGTGCGGCAACGCCCGAACCTATGACGATACTGATACCGAGAACGAAGAAAAACATCGGAATTATCTCGGGGAAGATCTCAACTCCGAAATAAAACAGGACATACAAAACTGCAACCGAAAGTATAACGGCAGCAAGAAGAACGGCGAATACTATCGCTGAGATATAAAGCGAAATCGAAAGCCGTGTTCGCATCTCCTTTATTTCGACAGACCGTTTTTTCACTGACGTCTCACCGCCTTATATCCAAGTCCTCTTACCGACTCAATTCGAAATTCATCCCAACCGTCAAATCTCTTGCGCAATCTTCCGATATGTACCGTTACAGTCTCCCAACAGGTGTCGCTGTCGCTTCCCCATATCTCGTCCATAAGCTGTATTCTGGTAAATATCTTACCGGGGTAGGATAAAAGCTTATATAAAAGCAAAAACTCCTTCTGAGGCAAGGTCTGCACCTCGTCACCTCGGCTTACGGTGAAAGAATCATAGTCAAGCACAACCTCTCCCACCGTGATTTTGCGTTCACTTACAATCTTTGCTCGGCGAAGAAGGGCCTTTATGCGCAAAAGGAATTCCACCTCGTCGATTGGCTTTGTCATATAATCGTCCGTTCCGACAATAAATCCCTGACGTCTGTCCTCAGGAAGATGCTTTGCCGACACCATCAATATCGGCAGATTGTTGTCCGATTCACGCAAGATCCGTGTGAATTCGTACCCATCCATCTTTGGCATCATAATGTCAAGCACAACAAGATCTATCTGCTCCTGTTGCATAACGGAGAGTGCTCTCTCACCGTTCTCTGCCGTATAGCAATTATATTTTTCGTTCTCAAGAACTGCTTTCAGAAGCAATCTTGTGTTTTTGTCGTCATCCACAACAAGAATATTGAACATCTTTTTCCTTTCGCAGAATGAAATCCATTCTAAATTATTGTTGACTATCCCTTAAGATTCATTTAAGGGTATTGAATTTTTTTGCTTACTATGGTATAATTTTATACGCAAAAGCTCAATAAGTCAAGAGAATCTGCAAAACTTTATCTTCTTTGTTAGATTTATTCGTTTATTTTTTATATTTGTTTTCATCCAAAGACGCAAACAAAAGAGGTTGCAATTATGCCAAACGATACCATTTGCTTATTAAACGATTCGTTTCCTCCGCTAATAGACGGAGTTGCCAATACTGTTATGAACTACGCCGAGGTGCTCTCAAACACCGACAGCGTGCCCGTTGTTATCACTCCATCCCACCCCGACGCTGATGACTCCCGCTTCCCATACCGTATAGTCAGATACCCCGGTATCAATCTCTATTGGCGAGAGGGTTATGTAGCAGGAATTCCTTTTTCTCCCGAGGTGGCAGGAAAGGTTAGAGAAAGCAACGTTTCCATTCTCCATAGCCACTGCCCTTTTATGTCCACCATATTAGCAAGGGAGATCCGTCCACTTGCTGATGCCCCCATAGTCTTTACTTATCACACAAAATTTGATATTGACATACGAAACGAAATCAAAAACAAACAGCTTCAAAATGCTCTCATCTCCCTTATAGTAGAAAATATCTCTGCTTGTGACGAGGTGTGGGCAGTAAGTCAGGGAGCCGGTGAGAATCTTCGCTCACTTGGATATGAGGGCGACTACGTTGTTATGTCAAACGGAGTCGATCTCCCACACGAAACAGTCTCTCCCGATGAGATTGCAAGTGCTACAAAGGGCTACGATCTGCCCGATGGAGTTCCCGTGTTCCTATATGTCGGACGAATGATGTGGTACAAGGGTATTCGCATCATAATTGATGCGCTCGACCGTCTCGCAAGAGAGGGACGTGACTTCAGAATGGTTTTCATCGGACTAGGTGACGAGGCTGAAGAGATCATAGAATACGCTATGCAAAGCTCACTTGAGAACAAATGCATATTCGCAGGAGCTATCAGAGACAGACGAGTGCTGCGTGCCTGGTATTGTCGAAGTGACCTCTTTCTCTTCCCCTCCACCTATGACACAAACGGACTTGTTGTTCGTGAGGCAGCAGCCTGCAACCTTGCATCGATACTGATTGATGGAAGCTGTGCCGCTGAGGGTGTAACTGATGGCAGAAACGGATTCCTAATCTCCGAAAACGCCGATAGCCTTTGCAGAAAGCTTTGCGAGCTTTCGGACGATCTTGAGCTTTGCCACCGTGTCGGAAAGGGAGCCGGTGATGAGCTTTACATCTCCTGGGAGGACTCGGTTACCATCGCGCGCAAGAGGTACGAAAGAGTTATTGAACGGTATGCATCCGGCGAGATACCAAAGCGCACTCGTCCTGCCGACACAATTATGAAGATTAACGGCTCAATTATGGACGCTATGTCCAAGATTATCTGTCACTTCAAGAAGTATCCATTTTGACCACGCAAGCTTCAACGCAAACAGGCGCATATACTATCTATTGCAAGCAAGAAATCAACAAGACAACAAAAAACCTCTCCTGTCGGCACAAAAGCGTCAGGGAGGTTGTTTGTCGGAGGAAAATATGGTCACCCTTTTAACAAAGCTGTTTATCAAGGACAGAGAAAATACCGAAAGTGGAGCCGTCAGAAGTCAGTATGGCTCACTTTGCGGCATCCTTGGAATTATTCTCAACATTCTGCTCTTTGCGCTCAAGCTCACGGCAGGACTTTTAAGTGGAGCTATCTCGATTATGTCGGATGCGTTCAACAACCTAACTGATGCAGGCTCCTCACTCATAACCCTCATCGGCTTCCGTCTCTCAGAGCAGAAGCCCGACCGTGACCATCCATTTGGACACGGCAGAATTGAGTACGTCTCAGGACTTATCGTCTCAATGCTCATAATCCTTGTCGGCTTTGAGCTTGGCTCAACATCAATCGAGAAAATAATCTCCCCCGAACCTGTCGAGTTCAGCATAACGGCAGTAATTATTCTGGCGGCGTCCGTAGCAGTAAAGGCTTATATGGCGTTCTACAATCTCTCAATAGGCAAAAAGATCTCGTCATCTGCGATGAAGGCAACAGCATCCGACAGCCTTTGCGACAGTATCGCAACTGCAGTTGTTCTCGTATGCTTGCTCATCTCTCATTTCTTTAAGATCAATATTGACGCATATTGCGGCCTTGCAGTTTCGGCCTTTATTCTCTTCTCAGGCATTCGCTCTGCAAAGGAAACGATAGATCCACTGCTTGGCACGCCACCCACGGAAGAATTTATAGGTCAGATAACAGGTATAGTGTACTCACACGAGGGAGTCGTCGGAATTCACGATCTCATAGTTCACGATTATGGGCCGGGCAGAAGAATGATCTCCTTGCACGCAGAGGTGTCGTCCGATGCCGACGTGCTTGTGCTCCACGATATGATTGACAATGTGGAAAAAGAGCTGAGAGAAAAGCTTGATTGCGATGCCGTAATCCATATGGACCCCATTGTAACCGATGACGAATGTGTAAACACTACTAAAGCAAAAATTTCTGCTCTCGTTAAATGCATTGACTCAAGACTAACGATCCACGATTTTCGTATGGTGCAAGGACCTACACATACAAATGTTATATTCGATATTGTAGTTCCTTTTGATATGAAGAAGAGCGATGACGAGCTGAGAGGTGACATCGAAACTATTGTTAAAACAATAGACGAAAGCTACTTTTCGGTGGTCAATATCGACAAATCTTACATTTAAAACAAATAAAACAAAAAGTCGCAGGCAAAGCCTGCGACTTTCTCGTTATTCTTCCTTCCGGTCTGCAAGATACATTCCACACTCAGCGAACACAACGGGAATGTCATAAACGGTTCTGCCGTTGTTCTCAAGCGTAAAGCACTCACCCGGAGCGTCCTCGGTAAATGTATCCCAAGCAGTAAGCAGCTTACCTGCGTCAGAAATGCCAAAATCAAGCAGAAGACTTTCGGAGGAGTCTGTATCGGTAGAATAAATGGTCATAACATTGTATTTGCCGAAAATAATCTCCTCGTTGCTCATATGGCCACCAAAGCCAAATGTGGCAAGTCCATCATTGGCAATAAAGTTGCCAAGCGTGTCAAGAAGTCCCATAGCAAATTCGGTTGAGCAACCGTCGATGAAATAAACATTCTTCATCCGTCCTGCTCCCTCCACTTGCTCATCCTCTTTGGCAGGTATCTCAAGGATAAAAAACAGAGGCTCTGTATGATCCTCAACAAATCTCTTCATAATAGGGACAACCTTACTCGTGTTTACATTGGCAAGCACACAGCTCTCTCCAACCTCATATCCCTCTTCAAGTTTATCAGCACAAAGCACCTTACAGGTAGGCTTAAGTTCAAGCATTTCTTTTCCCTCACAATTAGTCTGTTGGCGCACCCTGCGCCGAATTATGATAATATTATATCACCAATTGCACGGATTTGCAAGCAAAACTGAGTAAAATAAAAAAGATATTGAAAAAATGCTTGAGTTATGGTACAATAAAGTCAATAAAAAACTTGCGGAGTTGAAAAATGAAATTTATATCTTGGAATGTAAACGGCTTTCGTGCCTGCCTGCAAAAAGGCTTTGCTGACTTTTTTGCATCACAGGACGCAGATTTCTTCTGTATACAGGAAACAAAAATGCAGCCCGGGCAAGCTGAGTTTAAGCCTGAGGGCTATTATCAGTATTGGTACAGCGCAGAAAAGAAAGGCTACTCAGGCACAGCAGTATTTACAAAGCACGAGCCTATCTCGGTAAGCTACGGAATAGGAATAGACGAACACGACCACGAGGGGCGCGCCATTACACTTGAATATGACGATTTCTATTTACTTTGCGTCTATACACCCAATGCACAAAGAGAGCTTGCGAGACTTGAGTATAGAATGAAGTGGGAGAAAGATCTGAAAGAATACATCTGTGCGCTTGATAAAAAGAAGCCCGTCATATATTGCGGAGACCTCAACGTAGCGCACAATGAAATAGACCTCAAAAACCCTCAGTCAAATCACCACAACGCAGGCTTTTCGGATGAGGAGCGTGGAGCGTTCTCTTCACTGCTCGATAGTGGCTTTGCCGACAGCTTCAGACAACTGTATCCCGATACGGTGAGATACTCCTGGTGGAGCTATATGTTCAACTCACGAGCCAATAACGCAGGATGGCGTATAGACTATTTCGTTGTCTCAGAAAGACTTATGCCAAGACTCAAGGATAGCTTCATCCTCTGCGATATAATGGGTAGCGACCACTGCCCCGTCGGAATTGAGCTTGATTGAGTGAAAGGATAACAAAAAGCAGAACAAGCGAATGCTTGTTCTGCTTTTTCTGGTCTGAGTGACACGACTTAAGAACGTAAATTTGCGCACTTTATTCGGCGGATGCATTTAGTTCAGTGCTCGTGCGCAAATAATACATTTCGCAGATTCTCTGCGAAATGTAGACGTCCTGCATCATTTTTGCTAAAACTAAATAAAGCCGTCGGGCGAATGCCCAACGGCTTTATTCGGTCTGAGTGACACGACTTTGGAACGTAAATTTGCGCACTTTATTTGGTGGGAGCTTTTAGTTCGGTGATGGTGCGCAAATATTACACCTCGCATTTTGCGAGGTGTAGACGTTCTTCGCCATTTTTGCTAAAACTAAATAAAGCCGTCGGGCGAATGCCCAACGGCTTTATTTGGTCTGAGTGACACGACTTTGGAACGTAAATTTGCGCACTTTATTCGGCGAAAACTTTTGGTTCGGTGGGCGTGCGCAAATAATACATTTCGCAGAATCTCTGCGAAATGTAGACGTCCATCGTCTTTATTATTCAAATAAGAAAAAGCAGAACAAGCCAAGGCTTGTTCTGCTTTTTCTGGTCTGAGTGACACGACTTAGGAACGTAAATTTGCGCACTTTATTTGGTGGGGTCTTTTAGTTCGGTGAAGGTGCGCAAATATTACACCTCGCATTCTGCGAGGTGTAGACGCCCTGCGCCTTCTCCGCTTAAACGAGAAAAGCACAGATGGCTTTGAGCCATCTGTGCTTTTCTGGTCTGAGTGACACGACTTGAACGTGCGGCCTCTACCACCCCAAGGTAGCGCGCTACCAACTGCGCCACACCCAGATTTTGTCTGCATTTAGGCGTTTTTGCCCTGCGACTTAAATATTATAGCACAATTTATTTTTAAAGTCAATACTATTTTTGAGTTTTTTAAACTTTTTTAATTATTTTTTGCAAGAAATCATTTTGTCTTTCGTTTTTCCTTTTTTGTGATTGTTGACAATGCCGAGCCGGCAACTGAGCTATCCGGGAAAACGGTTATTATGATTAATCCGTCACTATATCAACTTTAGCGTTTGTTGCATCCCCACTTGACAACGAGATTATCGTGTGATAGAATAATGTTTGCAGGGCGTGACGGCTTTGCAATAAAAACCCGGAGGATTATCTTATTATGGCATTGATTTATAACGGCAAATACAGCTACACTTGTGTTGGAAGAGTTGAGAACGACGGTCTTGTTTATGATGGCAAGTACAGCTACAACTGCATTGGCAGAGTTGATAATTCAGGCTATGTTTACGATGGCAAATACAGCTATAACTGCATAGGCAGAATTGAGAGCAACGGACTTGTCTTTGACGGCAAATACAGCTACAATTGCATTGGCAGAGTCGAGAGCGACGGCCTTATCTATGATGGCAAGTACAGCTACAACTGCATTGGCAGAGTTGAGAGCGCACCCACAAAAATGGCAGGTGCGGCATACCTCCTTTTGATAAGATAACTCCTCTCTGCACTATCCCCATTTTTCTACTAATCAAGCAACAGTTATCTGAATAGAAAAAGCTCTGAGATCTTTTTGTGTCTCCGAGCTTTTTATTTTATTATTCCTCAGGCAAAAGCCTTTTTCATAAATTCAATTCTCGCCGCAAGTGCTGCCTTGGTGGTCTTCGCCTTCTGCATAATGTCAAATCCGTGCATCGTACCTTTCGTTTCGTTGAGCGTGACCGTGACACCCGCTCGGCGAAGCTTTTCTGCGTACAGAATGCCATCATCGTGCAGGCAATCAAACTCTGCCGTTTCAATATAGGCAGGTGGCAAGCCCTCAAAGCTCTCGGCTTCTACGGGAGAATAGTAGACATAATCGGGACGGCTTCTGTCAGCCCTTGTCATTGGCGTAATCTTCTCAGACAGCGTGGAATTCCACATAGGAGTGTCTGTAAATTTCTTGCAGGAGGGGCTGTTATTTCGCGCATCAAGATAGGGATACGGAAGCATCTGAAATGCAAATTTTACACTATGCCGTCTGTCCCTCGCCATCATACACACGCCGACTGCAAGCGTCGAACCTGCGCTGTCACCTCCGATGCCTATGCGTGCTCTATCAATGCCGAGTGCGCCTGCGTTATCGTAAGCCCAACACAAAGCAGCATAGCAATCCTCAAAGAATACGGGATGTGGATTTTTGGGAGCGAGACGGTAATTTACAAACACAACCCTGCAACCGACCTCTTTTGCATACCTCATAGCGTTTTTATAGTGATAATCCGCCGCAGCAAGCACGAATCCACCGCCGTGAATGTAGATGAGACAAGGGGCGTTATCTTCAAGCGTCTTTGGCGACATCAGAAAGCACTCGATCCTCTCGCCGTCGTAGCTTTTGATCTCGTGACGGCTTGTGTCAAGCTCCTTGTCCTTGAATATTGATTTCGGCGTTTTCATATAAGGCACAGCCATTGCAAGAAATCTCTCGCTGATGGGCGGCGTGAAATGTGAAAACGGAAAAAATTCTTTGTTTATCTTGTATATCATAACAGATCCGTCCTATGCAAGCATTTGAAGATTAAAGATAATTTACCAGAAGAATCACAAGGCTTGTGGCAATCATTACAACACCGACCACACGGTTAAGTGTTATCGCATTTGCTTTGTTGGCGATTTTTGCGGCAATTCTTGCCCATATAAGCGTAAATAATACGCAAAGCACAAGGCAGATAATATCGGGAAAGCCTCCGATAACAAAATGGCTGATGCCACCCGTGAGAGCCGTAAACGCCATAATAAACACGCTTGTTCCGACAGCGAGATGCATCGGGTAACCAAGGAAGGTGGTCAGAACAAGCAACAGCATCATTCCGCCGCCCGCACCCGCAAAGCCACAGATAAAGCCCACAACCACGCCGCCTGCGATTGCCTTGACCAGTCGGCTTTTGGGGGAGCTTTCTTCCAATTGCTCCCTCGTTTTGCTGACAGGCTTCAATAGAAAACGCAGGCCAATGACAATCAAAGCTATCTGCATCGTCCCGCTCATTGCCGTCTCAGGCAGGAAGCTTGCCACAAAGCTACCGATTGCTGTGCATATAAGCACGCTTATAAGCAACGGCAGGCTGTTTTTTACATCAAGATTTCCACTTTTCTTGTATGTATATGCACTGACAAGGCTCGCCAAAACATCACTTATGAGACCTATGCCAACAGCATCATAGGCAGGCACGCCGAGGAAGGTTATGAGCATAGGGGCTACTACTGCCGCCGCACTCATTCCGGCAAAGCCCGTTCCGATTCCCGCACCTGCACCTGCTATAAAGCACACTAATATTTTGATTAATATATCTATCATTAAATAACACCAAAACCTTCTGTTAAGCTATATAAGAATTCCGTTACAATGGTCAACCTCGTGCTGAATAATCTGCGCAGTAAAGCCTTTGTAGGTCTTTATGCGTGTCTGCATTTCGGTATTCCGGTATCTGACCTTGACCGACTTGTATCTCTTGCATTTGCGAGGGCCGCCGAGAAGCGAGAGACAGCTCTCTTCGGCTTCGTATGCTCCGTCAGCCTTAATAATCTCCGGGTTTAGCATCACCGTATACGTCGGCGCACGTCCACTTTCGTCAAGGAATGCAATAATACGCTTGCGAACGCCTATCATATTAGCCGCCATTCCTACACAGCTGTCCTTGTGAGCCATAAGTGTTTGGAGCAAATCCATAGCTACGGGGAGGTCATCCTTTGTTGCGATCTCCGATTTTCCACCAAGAAAGATTGGGTCGTGCACTAACTCTTTAACCATTTTTGCTCACCATCTCCCATCTTTCTCTGCTCATCAGCATTACGTGCCCTGTTCGCACCTCGTTCATCTGCGAAAGCTCTATACCCTCTGTTGTGTGGTGATAGACAAAGCCCAGCTTTTCCTGCACCCTGCGACTTTTTGTGTTGCCGTCATAATAACCACACCAAACTCGTGCCATCCCCAGATCCTCAAAGGCATAGCGAAGCATCTCTGCCCCCGCCTCGGGTATAAGCCCCTGACCCCAGAACGGCTTGCCTATCCAATAGCCAAGCTCATATTCGTCATCAAGTGACGCAAGATCTGCTCTGTGAAATCCGATGCTGCCGATAGCACGTCCATCTTCTTTAAGACACACGGCGTAGGTTTCGGGAGCCGATAGCACGTCTCTTATAATCTCACGGCTGTTCTCCACGCTTGTGTGAGACATCCATCCTGCAGGAGGGCCTACCTCGCTGTCACTCGCATATTTGTATAAATCCTCTGCATCATCCTCACGCCAGGGGCGAAGAATGAGCCTGTCTGTTTTGAGTATCATTTTCCCTCCACTTACCATACAAATGGCAAAATTCTGTATTTAACACGCTTTTTGTATTCACGGTAGCCGTCAAGCTCTGCCTCAAGCACCTTCACTTCATTTATAATGCGCACCACTATCACAATCAAGTAGGGCGAAAAGCACAATAGCGACCACCAAGAGCCGAGCACCAAGGGAATCGACAAAAACAACCACAGTGTCACAGCGTACATAGGATGCCTGACAAGTCCGTAAAGCCCCGTGTCAACAACTCTCTGCCCCTCTTGTACCTCAACGGTTCTCGAGAGATATGCGTTCTCACGCATAACCTCTGCGTAGAGTGCGTAAGAGATGAGAAGCACGACCGATGCCGCAATAACTACCCAAGTCGGCACAACAGACCAGCCAAAGCGATGGTCAAGTCCTGCGACAATAAATCCTGCAAGAAACAAAAGCGCAGAGACGCCCACAACACCCTTTTGGGTGTTTTCTTTTTCCTTGACGCTAAGCCTCTTCTCAAGCAGGGACGGAGATTTAAATAACAGAACAACGCCAAGTACAAGCATTGGAATAAACAAAAGTCCGATAAAAAGCCAACCGCCGACGTAGCTGAGAGTTCCTGCGGGCAAGAACAACAACGCCCCCACAAGCAAAAGTCCAAAAAGATATTTAATAAGTGCTCTGATCGCAAGCTTCATTTCGCTCACCTCCGTTTGTCTGATTGTTTGTTATGCGTTACTGCACAGTCAATCCTGTGAGAAGTCATAGGAGCGCAGATAATCGTCTGCCATCTCCCTGCTTTTGAAGACGAAAACCTCCCGTCCGTCACGGTATTTTTCAAGAAGTTCATATATGAACGGTAAATTTTTGTGAGGGAATTCTTCAATTTCCCTTTTAAATTCTTCGTCAAGCTCCGTCTCCACCCACGGCATTTCCTCTCGCACCTGTCCAATTCTTGATAGCACGCCTTCTATGCATACAGAGACAGGAAGATCAAAAAGAAACACGGTGTCGGCAAATTCAAGCCTGCGCTCAATGGTACGGCTGTAATTGCCATCAATTATAAAGCATTCGCATTCAAGTATCTCCGAGAGGCGAGCGTCAAACTCCTCTCTCGGTATATGGGTTTTGTCGCTCTTGTGCCAAATGGCGTCAAGATGAAACAGAGGATATCCCGTCTTCTCTGCCAAGCCCCTCGAAAACGTCGTCTTCCCCGACCCCGGACAGCCTATTACAATAATTTTTTTCATTTGTATTTTTTCTTTTCAGCTCTGTTTAATCTTCAGGATAGCTCACTAATAATTTTCTCAAGTATCTCCACATCGGCCGGGCAGAAGTTGAAGTTCGGGATCTCTGACGGCTCGATCCATCTTATATCGTTGTGCTCTATCATCCTCGGCTCGCCCTCGCCCTCTTTGATGGTCGCCATAAAAATTGACAGATGCACCGTCATATCGGGGTATTGGTGCGTCACCTCTGTAAAAAGGTCGCCTACGCATACCGTGACACCAATCTCCTCACGGCATTCACGGACAAGTGCATCTCTCTTGCTCTCGCCCACCTCAACCTTGCCACCGACAAATTCCCACAAAAGTCCTCTTGTCTTGTGTGGCGGCCTTTGGCATATCATAAACCTCTCGCCCCTCATAATGAGTGCGCCCACTACCTCAACCATTGTATCTCCATTACACCCTATAATTCCTGATTATATCAAGTATATCACTCTCGTATATATTGCCGTCAAGCACCTCACCGTTTGGCAAAACGGACAGGCAGCGCACGTCCTCGGGATTCTCCACATAAGGATTTTCGGGGCATCCATCCTCGAAATACTCTGAGAGAAACCTTAGGGCATTTCCCGCAGGGAAAATTATGTTGCCATCCCCTGTGGGAATATCCATATCGGAGAAAGAGTCAAGAATTTCTCTTGTTTTTCTGTTGTATGGATTGTCACTATCCACCGATACAAGCCAGGCGGGCTGAAGCGTTATCGGCACGCCGTATCCTCTTGCTTTCGATGCAAATATTCTTACCACGTCAAGAGGTATCGTTTCCTGATGAAAGGCATCGACCGACAGGCGCAGGTCATTGACCTTACATTCACAAATTCGCCTTGCGACCTCGTCAATTCTCTTCTCATCCCGTGAAAAATAGCCGTTTGTGATGAGCTGACGGTGAGGAATATTCATTTCGCACGCAGCATCCATTATCTCAAACACGGCATCTGTGTGCAAAAGCGGCTCACCGCCAAAGGTCATTACCGTTTTTATATCGTATACCGATGCTACACGCCTTACAACCTCTGCGGCGGCGTGTGGGTCTATGCGAGCGGAGGAGCTTGAATGCTCTCCCTCGGAGCAATGCTTGCACCGTCCCGTACAGGCGTGCGTCACAACAAATTCAATTTTTTGAAGATTCTTTAAATATCTGTTCATTTGTTTTCTATTGCTGTTTAAGGCTTTTTAATGCTCACGTTAAGCGCAAGTGCGACAAGCGAGAGCACCAAAAGCAGAACGAATGGTGCTACGAATGTATTAAAATGAGTATAGAGAGCCGAGCAGGCAGTTGCAGTAAAGGATGCAAACATAAGATTGAAATTCATAAGTCCGAGGTTTGAAGAAAAATGCTTCTGTCCGTAGAACGAGCCGACGAATGCAGAGGAAACGGTGGGGGACGTACCGTAAGACAGACCCGTCAGGCAAAGTCCGATAATGCAAAGTGGCAACGAGCCTATGCTTACTGAAAGAAGCGTAACTGCGGCGGCGCACACAGTAAGAGCTGCGGCGGCTATCATTGTAAACCTGCGCCCGAGCGCATCGAAGAGCGCACCCGTCAGTATTCTTCCAAGTCCGTTGAATATCGAGAGAACGCCGACAAGTGTTGTAGCAACTGCTGCGTCAGCACCTACAAAAAGTGCAAGATCACGGGCAAAGCTTATGACAGAGCTTCCCACAGCCGTAAGGCATACAAGACCTACAAACGCACGCCAAAAAGTAAAACGCCTGAGCATTTCGGCAGGTGTATAGTCACGCACCTCAACGCTCTCCTCTCTTCCTCTGCCGCTCCTTTTAGGAGACGGCAATTCTATGTCGTCTGACGGACGCTTGATCACAAATGAAGATATCACAAGCACTACGCAAATACTTGCACCAAGTACGAAATACGTACCCCTAAAGCCGAGTGGTGAGTCAAACAGCACATCAGCAATATTTCCGAGCACAAGACTGCTTGCCCCAAATCCCATCATAAGAGCACCCGAGGAAAGTCCTGTGCGATCGGGAAACCAGGAGTTGACGGTGGATATTATTGTGATGTACGAAATGCCAATGCCAAGCCCTGCCATAAGTGCGTATGTAAGATACAGAAGCACGCCTCCGCCCTCTCCAAGAGTGCCACTGAGCACAAATCCAAGTCCTGCAAGAGTAGCAGAGGAGATAATCGTAAATCTTGTTCCTATCAGCTTGACAAGCCTTGATGACAACACCCCACCTATACAGAAGAAAGACATCGTGAGTGTGAAATTAAGCGTCAGGCTGTCAGGCTCAAAGCCGAGATGATTTGCAAACGGCACCTTGAGTATCGACCACGCATAAAGAACGCCTGCAAATAGCATAGCAAAAACGCCTGTTACAAGAATAAGCGTGCGTTTTTTATAGAAATGGGATTTCATTTTTATCTCCAAAAGCAAATATAATTTTTCTTTAATGATTTATTATAGCACAAAAAATAAACGATTACAATATTTAATCTTCTCTTTGTCACTCGCTTTGCTTGAAAAATAAATATTGACATAATAAATTGTTCGTGTTATAATTTTTTTATCAATAATCACTAAAAGAGGTGCGCTATGAAAAAAAGAATTATTTCTCTTTGTCTTTCGGCTCTTATGTTGCTTTCAATTGTATCTCTCTTCTCAGCCTGTAAGCCCGATGAAGTACCACCTTCACCCGATGATACTACCACAGGTGCAGCAGTTGACGATACCACCAAAGCTCCCGAAGTCGATGACTCGCCCTGCCTTAAGACATTGACACTTGATGACGGCACGGACATTTCATTTGACCCCAAGACCAAGTCATATACAGTTGCTCTGCCCGCAGGACGTCCTCGCATTCCTCGCGTAAGCGCAACTCCACAGGATGAAGGTGCTGAGCTCAAGATCTATCAGGCAGCGTTCCCCGATGGTACTACCGAGGCCACTGCCCGTGTTGAGCTTACACTTGAGGGAAAGAAAAATTTCTACGAAATCGTCTTTAAAAAGGACTCCTCCCGTGGCTTCGAGCTTCAGTATGACGACAGATATACATATACTCCAAGCTACAAGGTCGCAGAGGGCGAAACGCTTACATTCAAATCCTCTGATGAAAAGGTTATAAAGGTTGACGAAAAAGGCGTTATGACCGTTCTCGCAGTTTCAGCTGACCCTGTAACTATCACAGCCCTTGTTGGTGAGGACGTAAAGGAAACTCTTACGATAAATCGCACAGTCCGTGCGCAGGTAAATGTTTTCATTATGGCAGGTCAGAGTAATGCAGGTGGCGTTTATGACAGTGGACTTCCTGCAGACATCGGCACAGATGCAATACTCAAGACCCGACCCGGTATCGCATACTGTATGGAAACAGGCGGCAGATTCTATGATATGAATGCCGGCAGAAAGGGCTTTGCAGGTGCGCTTTGCGAGCGTTGGTATGAGCTTACGGGCGAAAAAGCTGTTGCCATCCAAATAGCTGCATCGGGTGCTCCCATACAGACCTGGGAAAAGGGTGGTGCGCATTTTGAAGGCGCAAGCAGCCTTTATGATAAGGCACTTCAGCATTATGACCGTTTCTCAACAAAATACGCAGGCAAAAATAAGGATTTTGAAATAATACGTTCAGCATACTTTTGGTGTCAGGGAGAAACTGCTCAGGCAAGCGAATGGGTAAACGGCAACTGGAGCAATTCCAATCCCTACATTATGACGGCAGATGATTATTATAAAAGATATATGGCTATCCACGAGCAGTTTGTCAAGGAGATGAAGGTCGAGTTCGGCGCAATTCTTCTTGTTCGTTCGCTTTCAAAGGTTTCAAGCGAACAGAACAAAGCTGACGGCTACCTTACTGACATCGTCGGCGTTCGTGCTGCACAGTACACAATCCACAACACCACAGACAGCAGTATTCTGATCGCATCAAGAATAGGTGAGATAGCAAGACCTGCATCAGCTCCCGACAAGACCTCGCCCGGATACAGCTATATGGGCCCGGCAAATCTCCACTATTCACAGATAGGCTACAACGCCGCAGGCCGTGATCTTGCAGAGAATGCATTTGCATCCATCAGCGCAAACGCTGACCGTAAGGTTACGTCAATCGACGTGCTTGCTCCCGACGGACGCACACGCCTTGAGAATGGCGCAAGCGTTACCGTAGACAAAGCACAGGGCTATCAGCTTGCAGCAATTGCTCTCCCTCTTTACGCAGAGCTTTCAAATCTTTCCTTTGAAATTACCGAGGGTGCAGATATTTGCTCAATTGATAAATACGGCAAGATTACCTGCGCAGAAACAGCTAAGTCCGGCGACAACGCAAAGCTTACAATCAGCTCGGAAAGTGGAATTAAACACACAATCAATATCGTTGTCGGCTGACAACCAAAAAGAGCGTCACGGTGAAAAACACCGTGACGCTCTTTTATTTGATTTTATTTCACCACTCCGTACTGCCAATCAATAATTCCACCAAATTCCTTTACATTGGTGTAGCCAAGGCGAGCTAAGGCTTCGGATGCTATCTTGCTTCTCCTGCCACTACGGCAATATACAAGGATCAGAGCATCTTTGTCCGGAAGAATGGATTTCGCCCTCTCTTCAATCTCGTATTCGGGAATGAGAATTGCTCCTTCAATATGCCCCTCGGCATACTCTTCTTCGGTTCTGGCGTCGATCAGAATGTAATCGACTCCACTATCCATTATCTCTTTCGCTTCCTTTTGAGTTATCTGCAAGTATCCTGCACTCTCCCCATCTGTTGCGCACGCAGAAGAGCAAAGTGGACAAAGTGCAACGAGAGCAAGGCAAGCATATCTCAAAAAAGCTGTTTTCTCTCTCGTACGCCTCATTTTCCACTCTCCGCAAATTCTTTAAGTCTGTCCCCTGCTATGCGATAGGTCGTCCATTCATCCATTGGCACAGCACCACAAGAGATATAAAACTCAATGCTCGGCTCGTTCCAATTGAGACAGCACCATTCAAGCCGTCCACATTCTCTCTCAACGGCAATCTCTGCAAGATAGCGAAGCAAAGCTTTGCCGTGTCCACGCCCTCTGTATTCGGGAAGAACAAAGAGATCCTCAAGGTAAATACCCGGCCTGCCTAAAAAAGTTGAAAAATTGTGGAAGAACAGCGCAAAACCAACCTCTATCCCGTCTTCCGTGACAAATATGACCTCTGCCTTCTTTTCATCAAATATCCATCTGTGGATAAGCTCCTCGGTTGCCACTACATCGTCAGTCATTTTTTCGTATTCCGCAAGCGCACGAATGAAGCACAACACAAGCGCACAGTCATTCTCGTTTGCCTGTCTAAAGGTTCTGTCAGCCATATTATTCACAAAGCTTCTTTCCGTCAGAAAACGCTCTGCCGACGCGCTCACCAAAGCCCCAATATGCGTGAGAAACGCTGTCATAAATTATGGGAGACAAAAGCTTTGCATCAATCTTGCCGTTCTCGTCAAGTATACTCTCGTCAGCAGATACATTGACGATCTGACCGATGCAAATTCCGTCTTCGTTAAAGCCTATAAGCCTGCACTCAAGCGTCATTGGCAGCTCAGTAATAATAGGCGCATTGACAAACTCCGATCTCTCTGCGTGAAAGCCTGCACGGACAAACTTGTCAGGTACATCGTTTGCCGATACAATGCCTACATAATCGGAGGGCGCAACTGTGCTCTCCGTCGCAACGCTTACCGTAAAAGCTCCCGTCTTCTTTATATTCTCCGTTGTTTTATGATCGTGGGACAGACAAACCATAACCTGATTTGTGTCGTAAATACCACCCCAAGCCGCATTCATAGCATTGGGCACTCCATCCTCTCCGTATGTTCCCACTATAAGCACGGGCATTGGATAAAGCCACGTCTTCGCTCCGAAATTCTTGCGCATATCTGCCTCCGTTTTTCATACAATTAATATGTGTATTTTTGTCTTTTGCATTTATATTATACCCCTTTTGGCTCACTCTGTCAATGCTCCCCTCTCACAATTATTGTTGTGCGCATCACGCTTTTTTACATTCTTTTCTAAAAAATATTGCATTTACCGTCCTTTTGTGATATAATTACAAAAAAACTGCCAAGAAAAGACAAAAAATCCTCACCCGATGGGTGAGGATTTTTTCTTGCTTCTGTTTATTTAATTATCATCCCAGATATTGCTCTCGGTGGCGTTGTACGTTTCACTACTGCCACCCTCGCTTAAGTACGGCGAATACATCATTATTGCCGAGTTTTGCACAAGCAAGGTCTCGTCAAGGAGCTCGCCGTCAAGACTGTACTGTTGCTTATAAAGCTCGTTGTGGCGTGTGTAGCCACCCCATACCTCAAGGCGCATTTCGTGATTGCGCTCAACTACCTCGTATCTGTACAGCGGCTTGTTTACAACTCGCCATTCTCCAAAAAGATATTCCTCCCCGACCTCAAGGCAGAGCTGAAACGTCTCGTTTGTGTCATTCCTTATCATAAGGTCAACGTGTGGGTAGTAGCAGGTAGCTCCACTTGCAAACGGCTGTGTGCGATTTGCATCGGGGAAAACATCGTAGCCGTGGCGATGCCTCTCAATTACCTTGAGTGGAGTGTGCGCCGTCATCCAGAAAAGCATATTGGCAAGCTGGCAAAGCCCACCGCCAACGCCCGGTACAATCTTTCCGTCTCTAAGTATCATTCCGTCAAGAAAGCCACGGCGATATGACGGCTTGCCTATAAGACGCCAATAGCTGAATATCTCGCCGGGTCGAAGAAGAAGCCCGTCAAGGCGTGAAACTGCAATTTTGAGATTGGTTACCTTGTTTTCCTGCATCCACATCTCTAAATCCTTGAGCCTGCGACGCATAGGCGTCTTGTGAGCAAAATAGATCTCAGGGTAACGCTCGCTTTGTCGCTTCTTTGCAAACTTGTGCTCCATACAAAGCCACTTGAGTCGGCGGCGCATACCAAAATATGCGCATCCGAGGGCAAAACGCAGTTGCGAACGGGACTGGGGTTGTTCTTTCTTCTTCTTCATTTCGCTTCTTCCTTTCCAAAGTCTTCGTGTGTGTTGCTCGACTTGATAGTCTATGATTCAATTATAGCAACAAATTGTTATTTCGTTTAATCAATTCATTAATAATTTGTTGTTTTAATATAAACTTTTGTAACAATTGCAATTCGTTTTGTGCATATTGACAAATATTTTGCATTATTTTGGGCGTTTACAACAAAAAGAACCCCGATGACTGCCGGTGTAGTCATCGGGGATTATTTGAAATATTGGATAAAGTGCGCTTATCCCTTTTTTAAGCTTTCCTTTCCACCGTCACTTGTAGGTGTGCTTTCGGTGGTGGACTCAATTGCAGGTGGGGCGTAATCCTCGGTGGGAGTCGGCGTGGTCTGCGCTTCGGTGGGCGTGGGTTGTGTCGATTCATCCACACTCGTGACGCCGGCATAGGTTGGCTGTGTCGTTGTTGCACCATATGGAGCAGCAGATGCCTGTGCTCCACCATCGTATGTAGCTGCAGAGGATGAGGGAGATGTTTTGCCCTGCGACAAGCCTGACGGCGTTTGTGGCTTTGGCGAGGGTGTGGGCGACGGCAGCTTCATTGTAAACTTGCACTTGGGATAATTTGAGCAACCGAGGAATACGCCACGTGCGCCCTTGCGCTCTACCAAAGTACCGTGACAGCGAGGGCAGATGCGATTTTGTATATCGGTCTGCATACGCTCAATATTCTCCACGTGCTCCTCGTTTGAAATCTCGCCCGAACGGTTCTTCTCTGTAAGCGTTTCATAATATCTGCGCATCTCCGAGGACGTCAGGATTCTTTGTCGAGGTGTTCTTATGAATCTCAGAAGTCCAAAAAGAGTATAGACCCTTGTGGATTTTATGTATGTGATGTTGCCCTTGACAAATACAACTGCAGAGTACACGGGCGCATCCTCTCCAAGCAGAGTCGAGATGTGGTATGCGTGAGCTGCGTTCTGCTTGAGTGGACTGTAAAAATGATTTTTTGTGCGTCCGTAATTGAACACCTGAGTCCATTCCCTTGAGTTATCGTCACCGTAAATTCTACCCGAATAGTTCTTGGTTTCGATTACAAAAACTCCGTTTTCGTTGATAAGAACGTGGTCGGTCTGTGAGGTCTTGCCCTCCTCAAGCTCGATCAGGAAATTGTTTATTACATATTTTTCCCGACCGGGCTTTTCGGATGTTTTACCAATGAAAAGCTTAACTAAAAGCTCACCAATAAAGCCCTTGGTTTCAGCGTCCAGATGCGACTCGAGCGAGGAAATACCTCCTGTTTTCCTTCGCTTGCGCCGTCCCCTCTTTCCCCCCGCGATAGCTATAACCACTATCAAAGCAATTAAAAACATAAAAAAGTATTTCATTTAAACCTCCTCTTTAATGATTACTTTTTTCATCAATAATCAATCGCCCTACTCTTCCTCAAAGTAGAACAGCTCCTCGAATTTGACATCGAGGGCTATGCAGAGAAGGGCGGCAAGATATGCAGTCGGACAGAACTGCCCCGTTTCAATAGAGCTTATGGTGTTCTTTGACGAACCGACCCTCTCTGCAAGCTGTGTTTGCGTCAGCCCCGCCTTTTGCCTGTAAGCTTTTACGTTGTTTTTCAGTTTAAGATGTGAATTCATATTTTTCTACCATCACAATTCCTTTTTTGTTATTCTGTTTCAAAATCCCCCTGAAAGCTTTCGGCTTCAATCAAGATGCCATTGATGCAAAAATCACACCAAAAGGAAGTATACAAAAATCAAAACTGCCAAAAGTGCGATTATCAGGTCTATGATACCAAATACTATTGCATACACCCGTCTGCACTTTATCCCCTCATAAAGCATCTGCACGCCCGCCATCGTCATTCCCACAGCAAGCAGATCTACATTGATGTTGCCCTTTATAAAATAATCAAGCAAAAACAACACAATACCTACAACAATGGCAACAGCCGCACCGAGCAAGCTGCTTCTTGTGGACTCACGCTTCTCGTATTCGTTTCCCCTGTTTTTGTCGCCCCTCGCCGACTTTAGTATCTGCTCATTACTAAGTTTCATTATTTGCCATCCTCATTTCTTAATATATTTGGTTTTGCTTTCTATTTTCCTACTCGCACAAACTGCCAATTCCAAGTTTACTTGTACCTAATTATATCACCACTACTCTTCTTTGTCAACACTTTTTCAAAGTTTTATTGGAAATTAAAAAGCGCAAATGGCTTTCCCTTTCTCTTAATGAGTAAAGAGGCACTATTCGGTTTGTGCAACCTTGAATAATCGCTCAAGTTTTTTGCTTTCGAAAAATCAATAATACGGGCAATTGTCAACCGTCTTTTCATCTTTTGCAATATTTTTTCTTTATGTTGAACTTCGGTGTTTTTTATGCTATAATATTTGGTAAATACAAAAAGTGTCCGATGACGGACAGAAAGGCAAAAAATGAGAGCTTACGAAAGATTTCTGAGATATGTAAAAATAAACACAAAAAGTGACGAGGAGTCTGCCTCCACGCCCACTACGGCGTGTCAGTTTGAGCTTGCACGCACTCTTGCAGAAGAGCTTGTCGGCCTTGGCTGCACCGATGCCCGTGTTGACGATAAGTGCTATGTCTACGCAACGCTCCCTGCAACTATGGGATATGAGGATGCGCCTGCGATTGGCTTTATTTCGCACCTTGACACCTCCCCCGACTTTTCGGGCGAGGGAGTAAAACCACAGATCACCGAAAACTATGACGGCTCACCCATCGCACTTGGAGACGGTGGCAGAGTTCTCTCCCCCGAGACCTTCCCCCATCTCTCAAAGCTTGTGGGAAGAACGCTCATCACATCAAGTGGTGACACTCTGCTTGGTGCTGACGACAAGGCAGGTATTGCCGAAATCATAAGCGCGGTGGAATATCTCATGGCTCACCCCGAAATAAAGCATGGAGACATACGCATTGCGTTTAACCCTGATGAGGAGATAGGTCTCGGGGCACACAAGTTTGATGTTGAACGTTTCGGCGCTGACTGGGGTTACACTATGGACGGCGGTGAAATAGGCGAGCTTGAATTTGAAAATTTCAATGCTGCGGTAGCAAAGGTTACTTTTACTGGACGCAATGTGCATCCAGGATATGCTAAGCACAAGATGATTAACTCGTTGCGCGTTGCCAACCAATTTGCCATCATGCTCCCTCGCTGGGAAACTCCCGAACACACTGAGGGGTATGAAGGATTTTATCACTTAGTGGGTATAGAAGGGACTGTTGAAAAAACTGTAT
>JAZPXL010000006.1:0-29782 GCA_045543615.1 Eubacteriales bacterium
TCCTCACCCATACCGTAATACCTCGTTCCCTCGTCCCTGTATATAGGAAATCCGGCACTCTCCTTTGTGTAAATAATCGTCCTGCGACAACGTGCGTGCTTGCAAATAGCCTCCCTCTCCATCTCCTCTCCGTCAAAATCCTCTACCTCTGTCAACGCAGCAACTTTTGCTTTCAGAGGATGGAGAACGGACGAATACAAACGAATTGAGAAGATCAGATAAAAAAGCCCACCACCGACAGGGAAAACGAGAATAAGTATTATCCATAGTAGCTTAAACTCAGGCTTTGAGTTCTCTGTAACAACCCAAAGTGCCACAAGTGCGCTTATCACTTTAAGCACATAGGAAATATAAACCGACGCGTCCGATGTAAAAACAAGTGCAAGAGTGATAACCAAGAGCTGTAAAAGTATCAGAATGCCAACCACCACACGGTCAAGAAAAACGTGCAATCTCAGCTTTTTCTTCTTTTCTTTTTTCATTTTTAAGCACCCGAAATACAAAAAGGGGTGTCTCACATTGGAGACACCCCTTTGATGTTTTTAATTATGCCTGCTTATTTGCTCTTGCCTTCTTGATAATTCTCTGGAAGAGCTTAACTATCTCAACTACGGGAATTACAAGAATTGCAAGTCCGAGTGCGATGAGATATTCCTTGATGTTGATTACGGTAAATCCGAAGAGATTTGCGAGGAAGGGAATCTCGATAACTGCTGTTGTGAGCAGGAATGCGAGAGCCATAGCTCCAAAGAGAAGCCAGTTGGACTTCTTGAGAGCGAAGATAGAACCACGCTGTGAGCGCATATTGAGCGAGTGGAAAATCTCAGCCATTGACATTGTAAGGAATGCCATTGTAATACCGTGGTTGGACTGGATACCGAAGTGCCAAGCGTCACCAAACTCAATCATTGAACCGATAAAGTATGCTGCAAGTGTGAGAATGGATACCATAAAGCCCTGGTATGCAAGGTCAACGCCAAGACCACCTGAGAAGATGCCGTCCTTGCTTGAACGAGGAGGCTGTTTCATAATGTCATCCTCACCGGGCTCAACACCAAGTGCGAGCGCAGGGAAGCAGTCTGTGATAAGGTTGATCCAGAGAAGATGAGGTGCTTCAAGAATTGTAAAGCCTATCATTTGTGCTGTGAAGATCGTGATAACCTCACTCATATTGGAGGAAAGGAGGAACTGAATAGCCTTACGGATATTACTGTAAATCTTGCGTCCTTCCTCAACTGCGTAAACGATGGTTGCAAAGTTATCGTCTGCAAGCACCATATCTGCAACGTTCTTTGTAACGTCAGTACCTGTGATACCCATACCAACGCCGATATCGGCAGTCTTGATGGAGGGAGCGTCATTAACGCCGTCACCTGTCATAGCAGTTATCATACCCTTCTTCTTCCAAGCAGCAACGATTCTTACCTTGTGCTCGGGCTGTACTCTTGCGTATACAGAGTACTTTGTAATAGCTGTCTCAAGCTCCTCGTCGGAGATATCGTTGAGCTCAGCACCTGTAATTGCCTCGCTTGCGTCCTTGATGATACCAAGCTCAAGCGCAATAGCAACCGCTGTGTCCTTGTGGTCACCTGTGATCATAATAGGTCTGATACCTGCACTGCGGCATTCCTTGATAGCGTCAAGAACCTCAGGGCGAACAGGGTCGATCATACCACAAAGGCCAACGAATACGAGATCGTTCTCGGTAGCGGCGGAGGTGTACTCTGTGGGAGCTGCATCAAGCTCCTTATATGCTGCAGAAAGAACACGGAGTGCCTTGTCTGCCATAGCCTTGTTCTGTGCAAGAATGTCAGCGCGTGCCTCGTCTGTAAGAGGCTTGATGCCGTCAGCTGTAAGGATCCTTGTGCAACGGCGAAGAAGCTCATCGGGAGCACCCTTTGTGTACTGAACAACTGCACCGTCCTTTGTGTGAACGGTTGTCATCATCTTTCTGGATGAATCAAAGGGAACTTCACCAATTCTGGGCTGTACTGATGCAAGTGTGGGCTTGATATAGCCGTTCTGGGTTGCGTAGTTAACGAGAGCACACTCGGTGGGCTCACCTACTGCGTTGCCGTCCTCGTCAGGCTCTGCATCGTTACAAAGTGTCATAACAGTTGCAAGAAGCTCACGATTGAAGGTGTAATCCTCGACAACTGTCATCTTGTTCTGTGTGAGTGTACCTGTCTTGTCGGAGCAGATAACCTGTGTGCAGCCGAGAGTCTCAACTGCTGTCAGGCGACGAATAACTGCGTTTCGCTTGCTCATCTTTGTAACACCCATCGAGAGAACGATGGTAACAACAGCTGCAAGTCCTTCGGGAATAGCCGCAACTGCAAGGCTGACAGCTACCATAAAGTTAGGAAGAATATCGTTTGAGAATGTGATAGTGCCGTTATGAATAAAGCCCTGAACGATACCAACACCGAATATAACAACGGAAATGCCAAGTACAAGCCAAGTCAAAATCTTGGAAAGCTGACCGAGCTTAATCTGAAGAGGTGTCTGCTCATCGGCAACATCGGTAAGAGCCTGTGCGATCTTACCCATCTCTGTTGCCATACCTGTGTCACATACAACAGCCTTTGCTCGTCCGTAAACACAGACAGAGCCCATATAGACCATATTTGCACGGTCGCCAAGCGGAACTTCGCCATTCTCACCTGCCGTGAGTGTGTTTGCGTGCTTGTCAACAGGAACGCTCTCTCCTGTCAGCGCAGCTTCCTCGCATTTAAGCGAGTTGCACTCGATAATTCTTGCGTCTGCAGGAACTGCATCGCCGGCTTCAAGAACAATGATGTCACCAACAACAAGCTCTTCGCTCTTTACTACGATCATATGACCGTCACGAATAACCTTGCTTGTTGCTGCTGCGATCTCTTGCAGAGCTTCAATAGCCTTCTCAGCCTTGCTCTCCTGAACAACACCGAGGATGGCGTTGATAAGAACAACTACGAGAATAATGCACGCATCGGTGGGGAAAAACGCCTCGCCGTGTTGCGCTGCCTCGTAATACTCGGTGAACGAGGAAACGATGGCGGCTACGATGAGGATGATAATCATCGGGTCGCTCAGCTCCTTGAGGAACTTCTTGAGAAGGGAATCCTTCTTGCCCTCGTTGAGCTTGTTGGGGCCGAACTTCGCAAGTCTCTCTGCTGCCGCAGATGCGCTAAGTCCGTCAGGGGTTGTTTGCTTGTCGGTCAATACCTGATCGACACTTGACAAATACTCTTTCATTCAACATTACTCCTTATGTATTTATGTCTGATAATAATTGTTGACAAAACAAATGAAAATTATACTGCGTGCATCGGGCAAAATAAAAAGCCCCCAATTTCGCACGAAATCGGCGGCACGAAACCTATCTGCCGCGCAGATAAGTCTTGTCATTAAAGATCAAACCAGGGCATACCGTATTGTTGATTTGATCACGTCCCCAATCGGACGTTGACTACTCCCTTATTCTATAAAAGTATAGCACAAAATTTTCAAAAAATCAAGTAAATACTGACAATCTCTTCGTTTTTACAATTTGTTCACACCTCTTATGCTTTATAAAATGAAAAAAATATTGCTTTTTATAAGTTTTTTTATAAAACAACAAGACAATCGGCGTTTTTTATGCTATAATATATTGACTTCGATGTTTATCCCTGTCGCACACAAAATCAAATGAAAGAGAGAAACAAATGAACATCCCCTCATCTATCCCCAATGTTTGTTTCACAGGTCACAGATCCCTCACCGATACAGAAACAAAGACGACCGTTCTTCGTCTTCGCCAAATAATTCGCCATCTCGCACAAAACTACGGAACAAAAAATTTCTATGCAGGTGGTGCGCTCGGCTTTGATACTCTTGCAGCACAAGCAGTCCTTGAGGTAAAGAAAGAAATTCCGTCCATCTCGCTTCATCTCATCATTCCCTGTCGAGATCAGGCTGATCGTTGGTCATCTATAAATCGTAAAACTTACGATGAAATCTGCGCCTCTGCAGACAGCGTGCGTGTTCTCGCTGAAAAATATCACCGTGGTTGTATGCACGTGCGCAATCGTGCACTCCTTGATGCCTCTTCTCTCTGCATTTGTTGCCTCAGAGCAGACGAGAGCAGTGGTGGCACGGCGTATACCGTAAAAGAGGCCACACGTAAAGGCATCCCCGTCATAAATATTCTTGGTGACAATTTTCCCCTTTGAGTCGAGGGGAAAATATTACCTCTTTACTCTTGGCAATTTCCTTGTTATAATGGAATTGCCGATGATGGTAAGCCCGTTCATTCGGGCTTGCCTTTTTTAATTTCTTTTATTTTGTCACATCGGCAAATTTCGACCCAAAGGAGAACAATATGAAACACAGAAAACAGAAAATGCGAGCACCAAAAAGGCTCTGCCTTGCGCTCGTCTCTCTCGCCCTCGTCTCAATCTTTACAATAGGCTCGGGAGCTGTAAGCCCAAGCTACAGCGTAAGCGAGGACTATAAATCGGGCAAATATTATACTCAACTGCTTGATGTAGAGAAAAGTGGGAACGAAAGATATGACACCGCCCGTGTTGCACTCTCACAACTCGGATATCACGAGGGAAACAGCTCCCGTGAGCTTGAGGGCTACTCAAACGGTAGCCAAAACTACACCGAATATTGCAGAATGCAATACATAATAAGCGAAAGAAATTATGAATGGTGCGCAGCATTCGTCTCTTGGTGCTTGCGACAGGCAGGCGTCAGCGAAAGCCGTGCTCCGTCTGAAATAAGCTGTCAGCGTATGGTAAACAAGCACACCTCACTCGGTATCTTTCACTCAAATGCATCCTATACACCACGCCCCGGTGACATAATCTTCTTTAAATTCGGCACATCATACTCAAACCACGTCGGCCTTGTGCTCGGTGTCAAAAACGGTCTTGTCTACACGATCGAGGGCAATCAGAGTGATGCAGTTCAGGTAGAGAGCTACTCTCTCTCTTCCCCATCAATATACGGCTACTCATCGCCCTCGTATTACGGCTCATCCATTCCCTCCTCTCCCTTTATTCAGACCGGTTCCGTAAGAGAGACGGGAAAATACGTCACCTACGCAAGCTCGCTCAATCTTCGTAAAAGCTACACCACATCCTCTGCCTCAATTGGCAAGATCCCTGCAGGAACACAGCTTTCGGTTTATAAGACAAACGGAAAATGGGGACAGGTAAGCTATGGTGGCAAAACAGGTTGGATCTCACTTGACTATGCACTCCTGCTTGAAAGTGAATCCTCCCAAACCTACTCACTCGACACCTCAAAAAACGGCACATACACCGTAAATGCGAAAAACGGACTTAATGTCAGAAGTGGGCCATCAACCTCATATCCCAAAATCACAGCACTTTTCTACGGAAGCACCGTTAGGGTTGTCGGAGTATATAACGGCTGGGCAAAAATTGAGGGCTACGGCAAAGATGCTTTTGCAAGCTTACAATACCTAAGCTCAAAAAGCAGAGCCACACAAACCCTCGTAGCTCGCACAAACAAAAAGCCCGACTTTGATTCAGGCTCACTTGTGCTAAATCCTGCGCCCACGCCGTCAAACAAAAGCTACTCCCCTCTTGTATCCGACAGGGCAAAGCCAAAAAAGGACGAGATTTGTTAAAAAAAACTGCCATCTGTTAACAAAACCGTTTATCTTTTCGCTTGACTTTTGTCTCTCTGCGTGATATAATCAATTGAAAATCAAGCTGATTTGAATACACAATTTATATACCCGGAGAGATAATGAAAAACAAAAGCTATAAAGGCATCGCCATCTTGCTTGCCTGCCTCTGCGCATCAGCTCTGCTCCTCTCAGCGTGCGACCTTGTAGGCAACCCCAACACAACAACCACGCCCGAGGATGATAGCACAACCATCGGCACAGTTGATTCCTCTTTGAGTGACGAGACAACCGTAGCACCTGATGACGATGAGGCGACCACAGACGGCGTGACGGACGAAACAACGCCCTCTGTTCCCGATGGAACAACTGCACCCACCGATGACACAACTGCATCGGATGACGATGAGACGACGGGCGAGGTCACGGACGTAACAACTGCGCCCGAGGACATCGAAATTCCGTGGAATCTTGTGCTTGTCAACCCCTGGCACGCACTTCCCGACAATTACACACCACCTGCACTTGAGAATGTTTATTACGGTCAGGTCGACGCCCGTTGTGCAAAGGCTCTGCGCAAAATGCTTGACGATTGCACCTCCGCCGGCTTTACACCGATAGTCTGCTCTTCTTTCAGGACTCACGAGTTCCAAACACAGCTCTTCAACAATCGCATTCAGTCCTATATCAATATGGGCTATGGCGAAGAGGAGGCTCGCGCTCTCGCCGCAACCATTACGGCAGTTCCGGGTACAAGTGAACATCAGCTTGGACTTGCCGTTGACATTGTAGACGTCAACTATCAGATCCTTGACGATAATCAGGCAAATCAGCCGGCGCAGAAGTGGCTTATGGAAAACTGTTGGAAATATGGTTTTATTCTTAGATACGAAAAGACAACACAAGATATCACAGGCATCGTCTATGAACCCTGGCATTATCGCTATGTCGGCGTTGAGGCTGCAGCTTATATAACAATGAACTCCATAACTTACGAGGAATATTACGAAATGACCTTCGGTCTTTCGGCACACTAAAACTAAATGCGACTGTTTTTCTGCAGTCGCATTTTTTCTATTTACTTTTTTGCGATTATTTGGTATAATGTAGGCAGTAACACAAAACGGAGGTAGAAAAATGAAACTCAAACGAATCCTTGCTCTGTCCCTGACCGTACTGCTAACGCTCACCTCGCTGTCTGCCATCGTGATTCCCGCAGGTGCGTCAATAAAGCCGAATTATTCGGCATACACGTTCAGCGAAGCGTACAAGGCAAGCAATTATTATCAAAACCTGAAGGCTGTTAAGCTCACAGGCGACCACCGTTATGACGTTGTGGCAGTCGCTCTCTCTCAGCTCGGCTACCACGAAGGCTCAAGTGAAGCTGATATGGACGGCTGGAACCTGACAAGCGACGGCAACTTCGTTGAATACAATCGCCTGTTCTGCAAGCTCTATAATTCAAGCACGGGCAAAAACGATTACGGCTACGCCTGGTGCGCCGCCTTTGCTTCCTGGTGTCAGTATATGGCAGGCGTGCCTGCAGATATCGACTGCTCCGAGGTCAGCTGTCCGAGAATGATAAACGAAATTCTCAAGCCACAAAACTTATATAAGGACAAGTCTGCATACACTCCCATCTGTGGAGATCTTATTTACTTCAAGGACTCAGGCTCAAACGTCTCAACACACGTTGGAATAGTTATCGGCGTCAAGGACGGTTATGTCTATACGATCGAGGGCAACGCAAACAACTGCGTCTGCCAGAAAAAATATGCACTCAGCGATTCCTATATAATGGGCTACGGTGCGCTCAAATATAAGACCATAGCCGGTACGGACTACTCCTCGTTTCCTCTCACCGAAACCGAGCTGCTCAAGCCCGGCAAGTATAAGATCACAGCATCAACTCTCAACGTAAGACAAGGTCCCGGCACATCGCACGCGATCCTCGGCGCACTTGCAAAGAATGATGAGGTCGAGATACTTGAGATTGACGGCAGCTGGGGTAAAATCAACTATAAGGGAAAGAGTGGTTGGATCTCAACATCCTACATAGCTTCAACCGAAAAATCCGTCTTTACAATAACCTTCAACGCCAACACAGGCAGCTTCAAGCTCGACAGTCAGCGCAAGATCCGTGGAATAGATACCTCTCTCACCACCCAAGCTCCCATAAAGGAAGGCTCACTCTTCCTTGGATGGTCTGAAAGCAAGGACGGCGAGGTTGCATACAAGCCCGGCGACAAAATCACCGAGGACAAGGATCTGACCCTCTACGCCGTATGGGAAAAGGAAAAATACACAATAAGATTTATCGATTATGACGGACGGGTAATCTCAAGCGAGGTTCTCGAATACGGCACGCAGATCACTCCTCCCACACCTCCTGTCCGTGAGAGTGACGGAGAGTATGCTTATGAGTTTAAGGGTTGGGACAGAAAACCCATCTACGCCGTAGATAACACAGACTACACGGCAACATACAGCTCCCGCGAGCTTACAGAAGAGGAAAAGGCAGCACTCACAGCCACCGATACCTCAAATGATGACAATGCACAGGGTGGTTGCAATGCAACACTCCCAACGCTGCTCGCTCCTCTCTTCGCTCTCGCCACCGTCGCAACGGTATTTGACAAAAAGAAGAGACAGTAAACACACAAAAGCCGTCGGCAAATTCCGACGGCTTTTCTTTATATATCAATCACAAACTCGTCCTCAAAGGGTGGCGTGTATTCTGCGCCGGCCGACGAGGGCGACTGCATAAAGCCATCAAATCCCCTCTCGTTTGCAATCCTCAGCACACTTTCATACTCAAAGGTAGTAAGACGACGGCGAAGATTTTTGTCATCTCCATCATAAAAATCAGGAGTGTATTGGCTCATAAGGCTGAGCACTATCCCCGGCGGGTCAACTTTTTCGGCAAGAGCAGAGAGCAATTCTATCGAATCACGTCTGCGACCGGGCAGAACGAGATGGCGAACTATAAGCCCACGTCTCATCATTCCATCATCATCGAATATCGCTCTTCCAAGTCTATCATACATATATACAATCCCCTCCATCGCCCTATCAAAATAATCGGACACTCCCGAAAGGGTCGCACTCTCTGCCGATGAAAAATACTTCAGGTCGGGCATATATATATCAATAAGTCCGTTAAGCGCACGAAGCGTTCGCACGCTCTCGTATCCACCCGAATTATATACCACGGGTATCGTAAGACGGTGCTTCACTCGCCCAAGCGCATCGGCTACTGTGGGCGCAAAATGCGTCGGGGTAACAAGGTCAATTGAGCTGACACCACTATCCTCAAGCATCAAAAAGAGCTCGCTCATCTCATCGGCATCAATCACTTTACCCACGCACCTGTGGCTGATTGAACTGTTCTGACAGTACACGCAACCAAGATTACAGCCTGAGAAAAAGACTGCGCCTGCTCCTCTCTCTCCACATATCACAGGCTCTTCAAAAAAGTGACGGCAAACCCTGTTTACAACTGCGTGCGCTCCCGAGCCGCAAACGCCGACGCCGTATCTTCTGTCAACGCCACATTCTCTCGGGCAAATACGGCACTCAAGGTATTCCCCATAAACATCGCACACAGTCCTAAAAAAATCCATCTCCGTCACCTCTCTTTCTTTTGTTTTTTCTATATTTAATATGCAATAATATTATACAACAATAATATACAATAATATTATACAACAACACGCAGTTTTTTTCAATCCCGTGTCACAAAAAACATATTTTGTCAATAAAAGTTGATTATTCTGTTTATTCTCAGTATTTACTTTAGTGAGAAAATGTGGTATAATATATAGAGTTGGAAATTTTATTTTTTGAAAGGAAAAAAGAAAAAATGACAAACTTTTTCACAAACATTCTCTCCTGGCTCATCGACGTTTCAATGAGCTTCGGACTCAAGCTGCTTGCAGCAGGCGTAGTGCTTCTCGTAGGACATCTGCTCATCAGACTTGTAGTTCACCTTCTCCAGAACGGCAAGCGTTTCTCCAAGGTTGATCCTACAGCTCGTACATTCATCAACAGCTTCGTAAAGATAGCTCTCTGGATCATTCTCCTCGTTTGCATTATCGCAATCCTCGGAGTTCCGATGGCAAGCGTTATCGCAGCAATAGCTTCTTGCGGCGTTGCAATCGGTCTTGCTCTCCAGGGCTCGCTCTCAAACTTTGCAGGTGGCATTATGATACTGTTGTTCAGACCCTTCAAGGTTGGCGACTTTGTTGAAACAGGTGCATCGAGTGGTACTGTTGTCGAGGTAGGCATCTTCTACACAGTTCTTCTCACACCCGACAACAAGCACATCACAATCCCCAACGGCTCTATGATGAACAACACCGTCACCAATTACTCCATTGAGGAAAATCGCCGTGTTGACATCGACTTCGCTATCGCTTATGAGGCTGATGCAGACCGTGCTTGCGCAATAGCTCTTGAGGTTGCACGTGCTCACTCCCTCGTTCTTGCAGATCCCGAGCCCTTCGCAAGAGTTACAGCTCTTGGTGAAAGCGGTTGCACCGTTACTCTTCGTGCTTGGGCAAAGGGCGACAATTTCTGGGATGTAAAATTTGATCTTCTCTCGTCCGTTCGTGCAGCTCTTGAGGCTGAGAACATCCGTGCTCCTTACCCTCGTATGAATGTAAGCGTAAGCCGTGACGATCAGTAATCGCAAAAATCAATTTTGATCTGACTTAAAACACTAAAAATTTCAAACACGGAGGCACACCTTGAGCAAAATATCAACAGCTGAAATACTGTGCATAGGCACAGAGCTTTTGCTTGGCGACATAGTCAACACAAACGCCTCGTTCATCTCCCGTGAGCTTGCATCTCTCGGCATATCTGTTTACAGACAGAGCGTTGTAGGTGACAATCCCACTCGAATGAAGGATGCAATCACTGAGAGCTTCTCACGGTCCGATTGCCTCGTCCTTACAGGCGGTCTTGGCCCGACCTGTGATGACTTGACTAAGGAAATCGTCGCAGAATATTTCGCACTCGACCTATCTCCCCATAACGAAACGCTTGAGAGGATCGAGAGATATTTTGCCGAGGTCGGCCGTGTTATGACCGAAAACAACAAAAAACAAGCACTCGTCCCCGTGGGTGCTGTCGTACTCCAAAACGATTGGGGCACAGCACCGGGACTTATCGTTGAAAAAAACGGCAAGACGGCAATCCTTCTCCCCGGCCCTCCCTCAGAGATGCGCCCGATGTGGAAAGAGCGAGTCCGTCCATATCTTGAGTCACGCACAGACAGCACCATCGTCTCAAGAAATATTCACATTATCGGTATGGGCGAATCTGCCGTTGAGGAGATATTGCGCCCATTGATGACATCCCTCACAAATCCCACCGTTGCACCCTACGCATCCGATGGCGAATGCAGAGTCCGTGTCAGCGCAAAGGCGAAAAACACAGAAGAGGGACTTTCGATGTGCGACAGCGTGGTTGAGGAGATACTCAAAACAGCCGTTGGCTCTTTCGTCTACGGCATCGACGTCGAAAGCGAGGAGGAGGCACTTGTGCCACTTCTTATGCGACATTCACTTACAATTGCAACTGCTGAATCCTGCACAGGTGGACTTGTAGGTAAGAGACTTACCGACCTCTCAGGCGTTTCAAGCGTGTATCTCGGTGGTTGCATCACCTATTCAAACGAGGCAAAAATGTCACTTGTGGGCGTGAGTGCCGAAACACTTCGTGCTCACGGTGCCGTCTCGCCCGAAACTGCCGCAGAAATGGCAAGAGGGGCAAGGCTTGCGCTCTCATCTGACATTGGCATTTCAACAACGGGAATAGCAGGCCCCGGTGGTGGAACACCCGAAAAGCCTGTCGGTCTTGTTTATATCGCAATCTCTACTTCGGACGGCGAGAGAGTGCAAAAGCTCTCTTTCTCCCCAAATCGATCAAGGGATTATATCCGATATAGCTCAGCTTCACGTGCTCTTGCACTTGTTCTTGAGTATTTAACAAATAAATTTTGACAAATAAGGTCGCTTTGTGCGAATTTGCTCTTGATTTTTTGAGCATAATGTATTAAAATATATCCGATGAAATAAATCCGACAAAAAAAGTCGGGGAACGGAGAAATTATGGCAAAATTCGGCACTATCGGCGTTCTCACATCGGGCGGTGACGCTCCCGGTATGAACTGCGCCATCCGCGCTATCACCCGTCGCGCACTTCAGAACGGCTTCAAGGTTAAGGGAATTATCGGAGGTTATAGTGGTCTTGTTCACGATAAGATGATCGACCTCGATGCTCGTGCTGTTTCTAACATCGAATTCCTCGGTGGAACAATTCTTTATTCCGACCGTTGCGTTGAATTCAAAACAGAAGAGGGTATGCAGGCGGCAGTAGATACCTGCCACCGTAATAATATTGACGCTATCGTTGCCATCGGCGGCGACGGCACATTCAGAGGAGCTACCGACCTCTCCATCAGAGGCATCCCCACAATAGGCGTCACAGGCTCTATCGACAATGACATCACAGCTACCGATTATACAGTTGGCTTTGATACTGCTATGAACACGGTTGTTGAAGCTGTTGACCGTCTCCGTGACACCTGTCAGTCACACGCTCGTTGCAATGTTGTTGAGGTAATGGGACGTGACTGTGGCGAAATCGCACTCAAGGCAGGTATTGCATCGGGCGCAATTGCAATTGCGATCCCCGAGCTTCCCTTTGATGAGGACGCCGCTATCGCTCGCATCATCGAGGCGAAGGAATCCGGCAAGAGAAGTATGCTCGTTATCGTTTCCGAGGGCGTATTTACTGCTGACGGACAACCCTACGGCGAGGTTCTTCGCAAGGTTATCGAGGACAAGACAGGTATTGAGACAAAGTTCGCTCGCCTCGCACATATCGTTCGTGGTGGCGCACCTACACTTCGTGACCGTCTCACATCTGCTGAGATGGCTGCATACGCTGTTGACCTTCTCATCGAGGGCAAGAGCGACTGCATCGTCGCTGAGGTTGACGGTAGAATCACAAGCTATGACATTCGCTTTGCTCTGACAACGGACAAGATGTATAAGAACAAGCTCGCCCCCGGTCAGCTTGACGCTTTCTCCCCCGAGGACATCGCAAAGATGGAAGCTATCTGCGATTTCCGTCGAAGCGAGATTCGCCGTCTCTATAACATCCACCTCTCACTTTGCAAATAATTTTTGCATATAAAAAGCCAACGGCAACGCCGTTGGCTTTTTTGCTTTGTTTTTCAATTTACTTTCTTTCCGTTTCCACTGCCCTTGCTTGCAAGCACCTCGCCACTCTGTGCGTCAATGTATATCTCGCTCTCGCCATCGGCAGTTTCAATCTCGACTTCGTAAAACCACTGACCCCACTTGTGCTCAAGGTCGCATTCGATCTCACGAGCATCTGCCTCGCTCAAACCTGCAGCTGTTAGTGCTGCCTCGATTGCTGCAGCCTTGCCTAAAAGGTCTGTCGGACGCTGACCCTTGCCTCCAGCGTTGTCGCTTTCGTTGTTCTTGTGATCGTCACGATCATCGTCATCGTCGTCACGATCATCGTCATCATCGTCATCATCGTCATCGTGGCTTGGCTTGTCATCGGGCTTTTTATCCTCCGACGGCTTTGTGATGCTCTCGATAATCTCGCCACTTACAGCGTCAACGTAAATCTCATTTTTTGCGCCGTCCTTCTTGATCTCGACCTCATAGAAGAACTTACCAAGCTTGTGCTCAAGCTCGCATTCAATTTCGGTTGTATCGTCTGCCACAACCCCTGCCGCCACTAAAGCTGCAGAGATAGCATCCTCACGGCTGAGAATATTTTCTGGAAGCTCTTCCCTCTCGTCATCATCGTCATCGTCATTCTCAATTTTGGACTTGAGTATCTCGCCACTCTTGGCATTGATCTTGTACTCGTACTCAACGCCTGCAAGCTCAAACTCAACCTCGTATATCATCTCGCCCTTCTTATAGTCAAGCTCGATTTCAAGCTCTTGCACGTCCTCTTCGGACGCGTTTGCGCTCGCAAGAGCAAGCTTGATTGCAGCGTCCTTGCCGATATACGCAGACTCGCTGACGCTTCCACTGCCTGTAACGTCATCGGGAGTTGTTCCCGTTGAGTTAAGCAGAAGCATAAGCTCGTTTACTGTCAGACTCTTCAGCTCCTCAAAGGTGTGCGCACCACCACGGTTGACAAGCTCACAGATGAGTCTTGCCTTGCCCTTCGACATACCGTACTGCTTTGCAAGTGCCTTAACTGCATCGTCAACCTCATCGGTAACGATCTGCGCCATAACTGCGCCGTCAATGCTCTGTGCGCTGAGAAGCTCGCTTACCTTCAGAACAAGGCTTTCACGAAGAGCGTCTGCAAGCTCATCCTTGCCGTCAACTGTAATAAGCACAGAATTTGCATCGGCACTAATGTAACCTGCACCGAGCATCTCGCCGACGATCGCCTCAACTGCCGCCTCAAGCTCCATTCCCTTTACATCAAGCGTTGAGAGAATCTCCTCGCCATCATCGTTTGTAGCGAGCACCCTCTTGACGTTTCCGTTTCTGCCAACCGTAAGCTCAATACCGGGATTTACATCAATCGAAACAACCGACGTGTCCGTACCAAAGCCCATCACAATACCGATAGCCAAAGCCACAACAAGCACAAGCGATGCTGCTATTGCACTCGCCCATCTTAGTGGATTAAATCTTTTCTTAGTCTTCATAGTGTTTGTAGTCCTCCTTCTGTCTACTTTTTCGCAAGCAGAAAGCACACCCTCAAAATTGTCCGGTGCAGACGCCTCGACCTCTTCTCTGAGTCTTCTTTCAATTTCATCATTTCTCATCATTCTTCTCCTTGCATTCGTTTTCTTAATTTTTTCATCGCCCTGTGATATTTTGAAAGCACCGTGGCGAGTGGCATACCCATAATATCGGCAATCTCTCTGTGCTTTGCGCCTGACACGGCGTGCAGAATAACTATCTGCCTCTCCTCATCGGAAAGAATGCGCATAGCCTCCATAAGCACAACTCCGTCAAGCACATCATCCTGCTCTGCCCCACCACTTTCGTGTCTCTCGAAATCCTCTTCGACCGTGGAAAAACGGCGAGTGTGGCGAAGTCTTTGCAGGCAAAGATTTTTCGTGATGGTCAATATCCACGCCATAGGCTTGCCCTCCGGGGCGTACTTGTCAGCCTCGGTGTAGACCTTGACAAAGGTTTCCTGCATCACGTCCTCAGCATCGTGGGTGTTTTTCAAAATAGAAAGTGCAAAGCCATAGACCGATATTCTGGAAATGCTGTATATCTCTCCAAGCGCATCACGCTCGCCCAAGGCGAGATCGTGAATAGCACTCTCAAGAGCTTTTGTGTCGTTATTGGTAGTCCACAACGGTACAGTCTCGTTTCCCATAGCTATTGCTCCTTTCACTAAGTTAATACAGAAGGTAGTATTTTTATTGCACGCTTTTTAAAAAAATTTTCCTTGCCAGAGATTTTTTTCATACATAAGCTTGTCAATGTCATTTAATATCGATGTTTTGCGTGTGCTGTACATCGGCGCAAGCAGGCTTTCGGCAATTCCATCACCTGTAAGACGGCATATCACAACATCCTCCGGCAACAGCGTCAGAGCCTCTGCCACCGTCTCGATGTAGTCCTCTCTCTCCATCGGAGTATATTCGCCCGAGAGATACATCTCTGCCATCGGGGTGTCCTTTATTACGTGGAGAAGATGGATTTTTACCTGATTTGGATGCAGAGTGGCAACGTCACGCACCG
This sequence comes from Eubacteriales bacterium, assembly GCA_045543615.1. Taxonomy (GTDB): domain Bacteria; phylum Bacillota; class Clostridia; order Oscillospirales; family CAG-272; genus CAG-390. The sequence continues at coordinate 15,400 of JAZPXL010000006.1, forward strand.
TCCTCAGCATATCCTCCTTGCTCTCACCCGGAAGTCCGAAAATAATATGAATGCAGACCTCAGCCCTCGGCACCTGTCTTCTGAGTCTTTCGTACCCACGGACAAAGTCTCCATAGCTGTGACCTCTGTTTATCAGCTTGGCAGTTTCATCAGAGGAGCTTTGAAGTCCAAGCTCCACCACAAGCTCCGTCTTCTCCGATACCTCGCAAAGAAGAGCGCAGACATCCTCACCCAAGCAATCGGCACGCGTTGCGATGCTCATACCCACAAGTCCGTCAAACGCAAGCACCTCTTCGTAAATCTCTCGCAAAACCCGGATGGGTGCGTATGTGTTTGTGTGCGCCTGGATATACGCAATACAATGCGAGGTGTCCCATTTGGACGCAAGCGTACGCCGTCCACTTTCGTATTGCCCTAAGAGCGACATACCCATCGGCACGCTGTCACCACTTCCTCTGCCCGAGCAGTAAATACAGCCACCACCACAGTCTATATTAGGACAGGAAAGACCCGGATCAAGTGGAATTTTGGCTACCTTTGTGCCAAATTTTCTTCGGCAATAGTATTCGTATGTTAAATATCTTTTGTTCGTGTCGCTGTACGGATAGGGATTTGTTTGTTTCTGTGTCTTTTTTGTGCTCATAGTCAAAAACAGGGGCTGTAAATACATCCCCATTCCTTATATTTATATTCTTAATCGCAAAGTCGGCGTCCGAGGAATTTTTCAATAGCCGCCATTCTTGCACAAAGTGTAAGAATATCCATCGTGATTTCAAGTGAATCATTCGATGGGAATGTGGGTGCTATGCGTATATTTGAATCGTTCGGGTCATAGCCGTAGGGATATGTTGCTCCCGCAGGAGTGAGATGCACGCCAGCTGCAAGGCAAAGGTCATAAGTGCGCTTTGCGCATCCGTTCTCAAGATAAAGGCTTATGAAATAGCCACCTCTCGGCGTGCTCCAATGCGCAATTCCCGTCGATGCAAGGTCACGCTCAAGAGCCGAGAGAACTATCTTGAACTTAGGACGGATAATCTCTGCAAGATCCCTCATATGAAGATGAATATTTGTTGCGTTTCCGTCAAAATATTTGACGTGACGAATCTGATTTATCTTGTCAAAGCCAATGGTCTGAGTGTTCATTATTGGCCTGATGAACTCAAGATTTCGCTCCGATGCTGCAAAAATTGCAACGCCTGAGCCGGGGAAGGTGATCTTTGAGGTTGATGCAAAATAGAACACCATATCCTCACGTCCCGTCTTTCGACATTCGGTGAAGATATCGAGCAGCTCATCGCCCTTGTCATAGAGATCGTGAACTGCGTACGCATTGTCCCAGAAGATCCTAAAATCAGGTGCGGCGGGAGACAGAGAAGCAAATCTCATAACAACCTCGTCGGAATATGTCACGCCGTCGGGATTTGAATACTTCGGGCAACACCAGATACCCTTGATCGAGCTGTCGGATGCCACAAGCTTCTCAATAATATCCATATCAGGCCCGTTTGAGAGCATCGGAACGGATATCATCTCAATTCCGAGGGATTGGCAGATGGCAAAATGCCTGTCGTATCCCGGAACAGGGCAAAGGAATTTTACCTTCTCCTCCTTGACCCACGGCTTACCAACGCCTGCAACGCCGTAGAGCATACAGCGCACCACCGTGTCATACATCATATTGAGCGAGGAGTTACCTGCAACTATAATATGGGACTCCGGAATTCCAAGAAGCTCCGAGAAAAGCTTTTTTGCTTCGGGAACACCGTCAAGCAGACCATAGTTTCGGTAATCAAAGCCGTCAGCCGAGCGACAGTCGGCAGACGAATGGATGCAGTAGAGCATTCCCGAGAGCATATTTAGCTGTGCCCGACCGGGCTTTCCTCTCGAAAGATCGAGATTGTGTCCCTCTGAGCAGATTTTTTTGTACTTTGCAAGATAAGTAGCACCGAGTGCTTCAAGTTCTGATTGCGACATCTGTGAATAAAACATAACGAAAACCTCTGAAAAAACTGTTTTAGGCTTTCCTCTCTCATAGGACAGTGTCGCAAAGCAAAAATTGCTTAGAAATCGGCACTTCCCGTTGTTCTTGGGAAAGCTTCAACGTCACGAATGTTTGTAATGCCCGTGACATACATTATCATACGCTCAAAGCCAAGTCCATAGCCTGCGTGCTTAGTTCCACCGTAACGGCGAAGATCACAATACCAGCTGTAATCAGCAGGATCAAGTCCGAATCTTGTGATAGCTTCCTCAAGCTTGTCAAGTCTCTCCTCACGCTGTGAACCACCAATAAGCTCGCCAACTCCGGGAACAAGCATATCGGCTGCAGCAACGGTCTTGCCGTCATCGTTCTGGCGCATATAGAACGCCTTGATATCTCTCGGATAGTCTGTAACAAATACAGGCTTCTTGAATATCTTCTCTGTGAGATATCTCTCGTGCTCTGTCTGAAGGTCAATACCCCACTTGACAGGATAATCAAACTTCTCCCCACTCTCCTCAAGAAGCTTAACAGCCTCAGTATAGCTTATGCGACCGAAATCGCTGCTTATGAGGGCAGTAAGTCTCTCGATAAGTGTCTTATCAAAGAATTTGTTGAAGAACTCAATTTCCTTAGGGCACTCGCGCATAACAAACTCAACGATGTATTTAACCATCGCTTCAGCCGTGTCCATATAATCGTTAAGATCAGCAAACGCCATCTCAGGCTCTACCATCCAGAACTCTGCAGCGTGTCTCTGTGTGTAGGAACGCTCTGCACGGAAGGTCGGGCCAAAGGTGTAAACATTGGCAAACGCCATAGCAAATGTCTCAACATTGAGCTGTCCCGAAACAGTAAGTCCCGTCTTCTTTCCAAAAAAGTCCTGGGAGTAGTCAATCTCGCCATCCGCAGTCTTGGGAGGATTTGCAAGATCAAGTGTTGTTACCTGGAACATCTCGCCTGCTCCCTCGCAGTCAGAGCCTGTGATGAGGGGTGTGTGAACGTAGACAAAGCCTCTCTCAAAGAAGAAGCTGTGAATAGCGTATGCAACAACGGAGCGAACACGGAAAACTGCATTGAAGGTGTTTGCTCTGGGACGGAGATGAGCTATTGTACGAAGGTACTCAAGCGTATGACGCTTCTTCTGAAGCGGGAAATCGGGAGCAGATGCGCCCTCAACATAAATCTCAGTAGCCTTAAGCTCAAAGGGCTGGGGTGCGTCGGGAGTGAGAACAAGAATGCCCTTGCAAACAAAGGACGCTCCTACATTCTGCTTTACTATCTCACGGTAGTTGTCAAGCTTCTCGCTCTCCACAACTATCTGGAGATTTGAAAAATAAGAACCGTCATTAAGCTCAATGAAGCCAAAGACGTTGCTTGAGCGAATTGTTCTTGCCCAGCCTGCAACCGTGATCTCACGGTCAGCAAAAGACTCGGCATCAGCGAAAATCTGTTTTACTGTGATGCGTTCCATTAAAGTTTCCTTTCTTACATCGACTTATGCTATGGATCGCCAACTTGCAATATTTTTTTAAAAAAATGCAAATATTTCTTTCAACATGCCCAATATTATAGCATAGGTCTTTGTATTTAGCAAGTATTTTTTTGAAAATTGCAAAAATATTTTTTTACTTTTTTGTTTTTTATTCTTTTTCCGACCAAAAGTCAGAAAGTATGGCAGAAAGAGACGGCACGTCAGGGCAATATTTCATTCCACCCCAGTGCGAGGGGAACATCGCCTTGTACTTTTCGCTCTCATATCTGTCATCAATGAGCACGACAACGCCACGGTCGCCCTCCCGTCTTATGACTCTGCCTGCCGCCTGAAGCACGCTGTTCATTCCGGGGTAGGTGTAAGCAAAATCATATCCACATTCAGCCGTATTCTCGAAATAATCCCTAATAATATTTCTCTCAGCTGAAAGGCCGGGGAGTCCAACTCCGACAATTATGCTTCCGATAAGACGGCTTCCCGGCAGGTCGACGCCCTCCGAAAAGCTACCTCCAAGTACCGAAAAACCAATTCTCAGCCGTCCCTCGTCCTCCTTGAAGTAGGAAATAAAATCCTCCCTCTCTTCCCTTGTCATCGACGGCCTTTGAATGTTTACCGAAACCGTAGGGAAACGCTCGGTAAATACTCGTGTGACCTCGGAAAGATAGCTGTATGACGGGAAATAGACGATATAATTTCCTCTCTTTGCCGAAACCGTGGCTGCAATTGCCGCCACAATCTTCTTGTATGACTTTGCCCTGTCCTCATATCTCGTTGAAACTGAACTGAGCGTTGCCACACACAGCCTCTCCCTTGGGAACGGCGAGGGAAGCGTTATGCTCTTGTACCCACGCCCACCACCAAGAAGTGCGCTGAAATATTCTGCAGGTGTAAGCGTTGCAGAAAAGAACACTGCACTTCGAGCACGTCCAAGTGCCTCATCAAGCCTTGTTGACGGGTCAAGGCAATAGAGCTTTACCGTTACCTCATCGTCAACTCTCTCGATATAGGTTCTGTATTTTTCGTCAAACGCTTCGTTTGCGTCACGCCACTTGCGAGAAAGCCTTAGAAAGCTTGCCACAGCTCCCGCTGCCTCTGTGTCCGTTTTATGCGTGACAAAGAAAAGCTCGATCTTCTCATAAACTGCCTCAAAAGCACTATCAACGACGGGAAGTGACTCCCTGTTAAAATAGTATCCCCTCCGAGATGCTCCGTCTGCGCCCTCAATGACACTCATATTCTCCTCGCAAAGCTCGCCTGCCCTGACGAGAGCATCATCAAGCAGAACAAGTGCACGGTCGGTCGGCGTATCAAGTGCCGTATATGCACGAACTGCTGCAATATCCCTCCGACTTATCGTTGCAGAATATATATCTCTTGCCCTCTCGGGCAGATTGTGCGCCTCGTCAATGAGAAAAACATTCTCGCCCACGCCCCTTGCCTCATCCGAGAAGTAACGGCGCAGCTTGACGGACGGGTCAAATGCGTAATTATAATCGCAAATAATGATGTCGCAGTATTCCGAAAGATCAAGCGACAGCTCATACGGACAGATTGAATACTTCTCTGCCATCTTAAGTATCGCACCTGTGGGGTAGCCGTGATAGGTTCTGATAAGCTCACCTATCGCATCGCCGCATCTTTCATAATAGCCCTTTGCAAGTTGACAGCTCTCACTGTCGCAGATAAACGGCATACCTGCCTGTCTCCTTGGGCACATCTGTTCCTTGGCATTTAGCACAATAACCTTGAGATTTGCTCCCACAGACGCAAGCTTTCCACAGGCTGCATACGCCTCACGCCTGGTGCTTGCCTTGGCTGTCAGGTAGAAGAGTCTGCGAACATCGCTCTCCCCCATAGCTCTCACAGCACCGTAGAGCACGGATACGGTCTTTCCAATTCCCGTTGGTGCTTGAACAAAAAGCCTTTGTCCACCCTTAACAGCGGCGCGAACAGCACCTATAAGCTGTCTCTGCCCCTCCCTGAGTGACGGATGTGGAAATTTCAGCTTTGCAAGCCTTGGGTGAACATCCCTTACTGCCAAAACTTCGTTTTGCGCCTTTTGCGATATCTTTGCGATAAATGCGTGCAGGGCAAGCTCAAGCTCTTCCCTTGTGCGCTTGCGCTCAACATTCCTTGTGCGTGACAAATCAGCCACAGAGATTGTAAGCCTTGTCACAATTTCCGTAAGATCTCTTTCAATACAGAGAAGTGCGGCGTATATCATAAGCTGTGCCGTATATGCGCTTTTGTGCGCTCGATCAAACGCCGAATGCGTAACGGTCTTGTACTCAACTACCGTAAGCGTTCCGTCCTTTTCGGTAAGCACACCGTCAGCTCGTCCCGAGATGATGTATCTCACTCCACCACTCTCAAATGTCGCACTTACTGAAACCTCGCTTTGGAAGCCCTCGCCCTCAAGGGAGGCAAGACGCCTGTGAGCTTCTCTCCCATCCTCTGCTGTGACATTTTCACGGAAGGACGAAGCAAGTCCACCACTTTTTGTGGCAGCGGCGGCAAGCTCACGAACGCTAAGCCTTACACCAAGCGCATTATTGTCATATTGCATCGCCCCACCACCCTTGTGCAAAAACAACCCAAATTTCACGTTTATTTATCATAAACATAAACTTAGGCATTATAATACATTATAATGATAGCACATTTTCGCTCCATTGTCAACAGAAAAGACCGTTTTTAGCTCTCCCCGGGGAATACTTAAACAAAAAAAGCTTCGGCAAAATCTGCCGAAGCTTTTTTGTGTCATACCACACGGTTCTTCTCGCCACCTGCGTAAAACACGGTGATGTTCTCTGCCATAACGCCCACGCATCTCGCTCTCGCCTCAGCCGAGCCCCAAGCCATATGTGGTGTCAAGCACACGTTATCTCTTCCGAGAAGCTCGCAGAACGGATGGTCTGTGCCAAACGGCTCACTTGAATAAACGTCAACGCCAAGTCCACCGATTTTGCCCGACATAACGCCGTCTGCCAAAGCCCTCTCATCACACACAGCACCTCTCGCCGTGTTGATAATTACAACTCCGTCACGCATACTCTCTATGCGCTCACGGGAGATAAGCCCCCTCGTCTCGTCAGTAAGAGGAATATGAAGAGAAATTATGTCGCATTCTCTGCATATTCTGTCAATGTCCGCCGCTTCATATCTCGTCTCCGTCTTGCGACGGCAAAGCATCACTCTGCATCCAAGTGCAGTTGCAATCTCTGCAACCTTTGAGCCAATTCCACCACCACCGACAACGCCCCAACATCTGCCTGCCACCTCGTGGTAAACAGGCTCAAGTCTGTTTGCGGCAGAGGATGAGCTGTATGCGCCCGACTCAACAAAGGCGTTGTACTCACGCAGATGCGTATAGAGCGATAGAGCCATCGCAACGCTCACCTGCGCTACGCTGTCCGTTGAGTAACCGGGCACGTTACACACGGCAATTCCTCTCTCACGGCAAAACTCCGTGTCAATATTGTCATATCCCGTTGCAGCAACGCAGATAAGGCGCAGAGCGTGCGCATTTGAGAGGTTGTGCGCACCGACCTTTAGCTTGTTTATCACGATAACCTCGGCATCGGCTACCCTCGCCTCAAACTCATCGGCGTCAGTTTTTGCATATTCGGAAACCTCGCCAAGTGCATAGATCGGCGAGAGATCAATATCAGCTCCAAGCGTTCCCGCATCAAGTATTGCTATTTTCATTTTGTGTCGTCTCCATTAGTTTTCTCCACTGCTCTGGCGCAGAAATTCTGCCCAAAGGTCATCTGACAGACGGCGCATACGCTCCTCGTCAAGCTTTACAACCTGCCTGTCATAGCTCACAAGTCCATTTGTCTCATCCTCAACGTCGCTTACCTGCGTCATAACGAGCGCACAAAGCCCCCTCGCCATCATCGGCATTACCTGCTTGCGATAGAGAGCATCAAACTCGTCGGCAAACTTTTCGTGATCCTCAAAGAATCTGTATCCGTAGGTGTTGTCGGGATTGAACGAATGAGACGCAACCTTGTACGAATATCCACCAAACTCCGAAAGCACCATAGGCCTCGACGGATGCGCTTTAATGTCTATGGGCTTGCCGTATATATGCACGCTTACAACGTCATTTTCCTTTGTGACAAACCAACCGGATGTTGAATCATACACTCTTGTTGGATCTTTTCCCTTCAGAATACGATAAACCTCGTCTGCATTATGCTGTCCCCATCCCTCGTTGAAGATGGTATAATAGCACACAGAGGGGTGGTTGTAGAGCACATCCATCATCCTCTTTGAGTGTGACAAGAAAATCTCAGCTCGCTTAGCACCGGCCCGTCTCTCAAGTCCTTTCTTGACGCCAACGGTGGGCAGAGCAGTATCAAGAATGAAGCTGTACTTGCCACTGTTGACCATATCTTGAAATACTGCAACGCCGTATTTGTCGCAATAATAATAGAACACGGCAGGCTCAAGCTTTATGTGCTTGCGAAGCATATTAAAGCCGAGTCTCTTGATAAGCTTAATATCGTAAAGATATCCCGACGGACGCGCAGGTGTGTATATTCCGTCCGAGAAATAGCCCTGGTCAAGCAGACCGTGGAAGAGATAGGGCTTGCCGTTAAGACAGATGTACGGCTTACCTGCCGATGTACAGATATTTATCGTGCGAAGCGCAAAGTAAGACTCAACCTTGTCCTCACCGCAATAGAGCGTGAAATAGTAGAGCTTGGGGTTCTCGGGTGTCCACAGCTCAGCGTCGGGAACATTCAGAACAAACCGGTCGCCCTCAAAGGTGTATTCCTCGCCACTCTCAAGCACGAGTCTCTTCTCTCTCTCGCCACCCACGGTTTCGATAAGCACGCTGTCAAGCGTGGGCGTCAGGCGAATGCTCTCAATATGACTTTGGGGTACAGCCTCAATCCACACAGGCTGCCAAATGCCGCTTATGGGCGTGTACCACATTCCACCACGGTCACGCCTCTGCTTGCCGTAGGGATAATTTTTGTCAAGCGTGTCGGTGACAACAACTCGCAAGGTGTTCTCGCCGTCCGTCAGCAGATCCGTCATATCGGCACTAAAGGGCAGATATCCTCCCTCGTTTTCGCAAAGAAGAGTGCCGTTTACATAAACCTCGCACTTCTGGTCAACTGCACCGAAATGAATAATGGCACGGCGGGAGGTAAAGAAATCGGGAAGAGTTACCTTCTTTTCGTAAATGTATTTTTCACCACGTCCAAGTGCTCTCGAAATACCGAGCTTTGACTCCGGAGGATATGGCACGAGAATTTCGCCAAGTGGCTTTATCTTGCCACCCTTCCATACGGAAATATTCCAATAAGAGCAAAGAGAGATGTAATTTTCTCTCTTAAACGCAGGCGAAGGGTGCTCCTCATCCCAAGTGGGTGTGCCGTCGTTGATAAAGGGCGTGTCGAGATGAACCACAGAGTCCTTCTTGAACGCTTTTGACACAGCAAGAAGCACGCCCGTCAGAACTGCAACGATGAACGCCGCAAGGAAAATGTTGGCGTTGGGAAGGAAGGATGTCGTTCCGTCATTGTTGTAAATAAGCTCTGCGTTGCGCAGAACGCACTTGCCGATATACGGGCCAATAACACCGGGCAGAAGCACCTGAGCTATAATTCTAACGCCCTGGAATCGACCTGCCATACCCTCGGGCGTCAGATCCCTGATCTTTGCACCAAATACGGCAATACAGCTGAGGTATCCACTCATCATAAGAAGTGAGCCGATAAATACAACCGTCAGATGATTTGAGAGATAGAGCATAATATATCCGGCCGAAAGCGCACCAAGGCTCAGCCATACGGAAAGATCAAAGCCCTTGATGTCATAAACCTTGCCCCAAAGAGCCGCAACGACGGCTGCAACAATGGCGGCAGGCGCAAGAATAACAACGTAGTTAGTAAGACCCAGGGTGTACTCATAATAAATTATGAGATAGGGCATAAAGATCTGGACCGAGATGTTGAATACAACATAACAGATAAGAGTAATATAAAAGCTTCGGTTGGTCTTTATGGTAGACGGCAAAAAGCCGTAGATTACGTTTTTGAGATATCCACTCTCTGACGGCAGAACGGGAGAATCCTTGATTATGAAAATTCCAAGAACACCAACGGCAAAAACAATAGCACCAATAAGCGTGAAGATTATAGTCCAGCTTGACGGGTCATCGAGATTCAAGAACATAAAGCCGCCAAAAACGGCAAGCATTGAAACAAGGGGCATCATAGCATTGATACCCTCGGCAGCACCTCTGTTGGTGGAATCGGTGGAGTCCGTCACCCAGGCGTTGAATGCCGCATCGTTGGCTGACGAGCCAAAGAAGGTCATAACGCAGTCAAGCACAATGGTAAGCGTCGCACCCAATGCGGCAGCGGACGCCGTCATAGGAAAGAGCTTTTCGATAGTGTCAACTCTGAGAAGGACAAATGCAAGGATGGAAATACCCCAAAGCATATATCCACCACACATAAACAGCTTGCGCTTGCCAATCCTGTCGGAGAGCGCACCAATAAGGATGGTTGTCACGGTTGCGGCAACGGCACTCGCCGCCACCATTAAGGATATGTGGTCGGCTGTTGCATTGAACATTTTGTAGATGAAGACGTTGAGATACATATTCTCAACGATCCACGCCACCTGACCTATGAAGCTGAAAAGCGTCAGAGCCAGCCAGAATTTACCCGAAAGCTTTGTGTTTTTCAAGTCAATAGTCTCCTTTTTTAGTTTTTTAAGTGAATGCACCGAAACTCCAACTTCAATTATACTACATTGTTTTGAAAAAAGCAATTTGTTTTGCATTTTTGAGGCAAAAGTATCAAAGATTTTTGGAATTTTGAAAAAAATCTTTGAAAAAGGCTTGATTTTTGGGGAGAAATGTGATATTATATATAGGTCATCAGCAGATGAATGGAGAGATGGCTGAGCTGGTCTAAGGCGCACGACTGGAAATCGTGTTTGGGCTAATACCCCAACCAGGGTTCGAATCCCTGTCTCTCCGCCATAAAAGACAAGGGTGTCGCACAGCGACACCCTTGTCTTTTATTGTGAAATGATATAATGAAGAACCCTCTCCAAATTGCTATGCAATTTGGATATGGTTCGCGCTATCTCCACACTTTATACCACCACCCAAATTTTGCGCGAACTGTGGGTTCTGAATCCCGTTTCTTTATCTTCCATTCCAATCTAAACACGAGAGCCGTTTCGTTTTTAGCACAGCGACACCCTTGTCTTTTATTGTGAAATGATATGATGAAGAACCCTCTCCAAATTGCACAGCAATTTGGATATGGTTCGCGCTATCTCCATACTTCATTCCACCACCCAAATTTTGCGCGAACTGTGGGTTCTGAATCCCGTTTCTTTATCTTTCATTCCAATCTAAACACGAGATACGCTCGGGGCTTTATTTATACATTGGAAAACAGTTTGCTCCGTTGTTCACAAATCCCCCACCAAAAGCACACTTGCACTCTTGGTGGGGGGTGTTATTACTTGTTCGCCATAATTCTTGCTCGTTCTATGTATGCTTTGAAACGCTCCTCGCCCCGAACGGAGTTGAACCATTCCCACCCACGTGGCGCAGTCATTCCGTAATGCATAAGATCGCACGTTCCCTCAAACATATAATCGTATGTTATAGGCTCTATTGTATCATCGGGTAGTTTAATCAGCCCCCTACCCTTTACAACCTTAATGCCACCATAAATAAATGGATCTCCCACATCCATTTCAGTACCATCGGGAATGCTGTCCCACTTTGGATACGCCTCAAAGGCTCTCTCAAGCCACTCATAGCCCTCTTCCTTCTTGCCACAACCAAACAATGCACACGCAGTGCGGAAGCTTGTACTTGCGTAACGTCCAAGCCAGGCATCGGGAACGCTTCCGTCGCCAAGGCCTTCCATTATTCTTAAGCTATACTTATTCCAAGCTACTGCACGCTCCGGCTTCGCCCAATACCTCGAGGGGCGACCTAAGAAATGGCACAAAAGATGGAAATTGTTGACGTCGTGGCATAGACGGCTCTCTTTGTGTTTGCCGGCATCCCACAAACGATCTTCGATCATCTCAGCTTCGATCGCGCTATACTGCGTAATTGGCGGGGGAAGATTGCGAATACCTGTGCGATCTGCAAACACAACCACATCTCCGTCCTCATCTGCCACGTAAGTGTATTCAACTGCACCGACAAAACCATCAGTTAAATTAAGCGCATCAAAACGACGCACAAATCCATCCTCCACGGGCATAAAGCCTTCGCCAACACCCTCATAAGAGCTAAGCTCGTAAACCGCCGTTCTTGCACCACTGCAGTATTCATTCTCTGTGCGAATGATACCAATTCCATCGGCAAAATAATATACCTTTTTGCCGCCACGATAACGCCATCCACCATCCATACCGCCGATGTCAAGGCAGAGCTTGAAGCAATTCTCAAAAGTACCTGCCTTTGTGGTAATTGTTCCACCGTCCTCGCACGTGATCTGTGTTTTAACAGTTCTGTCCCATTTCGTATATTCAACAATTGGCGACACGCCGACACACCACTCGTCCGACCAAATGCAATTTGCAGCATCCTGCAAAATTCCTATTATATCGTTATAAAGAACAGGATCTTCAGCAGCTCCCATCCCTCCGGTGCTCTTCCATTCAAAAGACCAACGGAAATTATATTCACTCAAAACCAAAGAGTCTGATTTCTTTTGAATATATTGTCTCTCGAAGAAATTCCAATGACCCGTAGCTGTATAGTTCGGATTAAAGGTTGTGTCGGTAGCGAGTATTCTTCTTGCCACCGATGCAGCTGCTTTTGTGTGCGCTTTTTCCATAGCACTTACTGCAAGCTGCTCTGCACGTTCAATTGCAGGGGTAACGTCGCAAATATAACAGACACCATCTTGTTTTGTCAGACAATAATCATTCGCAATTTCTTGAACCATATCAAGCCAAGAATTATTGTCATAGCCGACCCTCTCGGTGTTTTCCCAACAGGAAACAAGAATTCGGGAATCGTCTGCATAAGAAAGCGTGATACACAACTCAGCTTTTATTGCATCGGGTGAATATGCTGCGGCATAACTCCACGTGTTGCCCGGGAATAAGGGAAGAAGCCCACTTCCTCCTTTTATCTCATAATTGCAGAGTGTGCGAGTATCCTCAGCTCCGTCTGTGATATGATCCTGACGAACAATGCCAACGCCTTCCTTATAGTATGTTCTGCATACGATTTTTTGTATATCGTTCAAACGCCTGACCTCCCACAATTTGCAGTTATCGAAAGTCCCTGCAGGAGTAATTACAGTTTCATTATCTGAAATATATGTAAGCTTTGTTCCATCTGAGCCGATATAGGACTTGCCAAGAGGAACGTCAGCAAAGAAAAAGCCATCACAGCTTGATGCGTTACGCAAAATATGCGTGCTTTTCCTGTCTATCGAACCAAGATATCCTACCACAAAGCCTTCCTCTGTCCAATAGCGTACTTTGCCGTCTATCATTCGATATTCTTCGACAGTGCCACCCATCAGATAGCGTTCCATTACTGTATCCTTATAGCGAGTTGACAATTCTTCTGCCATTTTCCGAGCATACGGCACCAAGGCACGGAAAGCGTCACCCTTGGAGAGTATTTCTTCCACCCTGCTATACGCCTGTTGGGCTTCGTCCGACCTGTTTTCCTTTGAAAGATAGTACCCAAGCCAGAACCACTCACGTCCAAGAACCTTCACAAATCCTGCTTTTTCAAGACGTGGAATTTGCTTGTCACGAATAAAGTCAATGCGATCGCCTCCGTATACCTTGGAGTCCTCACGAGAGACGATGAAGGTCATTACTTCTTCGTTCTTGCCTTCCATAGCAGCATCGACAATACGAGCAAACAACGCATCGTTCTTTTCGCCGGGAAGCCACCACCAGCCACGCATTAGGACGTCAGCCAGGGCGTGTTGCTTTTCGGTGCATTCGGGAAGCTCCTCAACTTCACGGAGCACCTCTTCATATACCTCCTCAAAACCACTCTTGTCATTTTTTACTTGCCATAATTTCAGTTCTTCAACCTTCTTCATAACACGCGCTACAAGTGTATCAACATACTTTTCGTTCATAGCACAAAGCTCCTTTCTGATTCGTTTTCGTCCATCGTGAAGCTGCCTTTTTACAGTTCCTTCGGAAATTCGCATACGGTCTGCAATTTCTGCAATAGAAAGATCTTCAAAATAGTGCAGCCTGATGATCTGCCGTACCTTTTCGGGCAACATCTCAATGCTTTTGTTTACTTCGTTTCGTTCCTCGGATAGTGCATAAAGCTCTGCGGGGTTCTCATCTCCGTCGTCGGTAATATTTAAGTTGTCTACTAAGTCAAATGGAAGGAAACTGCGGTATCGGCTTATCATATTTAAAGCACAGTTCTTGGCGATGCGACATACCCAAGAGCGATACTTTTTTGGTTCTTGTAAGGTATTCAGCTTCATCCAAGCCGTAACAAAGGCGTCTTGCGCGGCATCTTCTGCCATAAAGTGATTTTTTGTGATCGTAATCGCTGAAGCTATTACTGCCTTTTGATAACGTATTACTAAAACTTGATATGCCGATTGTTCTCCCGCAAGCGTAAGCATTACCAAGGTTTCGTCCGTCTCGTTTTGATAGTACATATGCACTCTCCTTTCTTGTTTTTTTAGGATCTCCCGTTTTTTAAGCGCTCGTCTTTTAGACACAAATCAGAATGAAAAGGTTGTGTGTTTTTTTGAAAATAGCTAAAAATATTATATCAATTTTTATTAAAACAAGTGAAGTTGGACATTTTTATAAAAAGAAGACGTTACCAAAAGGTAGCGTCTTTTAAGTTATTGTGAATTTTGAGGTGTTGTTATTGGTATGTTAGGTAATTTGAAATA
>JAZPXL010000007.1:0-121150 GCA_045543615.1 Eubacteriales bacterium
TGACGTAAGCGGAAATCTCCTTGTTTCATACACCTATGATGCTTGGGGAAGCCCTGTTTCCACGACCTATTCAAACGGTGGAGCTTCAACCGCCGCCCGCTTCAACCCCTTCCGCTACCGTGGCTATTACTACGATACAGAGACGGGATTCTACTATCTCAATAGCAGATACTACGATTCTGAGATCGGTAGGTTTATAAATGCGGATGGTTATGTTTCTACAGGCCAAGGCTTGCTTGGTTACAATATGTTTGCGTATTGTAATAATAGCCCGATATTATTTATCGACAAAAGTGGGTACTCTATGCGATATAATAGGATAGTTGATACCTCTTTTCAATCTGACAAAATCAGCGAAGAACGAAGAGTTTTGGAAGCAGAATATTTTGCGATTTACAAAGGCGTCCCAGTGATTAAAGTCCCTTTTTTGGAGGCTAATGCGTTTTCTTTTGGAGTAATATTCATTGGTGGTGAAGTAAAAAATAGATTTGACGCAGAAAACGTAATTAAGCACGAGTATGGGCACACCATTCATATGGAGATGATTGGTCCAGCAACGTATTTAGTTGATGTTGCAATTCCGTCATTGTGTGGTTTTTGGGGTGAAGTTACGGAATACAAAAACTATTACTCTCAACCATGGGAATATGTGGCTGATTACTTAGGCGGTGTAACGAATCGCACTTATAAAAATGGTGAACCATATGATTACCAAGAGGGAGTGGAAGAATATAGCGCAAAATACTTATTGTCAACAATAAGAAAGCGGTTAAAAATTGCTCACCGATTTACAAAGGACAAAATAATGATTTTTTGAAAGGAGTATTTGGAGTTATGAAAAAGCTTAAAGCACTAAAAATCTTTTGCCTTTTGTTAACAGCTATACTTCTGCCGTCTTGCGCCGGTAATATTCCGACTCTCGCTTTAGGCGGATTGTATGAAGCACAGACTATTGTAGCACTGAATGTTCCCACCTACAGTGAATTATCTATTGAGGACGTCAAGTTCAACAACTACGCCAAATTATCGGAAAAAGATGATTACGGCAGATGCTTGTATATGTATATCGGAAAGGGAATAACGGTCGGTACAAACACCACCGAAAGCTATATGGTTATTTCTCAGAAATGTGAAAACGGCAAGGTTTTCTACTATCCCGATATATGTTATATTGCCAATTTGACCGACAGTTGCGATTTTTCTCTTGAGGAAATTGCAGAATTGAAGGAAAATAACGATTGGGGCAAGCCACTCGATGACGCAAAAATGGCATCTGCAGACATTGGTATAGATGCCGGACTTGATTTCAATTATAAAGACCTCAAATCTATTATAAGCGACAGCGGTGTGTTACCCGAGAACAACGGATTTTTCTACGATGTGTTTGCTAAAAATGCGGATGGATCATATCTTGCTCTTGTTGTGGCAGAAAGCGTTTCCGATGACTCTCAAGGTGAGCAGTTTAAGTATTATCTGATAAATTTGGATCTTGTTCTGCAAAGTGCTACGCTCATTCAAGAAATTGATGACCCTATGTCTGCGCAGAATATTATCGTGTCTGTGAAAGAATCCATAAACAAAAACTAAATTGGTATTTATTGATCGGAGGTGAGAATGATGAAAAGAATATGGGTTTCTTTGCTTATTATTGTTTTGATATGCATAGTAGCTATAATAAGTGTGTTGTTCTTAAAAAGTAGAAGCGAAGATGTAAAAGTCGAATCGTTTTCTATGACAAATTACCAATGGGAAATACAAACTTTTTCAACAGACCAAAATGTTGGAGAAGTAAATGACAAGAATACCGCTATCGAAAAGTCAAAATCGCTTTGGATAGAAAAATATAGTGCTGACATCCCGAATGTGTATTTTGCAGTTGAGAGGTGATTGCCATGAAAAAAAGAGCAGTTAGTGTAATTATCACTGTAATGTGTATTTTAATATTGATAGGGTGTAATGATATGAATTTTAACCAGACAACAAATAAAAATGAGTTGCTTACAGAAAAATATACAATTACACAAATAGAAGAATTAAAGAGCAAAGCAGAAGATGGTAATATGACATTCTCAAAATTCAAAAGGGATTTTAATGTACAATGTATGCGAAAAACTCATCAAGGATATTATGTTGTGCTATTGCTAGAAGACGGAGGAAATGCTTTTGCTTTTTTTAACGAAAAAAACATATTGAATCGTGTTATGGTTTTCGATAGCTTTAAAAGCAAAACTGAATTTCAAAATCAAGTGGTAGAACAAATGCCCGAGAGTGAGGTGCTAAATCTGGATTCTAATACACTTGTTACGCCTATATCTGCGTTAGATATAACAGTACACATTGTAAAAGAAGGCATTTTCATAGTGAAATATTCACGTCTTAGAGATGGGGAGTTAATAGAAGACCCAGTTGTTACCTCTATACAATTCATTGAAAATGAAACTATATTAACCACTGAAGATCCTTTTATTAGAGATGAAATACCTTTTATTTTTGAATTTGATAAAACAGCCCAATTAAATTAGTATGAATTAATCATACCATCAATCAACGCATTTTGTGAGACAACAGTTGGAGGGATAACATCCCTTCAACTGTTCCTCACAAAGAGGAGTCGGAAACATAACCTCTATAAGCATCAACGGCGTGCTGAAATACAGCTACGAATATGATGACCTCGGTCAGCTTACCCGTGAAAACGATGCAAATAAGGGTCAGACTTGTGTCTATGTATATGACAACGCAGGAAATATAACTCTGCGCAAGGTCTATGCGTATACAACGGCGGGGACCGTCACAGGCGAGCCGACTTATACAACGGTCTATGGATACACCGACTCAAGCTGGGGCGATAAGCTCACCTCTTACGATGGCAGAGCTATAACCTATGACGAGATAGGAAATCCTCTGAGCTACTACAACGGAGTTGAGTACACACTTGCGTGGACCGCAGGAAGACAGCTCCAAAGCGCAAGCTTTGCAGGAAATCTTGTGTCCTATACCTACAATGACGAGGGCATAAGAACATGCAAAACCGTAGGCGGAATTGTTCACGAATACCATCTTGTCGGAACGCAAATTCTTTCAGAGGAATGGAACGAAAACGGCATTCAACACCTGATTGTTTATCATTATGACGCCGCAGGACTTCCCATAGGTATGACGTACAGAAATTCCGGTTACTCTTACTATGAGTGTGATACATTCATATATGTCAAGAACCTGCAAGGCGATATAATCAAGGTACTTGATGTAAGCGGAAATCTCCTTGTTTCATACACCTATGATGCTTGGGGAAGCCCTGTTACCACAACCTATTCAAACGGTGGAGCTTCAACCGCCGCCCGCTTCAACCCCTTCCGCTACCGTGGCTATTACTACGATACAGAGACGGGATTCTACTATCTCAATAGCAGATACTACGATTCTGAGATCGGTAGGTTTATAAATGCAGATAACAGAATATCTGGTGTTGGTGGAGATATAAGAGGATACAATCCATTTGTCTATTGCTACAACAACCCTGTTAATTTAGACGATCCGACTGGAAATTGGCCAGAGTGGTTGAAAAGCACTGTCAAATGGGTGGCCAAAAACATTGTCAAACCCGTAGTAAAGACAGTGGAAGATATCACTTCAAATCTCGATTTAACATATTCTTCTGGAATCAATCTAAGTGTAACACCAACTGCTGTTATTTTTAACGGTCAGATCGGTGTTTCTATGGATACAGATGGAAATGTTGCGGTACAATTTTCGGGAGGTGGTGGCTTTTCCGCAGGTACTTCGGGTATATCCATTACAGGATATCAAAGCGTAACAAACGCTCCTAATATCGGTAAATTGAACGATGAGTATTATCAAATAGGGGGCTCAATAGTCGTACCTATCGAGGGTGTTAATGTTGCTGCTGGTGGAGATGTAATGTTTATACCTGACAAGGAACTGAATGATGTATATTATGGGTTATCTAAAAATTTTGGATGGGGTTCGCCTGGGCAGG
Organism: Eubacteriales bacterium; assembly: GCA_045543615.1. Lineage (GTDB taxonomy): Bacteria > Bacillota > Clostridia > Oscillospirales > CAG-272 > CAG-390. Next base: position 4,001 of record JAZPXL010000007.1, read on the forward strand.
AATTTCATGTTGAATGGGGGCAGACTGCCACTTTGACTCAAACACAATTTAATATTTACGATATTGCGAGAACCGTGTATAACAGAATTATGGAGTGGTAGCTATGAAGAATAAAAAATATTATTTATTTTTGACTATAGTTTTATTGATTGTTATCTTTGCAAGCGTAATTGAGGTAAAGGCTATTAATACGGGATTTTCAACAGAGGAGCTTTCGGAAGAAGACAAGACTACATTTTTGTCAAACATTAGCTTGTCCTTAATTAAAGAAGAACCTGCGCAAAAAGCCATAGAATGCTTTGACGTAAATAGTAACCACGCTATAGCAATTGGGCAAGAAACAATAGGCAGAAGAAAAACAATATCTGTTTATTCAAACGAAGGCGTTTTTCAATATGGTTACACTTTTAATTCTAGTGGTAGCTTTGGAGTTGAGTGGGATGAAGAAAACCTAAATATTTATTTTGTTCGTAGTGATGTGATAATATCACTCGATTCGGATGGTAACGTATTAGGTATTAAAGCCGTAGTGGATACGAGAGATAATAATTCCCACAGAAATGCTATGTTGTATTCTGATGAACGGATTGTTGGAGAAACAACCTACCTAATCAGAAATGATATGGGAATACTAAACTGGGTGGCTACTTCTTACTCGCAAATACTCACAATTGATGATACTGGATATGAACGTATCATTTATGATGTAAACTCGATGCAACTGTCAAATATGATAGTGACAATTAGCTTTATATCCGTTTTTCTTTTAATTGCAATTGTTTCTATCGCTCGGCAATTCATTAAGCTAAAGCGTAGTAATTGATAGATTTTTCAATGCCTTGTGGCAAGGTTTAACCCAAAACTAACAAACCCCTTAAATTAAAAAACAGTTGGAGAGATAACCTCCCTTCAACTGTTCCTCACAAAGAGAAGTCGGAAACATAACCAAACGCAAGATTTTGACATTTACAACGTCTGTCAGAGCAAGATATATAAGAATAATATCTTGTCGAAAAATATGATAACTCGCCCCTGTCTGTTTAACAGGGGCGAATCTTTTGTATTTTTAGCTTGTTTTAGTATTAGCTATACTCTTATCGAGATACAAGTTTATAAAAAATAGTTTTAGTTATTGATATTTTCATATTTATGTGATAAAATATTAATTTAGTGAATACAATTCAATCTATGTAAAAACCAAAAGGAATTTCTTATGAAAAAACTATGGAAGTACACAAAGGGATTCAGACGGCAGACCTTTGCAGCTCCTTTTATGAAGCTTGGCGAAGCACTTCTTGAGCTTTTGATTCCACTTATTGTTGCCGACATTATCGACAACGGAGTTGGTACGGGCGACGATGGACGGGTGTGGCTTATGTGTGGGCTTATGGTGCTTTGTGGCACGGTGGGTATGCTTTTGTCGATCACATCTCAGTATTTTTCAGCACAGGCGGCCGTTGGCTTTTCGTGCGCACTGCGCCGTGATTTATTTGCGCACGTGCTCTACTTGCCAAGAAGCGCATCTGACAAATTGGGTGGCTCATCGCTTTTGACAAGGCTTACCGCCGATGTTGACAAGCTCCAGAACGGACTCAACCTTGGGCTCAGACTCCTTCTGCGCTCACCGTTTATTGTCTTTGGTGCAGTTTTTATGGCGTTTATAACCGATCCGGAGATATCCCTTGTCTTTGTAGGTGCTGTTCCTGCGCTTGCAGTTGTTGTCTTTGCTATCATACTTGTTGGAATACCGATGTTTACAAAGGTACAAAACAAGCTTGACAAGATAACGGGACACACAAGAGACAATCTCAGAGGTATGAGAGTTATTCGCGCTTTTCGTCAAGAGGACGAGCAGATAGAGTCTTTTGACAGCGCAAATGCAGATCATACAAAGGAAAGTGTTTTTGCAGGAGTTATTTCCTCGCTTCTCAATCCTTTGACCTACGTTATAGTAAACATTGCGATTATACTTATCATCCGTCAGGGTGGATTTGCTGTTGATAGCGGAAGACTTTCACAGGGTGAGATTATTGCTCTATATAACTACATGACGCAAATTCTTGTAGAGCTTGTAAAGCTTGCAAATCTTGTTGTCACGCTGACAAAGGCGGGTGCTTGTGCAAAGAGAATATCAAAAACTCTTGACCTGCCACTTGAAGAAGAGTACAATGGCGAGAAGTCTGGACTTGACACAAGTGCGCCCATACTTGAATTTGATTCTGTATCGTTCAGATACCCCGAGGCCGCCGGTGACGCTCTGCACAATATAAGTATCACGCTGAAGAGAGGTGGAAAGCTTGGTGTGCTTGGTGGAACGGGATCGGGCAAGACAACGCTTGTAGACCTTATCCCAAGGTTTTATGAGATCAGCGAGGGCGAGCTTAGATTTGCAGGAAAGAGCGTTTCCGAATATCCCGTTATGGCACTTCGATCCAATATTGGAATAGTTCCACAGTCAGCTCAGCTTTTTGCGGGAACTGTTGCAGAGAATATTCGTTGGGGCAATCCCGATGCTGACGATGACGCAGTAATTGAGGCACTTACGTCTGCAGGAGCGATAGATTTCGTCCTCGCCAAAGAGGGTGGAATTAACGCCAGAGTAGAGCAAGGGGGAGCGAATTTCTCAGGCGGACAGAGACAGAGACTTTCAATAGCTCGTGCGCTTATTCGCAAGCCCGAACTTCTTATTCTCGACGATAGCTTTTCAGCTCTCGACTATGCAACCGATCTTCTCGTGCGAACCAATATTTCATCAATTGACTATCCTATCTCAACCGTTGTAATTTCGCAAAGACCGTCAGCGGTAATGGATGCCGATGTTATAGTTGTGCTTGATGATGGCGAGGCCGTTGGAGTTGGTACTCACGATGAGCTGATGGCGAGCTGTGAGGTTTACCGTGAGATATACGAAACGCAGTACGGAGGTGAGGACGATGGCTAAAGGAAACAAAAGTAAAACTCCAAAGCTGACACGAAGCGAGCAGACTTGGGTAGTTAAAAAGCTTCTCAAATTTGCAAAGCCATTTTTACCTCTCTTTGTGATAGCATTTATTTTTGCCGCTGCAAGTGCGTTTATGTCGCACTACATTCCGGTTTTAGTCGGTGACGGTATAGATCTTATTGTAAAGCCCGGCGAGGTTGATTTTGACGGTATTGCAAAGCTTCTTCCCATCATTCTGATTCTTGCAGTTGGTGGTGCCGTCCTTGACTGGCTAATAAGGCTGATAGCAAACAAGGCGGGAGCGTCAATAGTCCGTGACATCAGAGCTGCTTGTATAAGAAAGATACAAAAGCTTCCCGTTTCGTATTTTGACAAACGCTCAACGGGAGACGTACTCTCAAGAATAATTGCCGACACAGACAGACTTGCAGAGGGACTGCTGACAGGAATAATCGAGCTTTATTCAAGTGTGCTTGGAATAATTATTACGCTTGTGTTTATGTTTATTATCAACTGGCAGGTTGCGCTTGTGGTTGGAGTGCTTACGCCAATGTCGATGCTCGTTGCAACGTTTATTGCAACAAAAACCTTCTCGCTCTTCCGTCGTCGTTCAGAGCTTGCGGCAGAGCAGACGGCAGTAATTGACGAGGCAGTGAGTGGCCGTGAGGTCATCTCGGCATTCTCGCACCAGAGGGAGAGCCTCGAGAAATTTGATGAAATAAACGAGAGATATCGCAAAACGGCAACACGTGCAGTTTTCTTCTCATCGCTGACAAATCCCGCAACACGATTTGTCAATAGCCTTGTTTATTGTGGAGTTGCGTTGACCTCTGCACTCATTTCGATAGCAACAGGTGGAGCTGTCAGCGCAGGTGAAATATCCTGTCTTTTGACATATTCGAGCAATTACGCAAAGCCCTTCAACGAGCTGTCGGGCGTAATAGCAGAGCTTCAAAGCTCGCTTGCAAGTGCTATGCGTGTCTTTGAGTTCCTTGAAGAAAAGGAAATGGATACGCTTGGCGAGAGCGCAGAATTAATAGATCCCGAGAAAATAGAGGGCGAGCTTGTGGCAAATGGACTTTGCTTCAGCTATACAGACAAGCCGTTTATGGTTGGCTTGAATTTCAGCGCAAAGCCCGGTGACAGAATTGCCATCGTAGGCCCTACGGGATGCGGTAAGACAACGCTTGTAAATCTCTTTATGAGATTTTACGATCCAACAAGTGGTACTGTTGCTATTGACGGAACAGACATTACAAAGTCAGAGAGAGAGAACGTCAGGGCGAGCTTCGGTATGGTTCTTCAGGACACCTGGCTTTCGTCGGGGACTGTTAGAGAGAATCTGATAATGGGCAACCCCGAGGCAACGGACGAGGAGATAGAGGCGGCGGCAAGAGCTGCACACGCTCATTCGTTCATATCACGTTTGCCACAGGGCTACGATACACCTCTCGGTGAGGACGGAGGTATACTCTCGCAGGGTCAAAAGCAGCTTCTTTGTATCGCAAGAGTAATGCTTGCACTGCCACCGATGCTGATACTTGACGAGGCAACCTCCTCGATAGATACAAGAACAGAGATCAAGATAAGCGACGCATTTGCAAAAATGATGGATGGCAGAACATCGTTTATTGTAGCGCACCGTCTTGGTACGATCAAGAATGCAGATTGTATACTTGTAATGAAGGACGGACTTATAATAGAGCAGGGAACTCACGCAGAACTAATGGCAAGAGGTGGCTTCTATTCCTCGCTCTACGGTGCACAATTCAAAAACAGCGCAGTCTGATATATAAAAATGGCGATTTGCAATTGAAAACAAAAAACGATTGCAAATCGCCCACAGACAAAAAGAAATTCAAAAAAAGTATTGCTTTTTTATATTCTTTATGCTATAATATTATGCGTTGCTGGTGTGGCTCAATGGCAGAGCAGCGGTATCGTAAACCGCAGGTTGCAGGTTCGACTCCTGTCACCAGCTCCATAAAAGAAGGGGCAGACCAAAGGTCTGCCCCGTCTTTTATGCAGAAACTGTAAAGAGGAAGAACCTCTACACCTCGCGCGAGCGAGGTGTAATATTTGCGCACTACCACCAAACGAGATGCACACACCGAACTATGTGCGCAAATTTAGGTTCTGACTCCTGTCATTTGTTCAGAAAAAGTAAAGATTAAAAGTCTCTACACCTCGCACGAGCGAGGTGTAATATTTGCGCACTACCACCAAATCAGAGGAACACACCGAACTAAGTGCGCAAATTTAGGTTCAGACTCCTGTATAATATCTAACACTTCGACAGGCTTATGCTTGTCGAATTTTCGTTTATGCAAATTTATCGGTGCAACAACTACTCGCAAGGCGCAGAGCTTTTTAAAATAGCAAAAAATACATTCAGTATATCTGCGCTCTTTATGGTTTGTTTACAACAAAGACCTTGACAATTAACTAATTAAGTTTTATAATTATTATGTATAATTGCCACAATATGTACATTAGGCGATGAGATAGCAGAAAACTTCGTTTTTGGAGATATTTTTATGAAAATTGGATTTTTTTCCGATCTGCATTGTGGCAGGGAGGAAAAGAGAGGGCTTGACAGATACCCCTCACGCTCACTTGGCAAACTGAAGAATATCGTTGCCGATATGATTGAGGCAGATGTGGAGCGTGCTGTTTTTCTCGGTGATCTAGTTTCGGGATGCGCTGATAAGAATGATGACCTTGTATGCGCAGCTTCGGTTGCCAATATTCTCAAGCAAAGTGGAATCAGTACAATAGTCCTTCGTGGAAACCACGATTATTATCAGATGGGCGAGGAAGAGTTCTATTCGATTACAGGCTTCGCACCTGCTCCGTTTGTGCAGAGGCTCGAGGATGTAACAATGATTTTCCTTGATGCAAACTTTTCGGGCGATGGAAAGAGATATTTTTCCGATGGTGTGCGCCCCGATTGGCAGGACGCAAATATTCCAAGCGAACAGATTGAGGCTCTCTCACATCTGCTTGAGCATTCAAGAGACGGCGAGAAATTCTGGATAATCTGTCATCAGTGCCTTGATATTGGCGTTGACGAAAGATACATAATCAAGAACGCCGATGAGGTTTTGGATGTTATTAACACCGTAGGCGTTGGCAAGGTCGAGAAGGTAATAAACGGACATTTCCACAAGGGTGGTTACAGCATCGACAGCGGAGTTGAATATATCACGCTCAGTGCAGTCTGCACAGGTCCTGAATATGATCCTGCCTGCCTTTTGATACTTGATACAAAGCGTAAGAGAGTGGGAGGCGAGAGATAATGAATCTTTGTGATATAAGAACCATCAAGGACACGATGGCGATGTTCGGTCTTACCTTTCGCAAGGAATTTGGACAGAATTTTCTCACAGACGGCGATGTTGTAGCTTCAATTGCTGAGGCTTGCAGGGGTGCTGACACTAAAACCGTGCTTGAAATCGGTGCGGGATGTGGCTCACTCACGCACGAGCTTGCGCTCAGATACGATAATGTAATTGCACTTGAAATTGACCGTGGACTTATCCCACTGCTTTCCTACACACTCGGTGAGCACAGAAACGTCAAGGTTGTTTGTGCAGACGTTATGAAAACGGATATCGCAGAGCTTCTCGGTGATGCATTTGACAGAGGCGGCGTATCTGTCTGCGCAAATCTTCCGTACTATATAACAACGCCAATCCTCCTTGAGCTTCTCACCTCAAGACTTCCGTTTGACAGTATTACTGTAATGATACAATCTGAGGTTGCAGACAGGCTTTGCGCTAATGCAGGTGACAAGGAGTACGGTTCTGTAACTGCATTTCTCAACTACTTTGGAACATGTCGTAAGCTTATGAAAGTCCCTGCGGGCAAATTCTTGCCCCCACCAAAGGTTGACTCGGCAGTTGTCAGAATTGATTTGTACCGTGACCGTCCATACAAGCCACAGAGCGAGGACGTGCTGTTCAGAACAATAAGGGCAGCGTTTGAGCAGAGAAGAAAGACTCTGCCGAATGCACTTGCCGCAGGCTTTGGCGAGCTTACGAAGGACAGAATAACAGAGGCCATTGTATCGTGTGGCTTTGATCCCACTATTCGTGGCGAAAGGCTTTCTATCGCAGATTTTTCAGCCCTTTCTGATGAACTGTGGCGAGCAATAAATGAAACCGCATGACCGATATTTTGCGACTAAATATTAGGATAAGGTGAATACAATGAACAAAAGGCTTGGATTTTTTATCGTACTTATGATTGCCGCTGTGGTAATGCTTTCATCCTGCAGTACGCTTTTTGGTAACATTGACACGACAACAAATGATGATACATCCACCATCACACCCGACAATACAACTGCGTCGCAGGATGTGGATGATACCACAAAAGCTCCGACGGATAATGCTGATACAACTACCATAGTGGATGATGAAACAACATCATTACAGGGTGTAACAACAACTGCTCCCGAGGCTACAACGACCCCTGACGCAACGCTTGCACCTGATACAACGCTTGCACCTGATACAACGGTTGTGCCTGATACAACGGTTGAGCCTGATACTACGGTTGCACCGGACACTACGGTCGCACCCGATACAACGGTTGAGCCCGATACTACGGTTGCACCTGATACTACGATTGCACCCGATACTACGGTTGTACCGGACACTACGGTTGCGCCTGACATTACAGACGCTCCCGATACTACGGATGGTGCGTGTGTAGCGCACGATTATGGTGCTTGGACAACTACAAAGCCTGCCACCTGCACCACAGCGGGCGAGAGAACAAGAAGTTGTGGCAAATGTGGAGCTATGGAGAGCGAACCTGTAAGCGCAACCGGTCACTCAACAGTAAGCCACGCGGCACAGGCTGCGACCTGTACAACTGACGGTTGGTCTGCGTATGTAACCTGCAAAAACTGCACATATACCACATATTCTGAAATTAAAGCAACCGGTCACTCAACAGTAAGTCACGCTGGACAGGCTGCGACCTGTACAACTGACGGTTGGTCTGCATATGTAACCTGCAAAAACTGCACATATACCACATATTCTCCAATCAAAGCAACCGGTCACACAACAGTAAGCCACGCAGCACAGGCTGCGACCTGTACAACTGACGGTTGGTCTGCATATGTAACCTGCAAAAACTGTACATATACCACATATTCTGCAATCAAAGCAACCGGTCACTCAACAGTAAGCCACGCAGCACAGGCTGCGACCTGTACAACTGACGGTTGGTCTGCATATGTAACCTGCAAAAACTGCACATATACCACATATTCTGCAATCAAAGCAACAGGACACAAACACAAGACGATTGCAGGCAAAGCTCCCACAGAGACGGAGAGTGGATATAGTGATTACTACGGTTGCTATAATTGTGGCGAGCAAGTAACAAAGCCATCGCTTTTGTTCCCGACGGGCTACACCACACAGAGCAATTATCACGATGACTACGCATACAATTATCTTTTGAATCACGATAAAGGAGCTGCACTCCAGTCGCTCTATCGTGATATGGACGCTGTGGCAAGCAAGTTCCACGAGGATGCAACTATGGATGCTAATACTGAGGTGTATAACACCATAGGCATGTTCAATTACGCACAATACGGACTCAGCCAAAGCGAAGCGTTGAGAGTTTTTGTTTGCTATCGGAATGATCACCCACTTTACTATTGGATTTCTTCAACTGTGCTCACGACATCATCCTCGATTTACATTCAATGTGTTGATGAATACATAGACGGAGATGAGCGCGTGAAGATGAATGCCATCGTCTACGAGGGCGCACGTGAATATATCCTTGAGGCTGAGGGTGAGACGTCGATCTACAAGACGACAATGGTAATTTACGATAAGCTTACAACAACACTTTCCTACGCATTCAAGTCCGATGGAAAAACACCGGAGACTGAAAGCTGGGCGCACTCTGTTGTTGGCGCATTTACAAGTGACAGTGGAGTTTGCGAAACCTATTCAAGAACACTCTCGCTTCTGCTTAATTATTGCGACATTGATTGTATATTCGTTTCAGGTTCAACTCCACAGGGAGGTCACGCCTGGAATCTTGTGAAGCTTGATGACGGAGAGTGGTATTGGTGCGATCCAACCTGGGATGATCCTATTGGATGGAACGGTGGAGCACGTCACAATTACTTCTGCGTCACAGATACACAACAGATATATAGTGATGAAACCTTTACATCAAAGCATATATCGTCACTTCCCACACAAACAGATCTGTCTTATCTATACGGACTTCCCGACAGATCTTCAACCGTATTTGATGCGTCATTGTATTTGGACTGATAGTCCAAAGGTCTGCTGTATGTAGACAAAAAGAAAGGAAAATATTATGGAAAATACCGAAAAGACCGTAGATTGCACAAGCAGTGCAGCCTCTCGTGTCACCGTTATCATTCCTTCATATCAGCCTGACGAAAAGCTTGAGTCGGTAGTGCTCGGACTTGAAGAGGCCGGTTTTACTGACATTGTCGTCATTGATGACGGAAGCAGTGAGGAGAAGAAATGCTTCTTCCCAAATCCCGATGAGCACCCGAATATGACTCTGCTTGTCCACGAGGTCAATAGGGGTAAAGGAGCAGCTCTCAAAACTGCATTTGAATATGTAATCAAAAATCGCCCCAATACCGAGGGTGTGGTTACAGCTGACGGAGATGCACAGCACAGACCTGTGGATATACTTAAATGCGCAGAGCGTATGATAGCTGAAGACGGAAAAATGGTGCTTGGATGCAGAGATTTCTCCCTCCCGCACGTTCCACCAAGAAGCCGTAGTGGTAACAGAATTACCTCGGCAGTATTCCTAATATTCTGTGGACTCAGAATTTCCGATACACAAACAGGTCTTCGTGCCATTCCCGCAAGATTTCTTCCCGAGCTTTGTAAGATAAACGGCGACAGATATGAGTACGAAACCAATATGTTGCTTGGAATGAAGGGAATCGGAATGGAGTATTGCGAGGAGACGATCGAAACGGTTTATATTGACGAAAACCAGACCTCGCATTTCCGTCCGTTCCGTGATTCAATGAGAATATACTCGCTTATTCTGAAGTATTTCTTCAGCTCAACGGCGGCGACTATCATTGATATGTTGCTTTTCTACCTGCTCATCAAATTCCTCGCACCACACCTTTCGTTTGCAGAGGAGCTTATATGCACAGCAATAGCAAGAGCAGTGTCCTCGGTGAGCAATTTTTTCATCAACAGACGAGTAGTATTTAAATCCGACGAGCCGTTTGCTAAAACATTCTTTAAGTATTATCTTATCGCCATCCCCGTTATGCTTCTTTCGGGTGGTGGAGTAACACTTCTGACAAATATTTTCTCAGCATCAGCTCCCTGGCTTGTTACAGTAATTAAGGCAGTTGTGGATACCATTCTTTATTTTGTCAATTTCAGACTTCAAAGAGAATGGGTGTTTGTCAGTAAGAAGAGAAGCAAGAAAAAATAAAATTGTATTTGGGTAAAAATATGTTAAATAAATCATCACAAAGCAATGTGCGTCGCCGCCGTCCTAAAGGTGGTAGCGTAGGTACTATTATTCGCAGAGCAGCAATTTCTTTTGCACTCACGCTCGTTATTCTAATTATGATAGTATGGAGTCTGTGCTTCCTTGTTGCACACGGTCCGAGTGAATCAATGAGAGATCTGCTTGTTATGTCGGCAATGCAGGCAAGCGCAACCAAGTGGGTGCCGTATCTCGTTCTCTCTGCCGATGAGGTGGAAGCAATAATTGATCATAGCACTAAGGGATCAACAAATATCATCACTCCTGAGGATCTTGCAAACCGTACTATCAAAAAGGTAGTAACGGGTGCTGACGGAAAGCAGTATGAGATTGAAGTTTTGGTTGGCGAGGATGGCTCGGCTATTATCACCGGCCCCGATGGTAACCAAGACCATATTATATATGACGAGTGGGCAACGGCTATTGACGGAATACAGTTCATCACCCTCAGCCGTCCTACATTCCGTGCATATATGCTCATAATCAAAGATCCTGAGCGTGTTTTCGTTGCAACATCAAGTGATTACAAGGGTAATGAGGCAGGCAAACGCTTCTATGAGATGGCAGATATCTTCCCTGACGTTGTTGCATTTATCAACGGTGGTGAGTTCTATGACCCACAGGGACAGGGTAACGGTGGTAAGCCTAACGGACTTACATTCTCACGTGGAGAGTGTATGTGGGACGATGGCGCAACCTGGAAGACCTTTATAGGATTTGACTCAAACAATAAGCTCGTTGTTCGTGAGAACTACACAAAGGAGCAGGCAATAGCAGACGGAATCCGTGACGGAGTTTGCTTCAAGCCGGGTCAAAATTCTGCCTCAAGCCGACTTATATATACTGATGAAAGTGGAAACGTTCACGTCTCATCATATAATTCAGCAGGCCTTGCACAGAGAACAGCAATAGGCCAGAGAGCTGACGGAGCCGTTATTCTGCTTGTAACTGACGGACGATCAAGTGCAAGCCCCGGAGCAACATATACCGATATTACACAGCTTATGTATGAATACGGTGCTGTTAACGCAGGAATGCTTGACGGTGGCTCGTCCTCGATCCTTTTCTACCGTCCACTCTCAGAGTCAGGAAAACCCGATTATTATTATAATGTTTATGACGGTTACAGATATGAGGCACTTGAAGAATTTCAGAAGCTCGGACTTGTAAACCATTACGTAGCGTTCACATCTCCTCGCCGTCTGCCAACTTATTTTGCAGTAGGAAAGGCTGGGTAAGCTATGGGAAGATATAATAAAAAACCACTTACTCGTGGCGGCGTTGTCTTCCGTATGGTATGGCTGGCTATCATAGTCGTCATTCTTATTGTGTGGGGAGTGGGACTTGTGGTAGTCAATAAGATGCTTGTTGAATACGAAAGCGTGCAGCCCGTATATGAAGCCGAGAGGGTTTTTGAAGAGTATTTCAAAAACGCTGATAACGAGACAATTCTGTCATACGGAGAGTATAAATGCTCACCGTATGAGGACAAGAACAACGCCATAACATACTTAAATGAGCTGACTGAGGGTAAGGAGCTTACTTTCTCAAGCTCGCTTACAACAGGAGTTGACACAAAAGCTTATATTGTAGCTGCCGGAGACGTCCAGATTGCAACCTTTACGCTTGTTAAATCTGAGGAGAAGAGCGAGATGCTCGGCCTTGAGGGTTGGAAGCTTGGTAAGCTGAGCACAACTCTCGTTGCCTCAAAGGGTGTAAATGTATATGCCCCGAAGAATTCAGTTGTTAAGGTAAATGGCACTCCTCTTACCGATGAGCATATATCGGGCGATGCAGTAGTGCTTAAGGATGAAGCATATTTTCCTGAGGATGACGATAGCTTCAGAGTAATGGTCAATTACTTCATAGACGGATTTTTCGTCTCTCCAAGCGTAAGAGTTGAGAGCACCGACAAAGAGAGCGTTGAGTTTGATCTTGTATATGAAGAAAAAAATTCTGCATATAGCGCAGAATATGACTATTTGCTCCACCTCGCCGCTAAGCATAACGCCCAGGTACTCGAAAATGAGTATTACCGTGACCGTGCTGAGGAGAGACGCAGACTTGAGGAAGAAGAGAAGCGTCGCCAAGAGGAAGAAGAGAGAGCAAAAGAAGAGGCTCTCCGTCAGCAGATCTCGGACGAGATTGAGGCAGAGTACGGTGAATTTGTTGAAAAGGCACTCAAGATATACGGAAAGTATTTCTACGTTTCGAACAATGACAGAGTAGACCTCGTGTATGATTATATAGTTAAATACTATAAGTACGGCACAACTACATACTGGGGTATGATCAACTACTACAACCACGCCGCCTACTTCCCAAGCGAGTTTGAATACAGGGATCTTGATATGACAGACTTTGCGTGGACTGACGAGAGCAAGACAAGCTTTACCTGTAGATTCAGAATGAATCTTGTGGCAAAGGGCGTCACAACAACAGGAGAGGCGAGCGAAACCGTAGAGCCCTTCGATCATCTTATCACAGTTGATGTATCGGGCAAATCCCCCCTCATCATCGACCAGTCCCTCTATGTTCCACCACAAAGGTAAGGGTAGAGAGGCGCAAATGCTAAATAATAACTAATGCAAAAAAGTACCCCGTACGCAAAAACATTGCGTACGGGGTACTTGTATGTCCGATAGGGAAAGTCAGATAAATCCCGGGGCATTTGATGTTTGTAGCTTAAACGAGTGAAAAGGTGTCTAAGTGAGGTAAAAACGAACAAAAGGTGTCCGACATCACATCAGTAAATGTATAATGAAAAGAAGTATGCTCATAGCGATGCCACTTATCAAGCATATTAGCCAAAATCCGTGAGAAGATGAAGATTTATCGTTGCGATGAAACCAAGAGTACCAGTTGGAATTAACTGACCATAAACCGTTAAAAAGCCACCAAAGGGCAATTGGGATGCCGAAAATCTCAATGTGATCATGAAATAAAGCCGTTGTAACAATAATTGAAATAATAATTGCGATATTAAAAATGATATATGCATGTTTATATTTGTTGGGTGGAGTAAAGCGATACACGCCAATCACCTCCTTTATCTGTATCATACCATGTTTCAACAGTTAAGTCAAGAGATTCTTACTTTCTCGCATCCAAATCACGCCGAAGGCGTGTATATCATCCGCAACTTGTTGCGGTATATCATCAATGCGAAGCATTGTATATCATCAAGCCGCAGGGAATACACGCTAGCGCGTGATGAGATACAGCCCGTAGGGCTGATGATATACACGACTGCGTCGTGATGATATGCCAAGCCTGCGGCTTGGATAAAAAAATCCTGAAAGCAGAGCTTTCAGGATTTTTTGGTGGAGCATAGGGGACTCGAACCCCTGACCCCAACACTGCCAGTGTTGTGCGCTCCCAACTGCGCTAATGCCCCGTTTTTTGTATTATAACATATTTCTTTTGTGATTTCAATACCTTTTTCTAAAAAACAAAATTTCCATTTTTATGGTTTTTGCTATTGATTATTTTTGAAAAATATGATATAATAAATTTGATTTTGGATTTAATCGCAGATGAATTGAATCCAACGAAAACTGTAATTTAATTTCTTATTTTGAGGTAGATTGATGGATATTATCGGTAGCGAAAAGAACAAGAGTATGCGCAGTGCCAAAACTGCTCAGAAGCTGACCGAGATGTTGAGGGATATTGATATCTCTTCATCGGTCGGTGCTGACGGTGAATATTCGGCCGTTGCAAGACTCACGGCGTTGTTCGATCACGGCAGTTTTTCACGCATCGGCGCATACATAAACCGTTCCTCATCCCCCGACGAGCCTGTCGGAGTTATCTGTGGTTACGGTTCAATTGGCGGCAGACTTGCATACGCTTTTGCAGAGGACAGAACGAGAATGGGTGGCGCGTTTGATGAGTCAACTTGCGCACTTATTGACAAGATTTATTCAATGGCGGCACGAAATGGTGCTCCAATCATAGGAATTTTTGATTCAAACGGACTTAATGTCTATGAGGGTGTTCGTGCGCTTGCTGCACTCGGACGCACCCTAAACGCCAGCGCATCGGTTGCCGGTATCGTGCCAAAGATTGCACTTGTTCCCGGTGTTTGTGGTGGCTGCAACGCAGTTATGGCATCGTCCTTTGATTTTCTCCTTTCAGTAAAGCCCTCGCCCTCGTCTAATTGCGATATTTACGCAGTTTCAAAATTTGTAAGTGGTGCTGTCGATTCCCCCTCAAAGAGTGGTATTGCGGCATTTGAGGCAGAGGATGAGGCAAGACTTTACAGTGCAGCAAGAGCACTTGTTGAGTTCCTCCCGCAGAACAACGCAGAGGGATGCGTTGTAAACGATGAAGTGAGCGACGCCGAGCTTCAGCGTTCCCCCGACCTCTCGGGTCTTTGCGGCGAGAGTCTTATTGCAGAGCTTGCTGACGCAAAGAATTATTTCAGACTCTGGGCAGATTATGCTCCCGAGGTTGCACTTGCCCTTGCCACAGTTGGCGGAGTCAGCTGTGCAGTTGTCGCAAGTGAGCGTTCCTCCAAGGAGGGCGCACTTACAGTTGAGGCTTGCAGAGCTATTGCAAAGCTTGAGCGTTTTGCTGACACTTTCCGTATTCCCTTCATCTCCTTTGTCGACTCTCCCGGTTTTGATACAACAGTTACCGATAACGCACAGTATCTTGATGCGGCGGCGGCACTCAGCGATGCTGTATGCTTCTCGTCCAACCCCAAGATCTCGGCTGTTATTGGCAGAGCATACGGCCCGTCATTTATCTTCCTTGCATCAAAGTCCGTGGGTTACGATATTTCTTTTGCAACACCCGATGCTTGCATCAGCGCACTTTCTCCCGAAGCGTCCGTAGCTTTCGTATGGAACGACAAGGTTCGCTCAATGGATCTCACATCATCCCGTGAAATGCTTGAGCTTGAATGGCGTGAAAAGCTTGCTTCCCCCAACGATGCGGCTCTTTGCGGCGAGATTGACGATATTATCCCTGCAAATGAACTCAGACCGAGAATAGTTTCAGCTGTTCGTATGCTTCTTGGCAAGTCGAAGAGCGAGCCTTCTCGTCGCAAGAGGTGAGAGTGATGAATGCATTTCTTACTGCAATGCCCGCCGCCGCTGACGAGATGGGCTTTATAGAGAGAATAACTGAGGCGGGTGTTTACGCCCTGCTTGGAATGTTTGTCATCTTCATTGTGCTTGGCATCCTTCTTGTTATTCTTACGATTTTTAATAAGATATTCGGTTCTAAACCCGACCTCGATAAGATATTTGAAGAGGAAGACGATACAGAAAAGACCAAAACCGTCGTCGAGGATGACGGCGAAACCGTTGCGGCAATCACAGCCGCAGTTGCAATGATGCTTGAGACTGAAGCAAAGGCTCAGAACAGAGCACCGACTCCTTTCCGTGTGGTAGCGTTCCGCCGCACGGGAAACAAAGCTTGGAATGAAAATAATAATTGAGAGGCATATTATGAGAAAATTTAGTGTAAAAGTTAACGGTAAAACATACGAGGTAGAGATCGAAGAGATCGCCCTCGACGCAACAGTAGCGACAACACCTGTAGCTACAGAGAGCGCACCTGCTGCCGCTCCTGCCGCTGCACCCGCAGCATCCTCTGCACCTGCAGGTGGAGTTGAGGTTAAAGCACCTATTCAGGGTACAGTTGTTAAGGTTGATGTTGCAGTTGGTGACACAGTAGCTAAGGGTGCTCGTCTTTGCGTGCTTGAGGCTATGAAGATGGAATATGATATAGTTGCCCCCGTTGATGGCGTTATAGCGTTTGTTGACGCATCAAGAGGCATGACAGCCGAGGACGGCAAAATTCTGTTTACTATAAAGGGCTAAGATATGTTCGATAAAATTGTACAGATATTTGAAACCACAGGTCTGTATCAAATGCTTACGACCGATGACAAGTGGTTTCCTATCAAGACACTTGCAATGTATGTTATTGTTGCAGGGCTTGTATATTTGGCTGTTGTGAAAAAATATGAGCCACTTCTTCTGTTGCCTATCGCAATAGGAATGCTTATGGCAAACCTGCCGGGAGCACAGCTCTTCCATATGGATTTGTTCATAACTGAGGGAGCACTCGATATTGGAGCAATATTCAGAGAAGGCGGACTTCTTGACTATTTGTATCTCGGTGTAAAGCTTGGACTTTATCCATCGCTTATATTCCTTGGAATTGGTGCGATGACGGACTTCACACCCCTTCTTTCCAACCCCAAGACACTTCTGCTTGGTGGTGCGGCTCAGCTTGGCGTATTTGCGGCTTTCTTCGGAGCGAGAGCTTCGGGCTTCTTCACACTACTTCAGGCTGCCGCAATCGGTATTATAGGTGGCGCAGATGGCCCTACTGCAATTCTGACAGCAAAGGCGTTGGCTCCCGAGCTTCTCAGCGCAATTGCAATTGCGGCATATATTTATATGGCTCTCATTCCTATGATACAGCCACCTGTAATTCGCCTTCTTACAACCAAAAAGGAAAGAGTTATCAAAATGGCACCTCCTCGTTCCGTTTCGAGACTCGAGAAGATCCTTTTCCCGATAATCGTTGCGCTTGTTGTCTGCCTTATAGTTCCCGAGTCTGCTCCTCTTATCGGATTTCTGATGTTTGGTAACCTCCTTAACGTAAGTGGAGTTACCGACAGACTTTCAACCACAGCAAAGAACGGACTTATGAACGCAGTAACAGTCTTCCTTGGAGTTTCCGTAGGTGCTACTGCAAACGCAGAGAACTTCCTCAGCCTCAAGACCCTGCTCGTTATCGCTCTCGGTGTCGTTGCATTTATTCTTGCGACCGCGGGTGGAATCCTCTTTGCAAAGATTATGAACCTCTTCCTCAAGGAAAAGATCAATCCCATCATTGGTGCGGCAGGAGTTTCCGCTGTTCCTATGGCGGCACGTGTTTGCCAAAAGGAAGGTCAGAAATACGATCCAACCAACTTCCTTCTTATGCACGCTATGGGCCCCAACGTAGCAGGCGTTATTGGTTCTGCAGTTGCGGCAGGTGTATTTATTTCCTGGTTTGGGTAATTTAAACTACAATCTCTAAGGTGATACATATGGAACAGAACACAAGAAAAGTTAAAATAACCGAAACGGTACTCAGAGACTCCCATCAGTCATTGCTTGCAACAAGAATGACAACCGAGCAGATGATACCGATTCTCGAGCAGCTTGACTCAATTGGATATCACTCTCTTGAAGCCTGGGGTGGCGCAACCTTTGACGCCTGCCTTCGCTTCCTTGATGAAGATCCCTGGGACAGACTGCGCACAATCAGAGCGCACGTCAAGAACACAAAGCTTCAGATGCTCTTCAGAGGTCAGAATATACTCGGCTACCGTCATTATGCAGACGATGTAGTTGACTATTTCGTTGCTAAATCCATCGAAAACGGAATTGATATCGTCAGAATTTTTGATGCGCTCAACGATCCGAGAAACCTCGAAACTGCAATAACTTCAACAAAGAAATATGGTGGTCACGTTCAGGCTGCAATCAGCTATACCACAAGCCCCGTTCACAGCATCGGGTTCTTTGCAGGCTATGCAAAACAGCTTGAGCAGATGGGAGCTGACAGCATCTGTATCAAGGATATGGCGGGCTTGCTTCGCCCTTACGATGCATACGAGCTTGTAAAGGCAATAAAGGAAGCCGTTGACCTTCCCGTTCAGGTGCATACACATTACACATCAGGACTTGCATCTATGACTCTTCTCAAGGCAATTGAGGCAGGAGCTGATATTGTTGATACAGCTATCTCACCCCTCGCTCTCGGCACATCCCAGCCTCCCACGGAAGCACTTGTTGCTACACTTGAGGGAACTCAGTATGACACAGGACTCTCGCTTACAGAGCTTGACGTTATTACCAAGTATTTCGCAGGCTTGAGAGAGAAGTATATCGGCTCTTCGCTTATAGATGATAAGGTGCTTGGAGTTGACGTAAACGCACTTATTTATCAGGTTCCCGGTGGAATGCTCTCAAACCTGGTTTCCCAGCTCAAGCAGCAGGGCAAGGCAGATAAGCTCTCCGAGGTACTCGAGGAAGTTCCGAGAGTAAGAGCAGACGCAGGTTACCCGCCTCTCGTTACACCCACCTCGCAGATTATCGGCACTCAGGCAGTTATGAACGTCCTTATGGGCGAACGCTATAAGATGGTAACAAAGGAGTTTGTTGGCGTTGTCAGAGGTGACTACGGCAGAACTCCCGCACCCATCGAGCAGAGCTTTATTTCAAAGATTTGCGGTAGCGATCCTCTCGTTCTTGTTCGTCCCGCAGACCTGATCGCTCCCGAGCTTGATACTCTTCGCGAGAAGGTAGCACCTTGGCTTGAGCAGGAGGAGGATATACTCACATACGCACTCTTTGAGGATGTCGCAGAGGCGTTCTTTGAGAGACGCAAGGCGAGAAAATATGGTCTTGATGCTCCACACGCAGACAAGATAAACGGAGTTCATACAGTATAATATTTGATAAACAGAAAACAACACCACGGCACGCCTGCCGTGGTGTTGTTTTATATTTAGTTTGGGTATTTATCAGCTAAGCTTTGCAAGAGCCGCCTCAATACCTCTGAGTGTTTCCTCGTACTTTGCAAGCTTTGCACGTTCAGCCTCAACGACTGCGGCGGGAGCTTTAGCTACAAAGCCTGAGTTGGAAAGCTTGCCGTTAAGTCTTGCAATTTCGCCACGTGTCTTTTCAAGCTCTTTCTCAAGTCTCGCTCTTTCTTTCTCTGTGTCGATAAGCTCGGAGAGAGGCAGATAGATGGTTGCTGCATCGGTAACTATCTGCGCAGAGTTGTCGGGGGATACAACGCCATCAAAGCTTTCCGCTACCTCAACCTCGGAGGCAGACGCAAGACGGATAAAGAAGGGATGAGTGGACGGAGCAAAGGAGTCGGAATACTTAGTTTCAATGAAGATCTTTGTCTTCTTGGAGGGAGGAACATTCATTTCCGTACGACGTGCTCTGATTGCACGGATTACGGAAATGAGCTTGTCGGTGTTTTCGGCCTCAAGCGCATATTCAAACGCCTCGCTGTACTTGGGATAGCTTGAGATCATAATGCTTTCAGCGTCACCCTCGTGAGGAAGTGCCTGATAGATCTCTTCGGTGATGAAAGGCATAAAGGGATGGAGAAGCTTGAGGGTCCCCGTGAGAACGTACGCAAGAACATTCTGCGCTACGAGACATCCCTCGCTGTCCTTTTCTGCAAGGCGAGCCTTTGTAAGCTCAATATACCAGTCGCAGAAGATATCCCAAACAAAGTCATAGATGTTGGAAAGTGCAATACCAACCTCGTATTTGTCAAGGGAAGCCTCAACTGCAGCAGAAAGACGGTTGAAACGATGGAGAATCCACTTGTCCTCGGGGGCAAGCTTGTCATCTGCAGGAAGAGAAACCTTGTCAATAGTAAGGTTCATTCTTACAAAACGGGATGCATTCCAAAGCTTGTTTGCAAAATTTCGTGCAGATTCGATCTTTTCGTCGGAGAAGCGCATATCATTTCCGGGGCTGTTGCCTGTTGCAAGAGCAAAACGAAGTGCGTCAGCACCGTATTTTGAGATGATCTCAAGAGGATCAATACCGTTGCCGAGTGACTTCGACATCTTGCGTCCCTGGGCATCACGAACAAGACCGTGAATAAATACGTGCGAGAATGGCTTCTCACCCATAAATTCAAGACCCATAAAGATCATCTTGGAAACCCAGAAGGTGATGATATCGTATCCTGTAACGAGGACGGATGTGGGATAGTATTTCTTAAGCTCTGCTGTATTGTTGGGCCAGCCGAGAACAGTGAAGGGCCAGAGAGCAGAGGAGAACCAGGTGTCAAGAACATCCTCGTCCTGATCGAAATGTGTGCCACCACACTTGGGGCAAACTGTGGGTGCGCTCTCTGCAACGATCACCTCGCCGCAATCTGCGCAATAGTACGCAGGAATTCTGTGTCCCCACCAGAGCTGACGGGAGATGCACCAGTCCTTGATGTTCTCCATCCAGTTGAGATAGATCTTTGAGAATCTGTCGGGAACGAAGCTTACATCATCCTTTTTTACAACCTCGATTGCAGGCTCTGCAAGAGGCTTCATCTTAACAAACCACTGACGAGACGCAACAGGTTCAAGAACTGTGCCACAACGATAGCAGTGAGCAACGTTGTGAGTGCATTTTTCAACCTTGACGAGAAGACCGAGTGACTCAAGGTCAGCAACTATCTGACGTCTTGCCTCGTATCTGTCAAGTCCCTGATACTTGCCACCGTTTTCGTTGATGTGTGCTGTGTTGTCAAGAACGATGATGTTCTCAAGATTGTGACGAAGACCTGTTTCGTAGTCGTTAGGATCGTGCGCGGGAGTGATCTTAACACATCCGGTACCGAAATCCTTGTCAACATTTTCATCGGCAACAACGGGAATTTCTCTGCCAACGAGGGGCAGGATGAGCGTCTTGCCAACGAGGTCTGCATATCTTTCGTCATCGGGAGAAACTGCAACAGCAGTATCACCAAGAAGAGTTTCGGGACGCGTGGTTGCGATTATTACGTACTTGCCTTCCTCGCCCTTGATGGGGTAACGAATGTGCCAGAAAGAGCCTTCAAGCTCCTTGTGCTCAACCTCGGCGTCGGAAATAACTGTGTTACAATGTGGGCATACGTTGGTTATACGAAGTCCACGGTAAATAAGTCCCTTGTTGTAGAGGGAAACGAAAACACGGCGAACTGCGGCAGAAAGCTCATCACTCATAGTGAATGCCTCACGGGTGAAGTCACAGGAAGAGCCGAGCTTCTGAAGCTGGCTTATGATGCGTCCACCGTACTGAGCCTTCCACTCCCAGACTCTCTCAAGGAAAGCCTCACGGCCAAGATCGTATCTTGTAAGGCCCTCGTTTACACGAAGATTTTCTTCAACCTTTATCTGTGTTGCGATTCCTGCGTGGTCAGTTCCGGGAACCCAAAGGGTATTAAAGCCCTGGAGACGCTTGTAGCGAACAAGGATGTCCTGAAGAGTCTCATCAAGAGCGTGTCCCATATGAAGCTGTCCTGTTACATTGGGAGGGGGAATAACGATGCAGAAGGGAGGTCTTTCATCATCAACCGAGGGAGTGAAATAGCCTCTCTCCATCCACATAGCGTAGAGTCTGTCCTCGAATTGCGAGGGATCGTAGGTCTTGGGAAGACCTATTGTGTTGTCACAATTCATTTTTGTTTTTCCTTTCGAATATATTATCATAAATTTTTATAAAAATAAAAAACGCGTCGCATCCAAAACAGGACGCAAAACGCGCGGTACCACCTGTATTCGTGCCGAAGCACACACTCATTCTGTCGTGACGTGACAAAACGTTCGGAGCTACTCTCGTTCACACCGACCGCTCAAAGGCGACTTCAACAATGGGTAACACAGACTCGCACCAACCGTCTGCTCTCTTTAGTCCCTTCTTGCTTACTACTCCTTGTCATAGCGTTTTATTAGCTTAACAGAAAAAGTATAGCACGAAAATAATTAATTGTCAAGAGTTTTTCAACTTTTCGATAAATAATATAAAAAATATATACAAATATTCATTTTTTATTGTATTTTTTTATTTACCTATTGCAAAAAAAATCAAACTATGCTATAATATATAACTGATATGCAAAAAGCATATTGATTTACACAAAGAACAAAAGAAAGGAACGGTATTTACTTTTATGGACGGCGACCCTTTAGGGGGGCAACTTTTGCTTCAGGCTGCTTTGATTTTTGTTAATGCATTTTTCGCATCTGCAGAAATGGCAGTCGTTTCACTCAACACCAATCTGCTTAAAAAGAAGGCAGAGGATGGCGATAAAAAGGCAGGAAAGCTACTCAAGCTCTCGCAAGAGCCAACACAATTTCTCTCTGCAATTCAGATCGCTATCACACTTGCAGGCTTTCTCGGTTCAGCTTTTGCAGCAGACAACTTTGCTGATAAGCTTGTAAATTGGATCTACAACGATCTTCAGTTTACCTCAATCAACCTTGAAACGCTTAATTCTTTGATGGTTATTGCCATCACGTTGATTCTTTCATTCTTTACGCTTGTTTTCGGAGAGCTTGTTCCTAAGCGTATAGCTATGCATTCTCCCGAAAAGATGGCGAGACTCACCGCACCTGTTGTAACTGTGGTTAAGGTGGTGCTTGCACCAGTCATCTGGATGCTCTCTGTATCAACCAACCTTATTCTTCGTATTTTCGGCATCAAGCCCGGAAGTGAGGAAGAGCAGGTCACAGAGGACGAGATCAGGCTTATGGTCGACATCGGCGAGGAAAGTGGCACGATAGATGCCAAGGCGAGCGAGATGATCGACAATATCTTTGAGTTTGATAACAGCATTGCAAGAAATGTAATGACAAGAGCTATTGACATTACATCCATTCATTCAAGTGCAACAGACGAAGAGATACTTAAGGTTTTGAGGGAAAGCGCATATTCCCGTTTTCCTGTTTACAATGAAGATATCAACGACATCGTAGGTATCCTTTACGCAAAGGATTTTTACATCGACCGTCTGCGTGACGGAAAGAATACGCCCCTGCTTGAGCTTCTCAGAGCTGCAAGCTTTGTACCTGAAACTGTAAAGTGCGACAAGCTGTTCTTCGAAATGCAGAAGAGCAACAGACATATTTCACTTGTGGTTGACGAATATGGAGCTGTAAGTGGACTTGTTACGCTTGAGGACTTGCTTGAGGAAATCGTGGGCAATATCTACGATGAGTATGATGAGGAAGAGAAAGAAGAGGAGGAAAAGGATATTACCCTTCTCGAAGATAATCTTTGGCGAGTAGCCGGCTTTACTGAGATAGAAGAGCTTGCCGAGGTTGTCGGCTTTGAATTGCCTGAGGACCGTGAGTACGATACACTCGGTGGTATGGTAATGAGCGAGCTGTCACAGATTCCCGATGATGGTGACGTTACAATCGAGGTTGAATGCTGTGGCATACATATTAAAGTAGAAAAGATCGAGGAGCGTCGTATTGAATGGGCACTCGTTTCTAAGCTTGAAACTGCCAAGGCAGAAGATGGCGACGAAGAAAAAATCGATTGATAAATACTGAATGATTATAAAAGCACCGAGCTTTTGCTCGGTGCTTTCATTTTTTTTGTTGCAATATTTGATAATAATTGACACAGTGGTGGTGATATGATATAATTTAGTTGGAGGGACTTACAATGGCTGATGTGTTTGATTATCTTAATTGGAGAGGCGATATAGGGTTTGAGCAAGCTCCTTTTTGTGAGGTTGATGCACTTGTGTTTTCTAAGCTCGCCTATATTCCGTTTGATGGAATCGTTGGGGCTGATCACGGAGAGGGAATTACTTTAAATAAGGCAGAAGAGCTGTTTTTCCGGAAAAACGCAGGAAAAAAGATTTCGCTTGGCGAGATAATTCCCGATGAGATAGTTGATCTCTTTCACGCTTGCGCCAATAGTGCAAGATTTTCTCTTGTTCGCCTATCCTCGTTTGTCAATATCAATGACGGCGAGAGCGTTGAACAGTTTTCTGCGCTGACATTTTCTTTTGATCAGCTTTTGGTTGTGACATTCAGGGGTACTGATGACACGCTTGTCGGCTGGAAAGAAGACTTTTCAATGGCATTCAGTTCACCTGTTGCGGCTCAGTATCGCTCGGAGAGCTATCTGTCAGAAGTGGCTAATGCGCTTGATGGAGATATTATTATATGTGGACACAGCAAGGGAGGAAACCTTGCATACTTTGCAGCACTTACGGCAAACGAGAACGTCCGTGTACGTATTAAAGAGGTGTATAACCTCGATGGCCCCGGCTTTTTGAATGCTGTATTTGAGAGCAGAGTATACGAGGAGCTTTCAGGACGAATGCATACCATTGTCCCTACCTGCTCAGTTGTCGGTATGTTCTTTAATTACGATGAAAATTATCAGGTGGTCGAGAGCTCTGAAAAGGGCATTATGCAACACAATGGACTGTCTTGGAGTGTTATGGGCGCAAAGTTTATTCGTGCAGATGACTTTAGTGATGATTGTAAACGAATAAATAAGCTTCTCGGTGCTTGGATAGACAGTATGAGCACAAGAGACAGAGAAGAATTTGTCTCGGCTGTTTTTGGAGTCCTTGAATCAACAAACGCACGTACGCTCACAGAGCTTGCAAGCGATAAGGGCGCAGTAATAAAGGCGTTTTCAAGCCTTGATGACGAGACGAAGCGTGCGCTGTCCACGGGATTTAAGCTTCTTTTGGGCGAGAGCCGAGCAAGCGTAGGAGAGATGCTTGCACCACAACGAAAGACTACCAAAACCGCGAGGACTGCTCCAAAGGTAAAGAGACACGTGCGAGGGGCAGGCCCAAAGCCAACTGTTGCTAAATCCACCAAAAAGAAAAGCAAATCTACGAAGCTGACAAAAAATCGGAGAAAAAGCAAAACACAAGGAATAGTCACGACCGCCCAAAAGCAGAGCTTGAGTACCATAAATAAAGGCAAGGCTATAGCTAAAAATGGTATTGCAAAAATAAAAAAGGCCTACCTGCGAGCAGTATCAAGAGGAAAATAAATGCAAAGTGCGAGGACGAGCCTCGCACTTTTGTTTAATCATTTCTGCTTTTTTACAGACCCCGAAACCTTGAGAGTAAATCTGTGGGAGCAACAGGGGCAACAGACATTGTGCTGACCCGGGCGTCGTGGAAGTCTCAGTATCTTTTTGCAATTTGGGCAACGGCGATATATATGAGTCTTTCGATCACGAAAACGGTCACGGCAAAGCCTGAAATAGTCCACAATTCCTCTTTTAATTCTCAGATACTTTGAGTTTTCCTGTCTGCGCTTAAAGAGATTTTTGGACATAAAACGCCAGACGGAAAGCGCAAGGATTGCAAGAATAATTAAGCTGAGTATCCAAGAGGAGAGAAAAATATTTATGATAAGAAGAACAAAGGTGACGATGACAAGAAAGGAATAAAGCTCGTCAGGGCCGTTTCTGCCTTGCATAAAACGAAACAGACGCTCTTTAAATGGTGTTTTGTTTTTCTTCATATATACCTCCCGTTACGAAAAAGACGGAGGTCGACAAATTTCGCCGACCTCAAATGAACTCTTATTTGTTTTTCAGTGAGTCACGGATCTCTGTGAGGAGAGTTTCCTGTGCAAGAAGGGAAGCTCTGATGCGAGCATCTTCCTCAGCCTTTGCTGCCGCTGCAGCTGCAGCTGCCTCAGCATCAGCCTTTGCCTTCTCGGCAGCAGCTGCCTCATCAGCCGCCTTCTTTGCAAGTTCTTTAGCCGTAGCTGCATCACGAACCTTGTTGATAACTCTTACAACGCAGAAAATACAGAGAGCAATGATAAGGAAGTCGATAATTGTCTGAAGCCAAGTACCCCAAAGTATTGCAACTTCAGGTGTAACAACTTCGCCTGCCTCGTTAAGCACAGCCTCGCTGATAACGGTCTTGATGGAATCAAGGCTACCGTTCTTGATGAATATTCCAATAAAGGGGTTGATTATGTAGTTAACAAAACCTGTAACGATCTTGCTGAATGCGCCGCCGACAACAACGCCGACTGCCATATCAACTACATTTCCACGAGAAATAAATTTTTTGAAATCGGCAATAAATCCGCCGTTCTTATTCTTTGCCATTTTAAACCTCCGGGGCAATTTCTTTCTTATATTATAAATCTAAATAATCAAGATGTCAAGTGGAAAAGAAAGATTTACAGAAAAATCAATAAAAATTGACCCAAGAACGTAAAAAAATCTACTTGACTCTATCCCGTTTTTGTGTATAATTATCTTTGATGGTAGCATTATTGCTCACGTAAAGGAGAGAACAATGGATTTTGAAATGAAAAAAACACAGGTAATGGAAAAGCTTCTTTGCCTGTGCGGAAATAAAGCAATATACTATAAAAACATAAATTCGGGAGAAGAGATAGCGATCTGCGAGGACGAAGTTTTTGCATCGGCAAGTGTTATAAAAGTTCCTCTATGCACATCCGTTGCCAAGCTTGCAGATGAAGGCAAGGTGTCACTTGAAGAACTAATACCGATCAGACGTGAGGATATGGTGCCGTCAATGGGTACGCTTCATATGCTTGCAGATGAGATAGACAGCCTGTCTGTGCGCACGCTTTGCAGAATAATGATAAACACAAGCGACAACTCTGC
Organism: Eubacteriales bacterium; assembly: GCA_045543615.1. Taxonomy (GTDB): domain Bacteria; phylum Bacillota; class Clostridia; order Oscillospirales; family CAG-272; genus CAG-390. The sequence goes on from JAZPXL010000007.1 coordinate 30,647, forward strand.
AACCAACCTGCTCATCAAAAGATTCGGATTTGACAAGTTAAACGAAGAGTTTGAAGCTCTTGGTCTAAAGCATACTCGCCTCGGCAGGTTAATGATGGATAAAAACGCACCCCGTGAGGGAAGAGAGAACTATATCACGGCTCGTGAGATAGGAACGCTTCTTGAATCTGTTTATCTCCATACACTTGTTAGTGATACTGTTTCGTCATTTGTTGAGAGATGCTTGCTTGAGCAACAGTTCAATCACAAGATTCCGTGTTACCTTAGAGGTGTCAAGGTCGCTCATAAGACGGGCGAAAATTACAGATTGACGCACGATGCTGCAATCGTGTATGCGCCATCTCCATTTGTCCTTGTTATACTTACAAGCGATACAGATACACTTATGGCTGAACAGGCAATGCGAGAAATTGCTCAGATCCTTTGCCGAGACTAAAAAAGCAGGTCAATGACCTGCTTTTTGTTTATTTTTCTGTAATGCTTGTGCCGTTGCTCTTGTATACGATATTACCCTCGGTGTCTGTGCGTCTTATCTCTATCCCGAGGGAGTTGAGCGCATTTATTGTAGGCTTGTGAGGATGACCGTACTCGTTGCCTGCGGCACAGGAGATGACGGCCACCTTTGGCGAAACAGCTTTGAGAAATTCAACGGTCGAAGATGTGTGCGAGCCGTGATGACCGACCTTGAGCAGATCACTCTTGAGGAATTCGGACTTGAACTTAGAGAGGATGTAAGATTCAGCCTCTTTCTCGGCGTCTCCCGTAAAGATAGCAGAGGTATTGCCCCATTCTGCCTTGATAACTACGGAATAATTGTTGTAATTGCTTCCATAGTCAGCTTCGGGATCAGGGGAGAGAATGGTCATTTTGAATTTGCCAAGCTCGTAGACATCGTTTGTCATAGCCTCGTAGACCTCGCAACCCTCAGCCTCTATGTAGTTGAGCATATTCTTGTATGCCTGTGTGGTAGCTGTGCAATCGGGCATTATGACCTTCTCGACCGTATAATTGCGAAGCACCGTGTCAGCTCCACCAATATGGTCCTCGTGAGGATGAGTAAAGATGGCGTACTTGATAACTCTTACACCACAGCTGTCAAGATATTTCTTTAGATCGTTTTCGTTTTTGCCGGGCCCTGCATCAATGAGAATGTCACCCTCAGGTGTGCGAATGAGCGCAGCGTCGCCCTGACCGATGGAGATAAAGTGAAACTCAACGTTTCCGATGGAGTTGCCACTCGGAGCTTCGGGCTCGGTTGTGCCGTCACCAAGATCAAATAAGCCGTTTTCGGTGCAATAAAAGTAAGCCGCTACGATAAGAGCGATGAGCAGAACAATTATAAAAAACAGGGGATTTGAGCGTTTCTTTTTTCTTGCCATAATAATATAAAACCTCTCTTAGATGTCAAAACACTAAATGTTATTATACAATGATTGCACCAATTTTTCAACAGTTTTTTCTCCTTTTATAATATTTTTTATCAAAACTTAAGGAAGAACCAAAAAATTGGTTGATTATTTTCTGCGTTTGTGATAAAATTATAATGAATATAAACGGAGTGTATTATTATGAGTAATATTATTGAATCGACAAAAAAGCATAAAGCGTGGCAGTTTTTATCAAAAGCGTTTCTGCTTACACTCGGCTCGCTTATGTTCGCTTTTGGAGTTGCGTGTTTCCTTGACCCCAATTCGCTCGCTCCGGGTGGTGTTTCGGGCATTTCAATTATAATTAATAAATTTATTCCGGCAATCCCAACAGGAACTCTTATCATTATTATAAATGTTCCGATCCTCATCATCGGTGCTGTCAAATTCGGTCTGCGATTTCTCGCCTCGACTATATATTCAGTAATTGTTTCGTCACTTGCGGTCAATATTTTCAGCCAATATGTAGGACGGATAACGGACGATCTTCTGCTTGCCGCCGTCGCAGGTGCTGTAATGACAGGAGTGGGCATTGGACTTGTGTTCCGTATGGGAGCTACAACTGCAGGAACGGATATTATTGTAAAGCTTTTGAAACTAAAATTTCGTCATATGAAAACGGGAATGGTCTTTACCATTGTTGACGGAACGGTGGTTGTTATATCCGGATTGGTGTTCCGAGAGTTTGATATCGTAATTTATGCGGCTATATCCCTCTTTGCATCAACAATGATAATGAACAAGGTGCTCTACGGTGGAGATGGTGCGAGACTTATTTATATAATCAGCCCCAAGAACAAAGAAATAGCCGATAGATTTATGACGGACCTTGATGCGGGCGCGACATTTCTTGAGGGAAGCGGTGCTTATACTGAGAAAAATGTTGAGGTGCTTATGGTTGCATTACGAACACGAGCACTTCCACAGGCTAAGGATATAGTGAAAAATGAAGACCCGTCAGCATTTATGATAGTAACAAACGCAACTCAGGTATTCGGAGAGGGCTTTAGGCCACACGACTCCGAGGAGGTATAACGGAGAGAAATAATGGGCATTCTTCACGGAAGGACTATGGCAATAAGTGGCACTCTCGCAGTCGTGGCTGCCATAGTTTCCCTCTGCCTTAAAATTGAAGCAAGAATAATTTTGGCAATCGCCGCACTTTTATGTGCGGCTGTTTGCCTTATTTTATTTCTGTGCAAAAAGGCAAGTGGATTCAGAATGTTTTCTGTTCTGATAATTATTGTCATTTTTATTTGTTCGCTTCTTCGTGGACACAGCTTTTTCGATATTGAATGCGAAAACGCAAAGAGCCTTTGTGGAGAGAATCTTTGGGTTAGAGGAATTGTCACTGATGTAGGCTATGATGAGGGGTTCGTTTCTTATTATGACGTTGTTTTGACAGAAGTTAATAAAGAGGAATGCAATATAAAAGCTCGTCTCCGTTGTGAGTTTTTCAAAAAGCTTTCCCGTGGAGATGGCTTTGCCGTAAAATGTGAGACTATAACATCCACAATCGGTGGAGAAGAAAACTCTTCGCTGTATAGGGTGGCTGACGGAGTTCTGCTTGAGGCGATTGCCACAGAGAGCGACAAGCTCTATATCAACTCAATAGGAAATCGAACTCCTTTGATGCGACTTGCAGATTTAAATAAAACGCTGTCCGATGTCATTACGGAGAGTGTTGATGGTGAAGCCGGCGCGCTTGCCTCTGCTATGTTGCTTGGCAACAAGCAACTTCTGTCCGACGCAACTGTGCGTGATTTCAGACGGTCGGGTATGTCACACCTTCTGGCAGTAAGTGGACTGCACGTATCAATTATTGTCGGAATAGTCGGCTTTGCTTTGATGAAAATGCGAATCAATCGCCACGTGCGCAACATCCTTCTTGCGATTTTTGCTCTTGCATATCTCTTTGTGCTCGGTTTCCCGATAAGTGCTGTGCGCTCGGTTATTATGGTTTGTATCGTCTATTTTGTCTACTATATAGGAGATGAAGCAGACGGTGTAAGCTCTTTGGGAATAGCCGCAAGCATAGTAATGCTGGTATCTCCTTCATCTGTGCTTGATATGGGCTTTGTGCTGTCCTTCTCGGCAACACTCGGTATAGTTGTGTTTATGCCACTTCTTCAGGATTTGTATCTCAATATACAGAGATGGGCACTTAGTAAATTCAAAAAGAAAAATAAGATAAACAGAATAAAGAGTGCGATAATCAGGGCTTGCCTTAGCGTAGTCTATTGGTTTGTAGGCATCTTTGTTTCATCGTTCTCGGCAATGCTTATGACTATGCTTCCAATCGCGCTATGCTTTGAGGAGCTTGCGATTTACAGCACAGAATCAAATTTTCTTGCAACCTTTCTTGTAACACCATTTCTGTTTTGTACGCTACTTCTCATTCCCACTACACTGATATTTGGTGAAGGCTTCATTATCGGTGACGGTGTCGGATTGTTTGGGGACAAGCTTTTGGACCTCGCTCGCAGGCTGTCATTTTCAGACTCTGCAACGCTTTCGCTTAAACAGAGCGTGCTTAAGCTTGTGGTTGTAGGTGTTTTTGCGTTTGTTGTAGTATTGCTTCTCTTAAACTTCAAGCACAAGAAATGGTTCTTGCTTTTGCCGTTGCATTATCCTCTCGTTCTTCTCGCACTCGTTCTTATAAGCGGACATATTGAAAGTGACGTAGCAAGTGCTTCCGTTCTGTCTGTAAAGGGAGACGAGCAAATTGTACTGTGCAGAGGATATAGTGCAGCAATAATTGATTTTTCCGACGGCTCATACTCTGACTTGCGCCGTTCAGCAAGTCTTGCTTCCGAAGGTGGTGCAACTGAATGCTCGTCTTTAGTGCTCACTCATTATCACAAAAAGCATCTGTCATCCGTAAAGCTGTTTTTGCAAAATGAAAAAGTGGACACACTTGCTCTCGCAAAGCCAAAGACATTTGAGGATGCACAAATTATGAGAGAACTGTATGAAATCGCAATCGCAGAGGCTGTTGATGTCTGTATTTATGAAACAGGCGAGATGCTTACCCTTATTGATGGCGTGAGCGTGACACTCACAGCCTCGGAAAGAATAATGAACGGAGACTCGCCCGTCTGCTATCTGTTGGCTGAAAGTGGAGAGAAGAGCCTGTTCTACATAGGTGAGTCGGCGTGGCTTGCTGATGAAGAGATGCTCCTTCAAATGCAAACTTTTGCCTTGCGTGGCGATGTAATTCTTTTTGGAGCACACGGAGAGAAGTGCAAGACGCCACCGTCGCCTGAGATAAAAGAATATGAAGAGGTGGTTGTTTTTGATCACGAGCTGTTGCCAATTCTGCTTGACTCAAAAAGTGGTATGGCAAGTGGAATTTTGCACTCGGACCGTGTAATTGTCTCTCCACAGATGTATCGTTTTGTCTTTGATTGACACTTAATATTGTCAAATTGTAATAAGTCGACAACAAAAGAGTTTCAACTTTTGTTGATTGACACAAATATTGCAAAAACGATAAATTTCTTGTTGACACTACAGAAAAAAACTGCTATAATGTTTTACGTAAATCATAGTAGTTGTTGTTTTTCAGCAATGATTACGTGAGCGCATTTGCTTATATATAATCTGCAATAGGGGCAGAAAGTTTCTACCGGATAACCGTAAATCTTCCGACTATAAGCTCAATACTTTTCTCATACTTTGTATTATTGGGAGGATGGGCTTTTTAGTCGTTCTCCCTTTTTGCGTCCATATGTATTTCGGCATCATAGATGCAAGGAATAAAAAAACACATTTTTTTGGAGGATACTATGAAAAAAGTACTTTCGATCGTTCTCTCACTCGTTATGCTTGCCTCTCTCGTTACCCTTTTCCCCGCTTGCACATTTGATGACGGAGAATCCTTGGGTCTGAGCGAGTCTCCCCTCGCCGCACCCGAACTCAAGGTTGATTTCGAGGTCGCTGAAGACTTCAAGATCGGCTTCATCTGTCTGCACGATGAAAACTCGACCTATGACCTTAACTTTATCAACGCTGCACTCACAGCTCAGGAAGCTCTTGGCCTTACCAATGAACAGGTAATCATCAAGAAGCAGATTCCCGAGACTGACGCTTGCTACCAGGCTGCAGCAGACCTTGTTGACCAGGGTTGCGATGTTATCTTCGCTAACTCCTTCGGCCACGAGGACTTCATTATTCAGGCTGCTCGTGAGTTCCCTGAGGTAGAGTTCTGCCACGCAACAGGAACAAAGGCTCACACAGAGGGCCTCGCAAACTACCACAACGCATTCGCTTCCATCTACGAGGGCCGTTACCTTGCAGGTATTGCCGCAGGTCTTAAGCTCAACGAGATGATCGCTGCCGGTGAGTTCACCGCAGAAGAGGCTAAGATCGGTTACGTTGGCGCATTCACATACGCTGAGGTTATTTCCGGTTACACCTCCTTCTATCTTGGCGCAAAGTCCGTTTGCCCCACCGTTACTATGGACGTTCAGTTCACAGGCTCTTGGTTTGACATCAACGAAGAGAGCAACGCAGCTAAGGCTCTCATTCAGAGAGGCTGTAAGCTCATCAGCCAGCACGCTGACTCTATGGGTGCTCCCTCTGCTTGTGAGGAAGCTGGAATTCCCAACGTTTCCTACAACGGAAGCACATACGAAGCTTGCCCCGAAACATTCATCGTTTCCTCTGCTATTAACTGGGCTCCCTACTATGTTTACATCGTAGAGTGCGCAACTAAGGGCACAGAAATCGCAACCGACTGGTGTGGCGGCATCAAAGAGGGTAGCGTAGTTCTTACCGGTATCAACCTTGACGTTGCAGCTGACGGCACAGTAGATGCTATCAAGACAGCTATTGATAACATCAAGAACGGCTCTCTCAAGATCTTCAACACTGCTAACTTCACAGTTGACGGCAAAACTCTCACAACCTACACAGCGGACGTTAATACTGACGCTGCATTCACACCCGATACAGAAGCTATTGTAGACGGTTACTTCCACGAGTCCGAGCACCGTAGCGCACCTTACTTTGATGTAAAGATCGACGGTATCACACTCGTTAACACAAACTTTGGTTAATCAAATAATTACGGGGTGTTGCACTTTTTGCAACACCCCAATCGAGTTTGAAACGAAACCACACAGAAGCTAATTATAAACTTTTATCAAAAAATCAAGATTGGAGAAAAAAGTGAGTACCAATTATGCTCTTGAGTTGAGAAGTGTTACAAAAACATTTGGCAGAGTAACTGCAAACAATAATGTTGATTTGTCCTTGAGAAAAGGAGAAATACTTGCGCTTCTCGGAGAAAACGGAAGTGGAAAAACAACGCTTATGAATATGATAGCGGGCATATATTATCCCGATTCCGGCGAAATCTATGTTGACGGCGAGATGGCGAGCATACATTCACCAAAGGATGCTTATAAATATGGTATCGGTATGATACATCAGCATTTTAAGCTGGTGGATCTTTTTTCTGCAACAGAAAATATTTTGCTTGGCAACCAGGATGGAGGTAAGTATAGCCTTTCAGTTGCCGAAAAGAAGGTAAGAGAGATAACCGAATTGTACGGTTTCCATCTCGATCCACAAAAGAAAATCTATCAGATGTCTGTTTCTGAAAAACAGACGGTTGAGATTGTAAAAGTGCTCTACCGTGGAGCTGATATTCTGATCCTTGACGAGCCGACAGCAGTTCTGACACCACAAGAGGTTGAGGTTCTGTTTGCTGTTCTCAAACGAATGAAGGAAAGTGGAAAGTCCATAATTATCATCACTCACAAGATGAACGAGGTGCTTTCTGTTTCCGACCGTGTTGCCGTACTGCGTAAGGGCGAGCACATCGCAACGGTTGATACAGCAAGCACAAGCGAAAGCGAGCTTACCGAGATGATGATCGGTAAGAAGGTCGTATTGAATATTGAACGTCCCGAGCCTGTTGATCCAAAGCCGAGGCTCGTTGTAAATAATATAAGCAGCACAAACGCCGATGGCATAAAGGTGCTTGATAACATTTCATTTACTGCATTTTCAGGCGAAATACTCGGAATTGCAGGAATTGCCGGAAGTGGCCAGCGTGAGCTCCTTGAGTCTATTGCAGGCCTTTATCATCTGGATGAGGGTAGCATTATATACCACGATCCCAAAACTGATAAGGAAGAAGAGCTGAGAGACAGAACACCTCTGCAAATCAGAGAACTTGGCGTCCGTCTTTCTTTCGTACCCGAGGACAGACTCGGAATGGGACTTGTCGGCAATATGGACATCACCGACAATATGATGCTCAGAAGTTACAGAAGAGGTAGCTCGATCTTTGTTGACAGAAAGAAGCCAAGAAGCCTTGCTGAGCATATCATCGAAAGCCTTGAGGTTGTAACACCGAGCGTTGAAACACCTCTTCGCCGTCTTTCCGGCGGTAACGTGCAGAAGGTTCTTGTCGGACGAGAGATTTCGTCAGCACCAACTGTGTTTATGGCAGCATATCCCGTCAGAGGACTTGACATCAACTCATCGTATCTTATCTACAATCTATTGACAAAGCAAAAGCAAAACGGCGTTGCCGTAATATTTGTCGGCGAGGACCTCGACGTTCTCATTGACCTTTGCGATAAAATTATTGTCATCAACTCAGGCAAGATCACAGGCGTAGTGGACGGAAGAGAAGCGAAGCGTGAAGAGGTCGGACGAATGATGACAAAGGAAACCTCAGTGTTTGAGGACGCTGAAAAATCTATGGGAGGTGGCGAAAATGAATAAAGGCTCAAAGACGCACGCTCGTCCAAAAGAACCACTTATACATATTACCAAAAGACAGTCACTTCCGTGGTATCTGGGTATTGTAATCAGACTTCTGGCAATCGTTTGCGCACTCATTGTGTCTGCAATTGTTATAGTTTTGCTTACAAAGCAAAATCCGCTAAAGATTTTTGCATCAATGATTGACGGTGCATTCGGTACACCAAGAAGAATCTGGAATCTCTTCAACGGAACGGCAATTCTTCTCGGAATTTCCCTCGCCGTAACTCCGGCCTTTAGAATGAAATTCTGGAACTGTGGAGCTGAGGGACAGGTGCTTGTAGGCGGCCTTGCTACTGCAATCGTTATGCTTTTTGTGGGAGATGCACTTCCTCTCCCGATTTTGTTCATCGTTATGCTTCTGGCAAGCGTTGGCGCAAGCGTGGTGTGGGCAGTAATACCTGCTGTCTTCAAGGCTATTTGGAATACAAATGAAACTCTGTTCACGCTAATGATGAACTATATCGCAACTCAACTTGTTTCCCTTTGTCTCAAGCTTTGGTGTACGGACGGTTCGGGAACTCTTCCAACAATGATGCAGTTCAGATTTCCTAAGATCTTTGGCCAGGATTATCTGCTCAATATCATCGTTATTGCAGTTATCACGGTAGTTATGTTCATCTATCTCAAGTACAGCAAGCACGGATACGAAATTTCCGTCGTAGGCGAGAGCGAGAATACAGCAAAATATATAGGCATCAATGTCAAAAAGGTCATTGTCAGAACAATGGTGGTTTCCGGCGTACTTTGTGGCGTGGTTGGTCTTCTTCTCGTTGCTAACGGAAGCTGTACCATAGCAACCGATATTGTCGGAGGTCAGGGCTTTACGGCAATTATGGTCTCCTGGCTCGGTAAGTTCAATCCTATCTTTGTTTCGCTGACATCGTTCCTCATAATATTCTTGCAGAACGGAACTAATCAGGTTTCGACCGACTTTAGACTTGATAGCTCGATCAGCGATATAATCACATCAATTATTCTGTTTTTCATCATCGGCTGTGAATTCTTTATCAATTATCAGATTCACTTCCGTAAGAGCAATACTGATAAGGAGGTAGTAGGCAAATGATGTTCATAACCTTTCTTTGCAGTGCTATCCGTCTCGGTATGGTGCTTCTTCTCGGTTCAACAGGTGAGATAATTTCTCAGAAATCTGGACACCTCAACCTCGGTATCCCCGGTGTTATGTGCGTCGGTGCATCCTGTGGATGTCTTGCGCAATCAATCTATTTTACTGCAGTACACGGAAAAATCAGTCCCATCCCTTCAGTTATTATACCAATCGTAGCAGCTATGCTCGGTGGCGCACTTATGGGCCTTATATTCTGCTTCCTAACCGTTACCTTGCGTGCAAATCAGAATGTAACAGGCCTTGTGCTGACAACACTCGGCATCGGCGTTTCCGACTATATGATCTCTCAGGTAAGAGCGTCTCAGTATAGCCGTGCAAGCAAGTTCTTTACTGCAAGCCTCCCCTTTGCAGATGATCTTGGTTGGTTCGGTAAGCTCTTCTTCTCATACGGTATTATCGTTTATCTTGCAATAATTATTGCAGTTATAACCTCGATAGTTCTGTTCCGAACAAGAGTCGGCTTGCATCTTCGTGCAGTTGGTGAAAACCCTGCAACTGCCGATGCAGCAGGCATCAATGTTTCGGCATACAGATACGGTGCTACCTGCATAGGATGTGGTATTGCAGGAATTGGTGGTCTTGGCTTTATTATGGACTACCTCAACGGTAACTGGGAGTACGTTATAGACTCAATAGGCTGGCTTTGCGTTGCGCTTGTTATCTTTGCAATGTGGAAGCCCGACTTTGCCATCGCTTGCTCAATAATCTTTGGTGCGCTTTATGTTGCATCAAGCTATATCCCCGGCATCAGCCTTGCGCTCAAGGAGCTTTTCAAAATGCTCCCATATCTCGTAACAATAGTTGTTCTTATCGTTATAAGCTCAAGAAAGAAGAGAGAACATCAGCCTCCTGCCGCACTCGGTCAATCATACTTCCGTGAGGATAGATAAAGTATGGAGATAATCAGAGTTGACACGATTGATTCCACTTTCGTTGAAGCGGGCAGGAAAATAGCAGATGTCGATGATGGGGAATACCTCTTTCTTGCCCGTGAGCAAACTGCAGGCAGAGGAAGAGGAACGCATTCGTTTTTGTCAATTCGTGACAACGGAATATATGCTACCTTGTTGCTTAAAGGCAAAAGCGTATCAGGCATATCCCCACATTTCTCATCCAAGCTGACACCGCTTTGTGCTGTGTGCGTAACACAATCCGTAAAGCGAATATGTGGCGACTTTGAGGGCAGACTTGGCATCAAGTGGATAAATGATCTTTTGCTTGATGGACGAAAGTACGGAGGAATACTTACGGCAGTTACAGTCTGCAATGGAGAGCTGACGTCAATCAGGTTCGGTATAGGAATAAACACAGGCTACGCTGAAATGCCTGAGGAGCTCAAAGCCCGCGTTACTACACTTGGACTTGACGCTGAGGATGCAGATAAACTTGCACTCGATATCGCCTTGACAATATGCAAGCAAATTGAAAATATAGACGAGAATGTTCTGTACGAAAAATATGTTTCATATTGCACAACGCCCGGCAGAAACGTGATGCTTCCCGATGGCAGATGTGGTACTGCGAGAGCGATTTTGAATGATTTCTCGCTTTCCGTGGATGTGGAGGGAAAGAGGCCTGAAATATTACGCTCAACTGCAGGACTTATAATCTTCTGAAAATTAATAGCAAAGGCACTCTGTTTTTCAGAGTGCCTTTTTTCACACAGGCGCAGTATTTGTCATATTATGTAGTGTGGAAAGCTATTATTTTGGATCGAAGTGAGGACGGAGTATGTATGAGAATATTAAGCTTGCAATCATCGGTGGGGACGCACGCCAGGCGCACCTTGCCCGTATGCTTGCAGAGAGAGGCTTTGAGTGCGCTTTGTGGGGAGTTGTTGAGAGCGATGATGTCGGAAATGCTGTCAGATGCAGAGAGATTGAGAGCGCACTGTGCGATGCTGACGCAATAATACTACCACTCCCTGCAACAAGGGACGGAGTTTTTGTTAATGTAGAGGACGGAAACAACATAGATGACACGAGCAAAATTCGCCTGTCCGGCTTGATAGATAACGCAAAGCAACCGATTTTTGGTGGCAGATTTGACAGAACTGCATTTTTGAGAGCAGAAGATCGTGGAGTTCGGCTTGTTGATTATTTCGACTCGGAAACACTTAAGATAAGAAACGCGATCCCGACGGCAGAAGGGGCTGTCGAGATAGCGATGAAGCATTTGAAGGTGACGGTTGCAAATTCAAAAATGCTTGTTGTGGGTTATGGCAGAATAGGTCAGCTGCTTTCGCATCTGCTATCGCAGATGGGGGCAGATGTTACGGTAGCTGCGAGAAGCCTTCGTGCGCTTGCAGCTGCAGAATCAATGGGGATGAATACGGTAAGGCTGTCGCCACAGCTAAACTTTGGTGGACTTGAATCTGTCACAGAAAAAAAGAGATATGACGCAGTATTCAACACGGTACCGGCCCTCCTTTTTGCTAAAGATCTGCTTTTGAAAATGGACACGGAGACGTTGCTTATTGACCTTGCATCATTTCCCGGTGGGGTGGATATCGAGGAAGCTAAAAGGCAGGGCATCTGTGCAATCTGGGCACTCTCTCTTCCGGGCAGATATGCACCGGTAACAGCAGGAAGAATAATAGGCGAGAGCTTAATTGAGCTATTTGAAGGCGAGGGGATAATATGAGAATCGGCTATGCGTTTTGCGGCTCATTCTGTACATTCGAGAGAAGCATAAAAGAGCTTCGCGCGCTTGCAACGAGAGGCGAGGAGATAATCCCGATAATGAGCTTTAACGCCGCATCAATTGATACGAGATTTGGAAGAGCAGATGACTTCAAAAAGATAATCCGTGAGATATGCAAAAGGGATATTATTGAGACGATAGAGGATGCAGAGCCGCTTGGACCTCGCATTCCACTTGATCTTCTCATCGTCTCGCCCTGCACAGGCAACACGCTTGCAAAGCTTGCAAACGGTATAACTGACACCCCTGTAACAATGGCAGTTAAAGCACACCTGAGAGGAGACAGACCACTTCTTCTCGCACTTGCATCCAATGATGCGCTGTCTGCTAATCTTGCAAATATTTCCACAATGCAGAAAAGAAAGGGAGTTTACTTTATCCCGATGTGTCAGGATGATCCTCTTAAGAAACCCCATTCGCTTGTGTGTAACTTTGAGATGATGGAGAGGTGTGTGGATGCGGCGTGCCGTGGTGAACAGATAAGACCACTTTTTGAATAAATGATCGATTTTTGAGGCTGTTTTCTGAAAACAGCCTCATTTTTGTATTTTTCTATTGCGTAACGAGAAAAAGTGTGATATAATAATTAATCAATATAAAACTAATTCATATAGAGGAAGTGAGGCAATTATGTCAGAATATAAGATCGAAACAAAATGCGTGCAGTCGGGCTATCAGCCCTCTAACGGCGAGGCAAGAGTCCTCCCGATTTATCAAAGCACTACATATAAATATGATTCTGCTGACTACGTCGGCGATCTCTTCGACCTCAAACACGAGGGACATATGTATTCAAGAATTTCAAATCCCACCGTTGAACAGGTGGAGAAAAAGATTGCAGACCTTGAGGGTGGAACAGCTGCAATTCTTTGCGCATCGGGTATGTCGGCAGTTCTTCTCACTGTTCTTAACATCACCTCTGCAGGTCAGAACATCGTTTCTCTCGTTTCCGTATACGGTGGAACGGTTAACCTCTTCGGCGTAACGCTCAAGAGACTCGGCATAGATGTCAGATTTGTTACTGACAGTATGAGTGACGAGGAGATAGAGGCGCAGATCGACGAGAACACCAGAATGATTTTCGGCGAATCAATTTCAAACCCGGCTCTCGACATTCTCAACTTTGATCGTTATGCAAGAATTGCACACAGTCACGGCATTCCGCTTGTCGTTGATAATACATTCCCAACACCCATTCTTTGCCGTCCTTTTGAGCTTGGAGCAGATATAGTTGTTCACTCAACCTCGAAGTATATGGACGGGCACGCAACAGTAGTTGGTGGATGTGTTGTCGATGGCGGACGCTTTGATTGGACAGCAGAGCCGGATCGTTGGCCTGAGCTTAACCTGCCCGATGCTTCCTATCACGGAGTTACTTATGTAAAGCAGTTTGGTAACTCTATGGCATTTGCCGCAAAGGCAAGAGCACAGCTTGTAAGAGATATGGGTATTCCGATGAATGCGATGACAGCGTTTATTCTCAACCTCGGACTTGAAACGATGCATCTTCGTGTAGAACGCCATTGTGAGAACGCTATGGTTGTTGCAAAATATCTTGAAGAGCACGAAAAGGTTGAAACTGTTTCATATCCGGGACTTGAAAGCGACAGCAGATACGCACTTGCAAAGAAATATTTCCCCAAGGGATGCGCCGGCGTAATTTCGTTTGTTGTCAAGGGTGGCAAGGAGGCTGCAGTTAAGTTTATGGATTCGCTCAAGCTCGCTTCAATCGTTGTCCACGTTGCAGACGCAAGAACATCCGTGCTCAATCCTGCATCAACAACGCACCGTCAGCTTACAGAAGAGCAGCTTGCCGCAGCAGGTATTCCTGCAGGTCTTATCAGACTTTCTGTCGGAATTGAGAACGCAGAGGATATTATTGCAGATATAGAGCAGGCTCTCCAAAATGTTTAAGGAGAATTGATATGCCAATTAAAATACCCAACCTACTCCCTGCAACGCAGACCTTGCTTGATGAGAACATATTTGTTATGACGGAGACGAGGGCAATAACACAGGATATCAGACCGCTTCATATTCTGATGCTAAACCTGATGCCTCAGAAAATAACAACTGAAACACAGATAGCAAGGCTTATAGGCAACACACCACTTCAGGTGGAGCTTGAGCTTCTTCAAACTGCAACGCACAGAGCAAAGCATACATCGGCAGAGCATATGCTTGCATTTTATCATACGTTTGACGAGATAAAGCACAAGAAGTATGACGGAATGATTATTACCGGTGCTCCTGTTGAGATGCTTGAATTTGAAGAGGTAGAGTATTGGGACGAGCTTTGCGAGATTATGGAGTGGAGCAAGACCAATGTAACAAGCACCTTCCACATCTGTTGGGGTGCTCAGGCAGGGCTTTACTATCACTATGGAATAAAGAAGTATCCACTTGAGGATAAGCTGTTTGGCGTGTTTGAGCATACTGTTGAACGCCGTTCCTCGATGCTGTTCCGTGGATTTGATGATACATTCCTTGTCCCTCATTCAAGACATACGACCGTAAAGATCGAGGATGTTGAGGCTTGCGAGGAACTTAAGATTCTCTCGCTTTCACCCAAGGCAGGACTTTATGCCTGCGCTACCGACAGAGGCAGACAGATATTTATTACAGGTCACTCGGAATATGACGCAGGAACACTAAAGGCAGAGTACGAAAGAGATCTGGCGGCAGGAGCAAAAATCAAGCTCCCCGTAAACTATTTCCCGAACGATGACCCCACAGCAGAACCCGTGGTAACTTGGCGTAGCTGTGCAAATCTGCTTTACTCAAACTGGCTTAACTATTTTGTCTATCAGACAACACCTTACGATATAGCACAGATCAACTAAAAAAACGGGCTGAATATCAGCCCGTTTTTTTATGGCATTTTAAATATTCTGCGCCGTATGATGTCACAAATCGGCAGAAAAATAAAGCTCAGAAGTACAAATGCGAGAAACATCCACGGTAGCTCCCCTATTTGTGCGATAGGAAGAAACTTAGACGAGCTTACCAAACCTGCGCTATCAAGTAAAAGCGAGAGCAGACCAAGCAGGAAGCTTGCGGTGGTCAGAGCTGTGGCGAAGCTTAGAATTCGAACAATAAAGGGAAGACGACGAATGAAGATGTTTTTTTCAAGATAATAAAGAAAGCAAACCGATGCACCACCAAAGATTGCACAGGCAAGAGGGGACAACTCCGTTACCCTAAGTGGAAAATAGTAGTATAGCTTGTGCTCAAGATATGGGTGGGTAAATGGAAGAAAGAGATCTGAAATGTAGAATAGGAACGCAGAAAAAAGACTGACGAGGGCTGCGGATGATATAGCACCAAAAAGAGCGACAAGCAAGTATTCGCCACTTTTGCTTTCGATAAATAATAGACCTGTACCTTTTTCTTCAGGCTTGATGTTTGGCATAATAACCTCCGTATTTGTTTTTGTAGATTATGTACCACAAAATGCTCTTTAATGCTTGGAAATTTTGTTTTTCCTCTTGTAAATATTATAAAAGTTTGCTATAATATATAAAATAGTGGTATTATGCCAAAATCCCGGAGAGGCTGTTATGAGAGTATTACTTGATAATTGTAATATATTTGATAGCGAGAGCGCAAGCCTGAGGCGTGGCAGAATGCTTATCGGAGACGAAAGAATATTGTCTGTTTTCGACAAAGATAAAGAAGCTCCGTCTTCGGACATTACACTCGATTTGGGTGGCAGAGATGTTTTTCCCGGTCTTGTTGACATCCACACTCACGGAAGAGCTACACACGATTTCTGTTTTGCAAGTGCTAAGCAAATGATGGAGATGGCTCACTCTTACGCCAAAAGAGGAACAACGTCCCTGTTTCCTACCTTGGCATCAGCACCGTTTGATGAGCTTTTGGCACAGGCAAGACTTGTCTCTGCGCTGAAAGGCAAAACAGGTGGAGCAGAATTTCTCGGCGTTCATCTTGAGGGCAGATATCTGAATGCTAAGAAGAGAGGCGCACACAATACAGAGCTTTTGGCGGCACCAAACGCAAATGAGATAGAAAGCTTTTTAGGAGAGTGTGGCTTGCCTTGCAGAGTAAGCGCAGCTCTTGAGCTTGACACTGACGGTAGCTTTGCTGACGTGTGCAAAAGGCACGGCGCACGGCTTTCTCTCGGACACACAAACGCTACCTATGGCGAGGCTATGAGGATATACAACGCCCATAATGTCAGCTTTACTCATCTTTATAACGCTATGACGCCACTTCACCACAGAGATGGAGGAGTTGTTCTTGCGGCATTCAATTCCGGTGGGTATTGTGAGGTTATATGTGACGGAGAGCATATTTGTCCGGAAATGATAGATTTCACACTCAAAAATATCGGCAGAGACAGACTTGCACTCATAACCGACTCAATGGCAGCAGCAGGCGCGCCTGACGGTGAATATGTGATCGCAGGCAACCCTGCCGTTGTCAAGGATTCTATCGCAAGAACTCCGGACGGCGCACTTGCAGGAAGCACACTTTCGCTCGATGACGCAGTTCGTAATCTCGCATGCTTTACTTCATTGACTGTAAGAGAGGCACTATTGTGCGCAACGATCGTTCCTGCTCGTGCGGCAGGAGTTGATAACGAGGTCGGCGAGCTCAGAGAGGGAAAGCGAGCTGATTTTCTTATAGGACGCCTTGGCGACAAAGAGCTTTCTATTGATGACGTTTACGTCGGTGGTAAGAAAATAGACTGATACTTTATGTATTTTTACGAAAGGAGCACAAATGGATATGAAACAAGTCGGAATTAAAACGATGGGCAAAGCTCTGCGAGATAATTCAGCGCAGATTTTGAACACAGACGGCACGAGGCTTACACTTACGGCGGCAATAATTATGCTTGCGGCATCCATCGGTGCAGGTGTAATATTCTCATACACCGTTTTTTATGTGCTCAGCATTTTTGGCTTGGATATCGAGCTTGTGTCGGATGCACTGTTTTATTCGGTGATGTGCGCATCAATATTTGTCTTTTCATCACCATTTGCAGCCGGACTTAAGGCTGTTGTTTCGGCAATTTGCCGAGGAGAGAAGCCCTCGCTTACTTATATGTTTGCGGCTTTTTCTTCTATATCAAAACTTGCCACAGCTTTTGCAACGTCTTTCATCTCCTGGGCGAGATGTATTATCTCGATTGCTATACTCGTCTCACCTGCAGCTTTGTCAAAAATCAAGATTGGTGGAATGATAATTGATCCCAATTTTCTGCCACTTTGCGTTATAGGTGCGCTTTTGCTCACAATTCCTCTCTCATTTCTGTTTTTTGTTTCCACATTCAAAATGACCACGATCTCTCATTTTGTATGGGGTGAGGAGATGGGGTTTTTCAAGGCTTTCGGCGCGATGCATAAGCGCATTCCATTTGTTCGCTCTGCAAAAGCGTATGCTGAAATGATATTCAGTAGACTTTTTAAGATATTCTTAACGGTAGTTTCAATTTTCGTTCTGCTCATATTCCACACAGGCCCACTATTTTTGTTAAACACAGAGCTGCTTGTGCGCTCACTTAAGCAAAACGATACAGATAATAAATAATAAATACACATCACAGAAAGGACGGTCAAAACTATGGCTAAACCTAAATATTATATAACGACAGCAATTGCGTATGCATCAGCGAAGCCGCATATAGGCAACACCTATGAGGCAATTATGACCGATGCCATCGCAAGATACAAAAGAGCAAAGGGCTTTGATGTATTCTTCTGCACAGGCACAGACGAACACGGACAGAAGATCGAAAACTACGCTGCAAAGGCAGGGATAGAGCCACAGGCTTATGTTGACAATGTTGCTGATGTCATCAAGGGCATCTGGAACAAGATGGATGTAAGCTACGATTACTTCATTCGCACCACAGATGATTATCACGTAAAGACGGTGCAGAAGATATTTGAGCGTTTTCTTCGCCAGGGCGATATCTATAAGGGATATTATGAGGGCTGGTATTGCACACCCTGCGAGTCATTCTTTACCGAAACACAGGTAACAGACGGCAAATGCCCCGATTGCGGTGCACCTGTTGTGCAGGCAAGAGAAGAGGCATACTTCTTCAATATGCAGAAGTATGCGCAGAGACTTATTGATTATATAGAAGCACACCCCGGCTTCATCGAGCCTGAGGCAAGAAAAAAGGAGATGCTCAACAACTTCCTTTTGGCAGGTCTTCAGGATCTCTGCGTTTCAAGAACCTCGTTTACCTGGGGAATCAGCGTTCCCTCCGATCCCAAGCACGTTGTTTATGTGTGGCTTGATGCACTTGTAAATTATATAACAGCAATAGGCTATGATCCCGATAAGACATACGAGGAGCAGAGCGATGAGTTTAAGCGTCTGTGGCCTGCTGATGTTCATATGATAGGTAAGGATATCGTAAGATTCCATTCTGTATATTGGCCCATCTTCCTGATGGCTCTCGATCTTCCTCTTCCCGAAAAAGTGTTCGGTCATCCCTGGTTTAATTTCGGCACAGACAAGATGTCAAAGTCAAAGGGTAACGTTATTTACGCAGACAAGCTCTCCGAGTATGTCGGCGTTGACGGTGTACGCTATTATGCACTTGCAGAAATGCCCTACGCATCCGATGGCTCGATTACCTGGGACAGCGTCCTTGCTCGCTTCAACACAGACCTCGTAAACACACTTGGCAACCTTGTAAAGCGTACGCTTGATATGCAGAAGAAGTATTTCAATAAGCTTATAGTTGCTCCCACGGCTCCCGATGCACTTGATGATGAGTTTAAGAGTGCTTGCGTTGATGCTGTGGAAAGCTATTATGCTTCAATGGATAGCTACCACGTTGCTGACGCAGTTGACGCCGTTCTTTCACTTCTCAGACGTGCCAACAAGTATATTGACGAGACACAGCCCTGGGTTCTTGCAAAGAACGAGGACTCGAAAGAAAGACTTGCAACAGTGCTTTATAACCTGCTTGAAGCAATTCGTTGGGGTGCTGTAATGCTCGCTCCCATCATCCCATCAACCTCCGAGAAAATTTTTGCACAGCTTGGAACAGAGAATAAGAGCTTTGATTCTATCGGCTCGGTTGAAGCGTTCTCCGGTATGAACGTTGGCGACAGCGTTAGCGACTCATATGTTCTCTTTGCAAGAATTGACGAAGCAAAGACACTTGAAGCTATTTACGCTGAAATCGAGGCGGCTCGCAAGGCAGCAGAAGCTCCCAAAGTTGAGAAGCCTGAGGGATGTGCTATTATTGGCTTTGATGACTTTATGAAGGTCGAGCTTCGCACAGCGCAGGTGGTTGAATGCGAGCCTGTACCGAGAGCAAAGAAGCTTCTGAAGCTCATTATCGACCTTGGCTACGAAAAGAGACAGGTAGTTTCGGGAATTGCAAAGTTCTATAAGCCCGAAGATCTTATAGGCAAAAAGCTTATCGTGGTTGCTAACCTTGCTCCTGCAAAGCTCTGTGGAGTTGAATCCCAAGGTATGCTCCTTGCTTCAGGTGAAGAAGAGGTAAGAGTGGTATTCCTTGATCCCGATACGCCTCTTGGAGAACGTGTAAGATAATGAGTGGAATATTTGACACTCACGCCCATTATACTGCAGAACGATTTGATACTGAGTTTGAGGGGGGCGCAGATGCCCTCCTCAAGCTGTTGTTTGAGGGCGATGTAGAAAAAATCTTAAATGTATCAACCACAACAAAAAACTCACTTGAAGCTGTTGAGATGGCTGCAAGATATGAGGGTATGTATGCAGCAGTAGGCGTCCATCCTACCGACATCGGCGAGGAGAACAATATACAGGATGCTATGCACGCTCTCTCGGCTTTGCTTGAAGAGAGGGTGGAGCGAAAAATAGTTGCGATAGGCGAAATAGGACTTGACTATTATTGGACACAGGATAACAAAGAAATTCAAAAGCAGTATTTTTTGGCACAGCTGACGCTCGCAGAGCAGTATGACCTGCCGGTCCTCATTCACGACAGGGATGCACACGGCGACACATTTGAAACGATACTAAAATATCCCAAAGTCAGAGGCGTGCTCCATAGCTATTCGGGTAGTGCTGAGATGGCACGAGAGCTTGTAAAGAGAGGATGGTATATCTCTTTTTCCGGTGTCGTTACCTTCAAAAATGCTCGTTCGGTGCGTGCAGTCGCAGAGAGCATCCCACTTGACAGACTGCTTGTTGAAACAGATGCACCCTATCTTGCACCTGAGCCTAACCGTGGAAAGCTCAATCGCTCTGACTATATTGCTTTTTCTCTTGAAACCTTGGCAGATCTTCACGGCGTTAGTGTAGAGGAAATGAGAGATATAACTAACCAAAATGCGTGTAGACTTTTTGGAATTTCATAAAAAAACGCTAAAAATAATAAAAAAATTATCAAAAACGCCGAAAAAACTATTGCAATAGCAGGAGTTTTATTGTATAATAAAAAAGTGGGATTTTCAAAAGATAACTTTTGACCACTCTAAAGTAAAATAATTTTTATTAATAAATGTCGGACTTCGCTCCGACAAGGAAGGAACTCCAATGGCAACAATTGATACCAAATCCATCAGAAACGTAGCCCTGCTTGGACACGGCGGCTGCGGAAAAACATCTATTGCTGAGGCTATGCTCTATCTTACGGGTGGAACAGACCGTATGGGCAAAACAGCTGACGGCAACACCGTTTGTGACTACGATCCCGAAGAGGTAAAGAGAGGTTTCTCGATTTCAACATCGATAGCTCCTCTTTCCTGGAAAAATATGAAGATCAATATTTTTGACACACCCGGTTACCTCGACTTTGTAGGTGAGGTTTGCCAGGCTGTAAGAGTTGCTGACAGCGCACTTATCTGTGTTGACGGTAAGTCAGGCGTTGAGGTTGGTACTGAGCTTGCTTGGGATCAGGCAACAGCCGCAGGCGTACCGAAGGCATTCTTCGTAAACAAGTGCGATGATAACGATGCTCATTTTGATGATGTATTCGCTCAGCTTCACGACAATTTCGGAACATCAGTTTGTCCCGTATTCGTTCCCGTAAAGAACGGCAACAAGGTTGTTATGATCGACCTCGTTGAGATGAAAGCGTTTGAGTATGACGCAAAGGGCAAGAGAAGCGAAGTGCCTATGACAGATGACCTTACATCTATTGCAGGTCAGTACAAGGAAGCCTTCAACGAGGCAGTTGCTGGTACATCCGATGACCTTATGATGAAGTATTTCGACGGCGAAGAGATTACCAAGGAAGAGGCTTCTGAGGCTCTCCACCAAGGCATCATTGATGGCACTATCACGCCCGTTTACTGTGGTTCTGCAGTTAATATGTGGGGCGTTATCGCTATCCTTGACGCTATCGTTGAGTCCTTCCCCAGACATACAGCAAAGAAGACAGAGAAGAGCGCAGAGGGTGATGCAATTGCTATCGATCCTGCAGGAGCCGCATCTATCTTCGTGTTTAAGACAGTTGCCGATCCTTTTGTAGGAAAGATGTCATTCTTCAAGGTTATGAACGGCACTGTAAAGCGTGATATGACTCTCAAGAACGCTACAAACGGAACAACAGAGAAGATGGCTCATATCTACATCGTTAAGGGCAAGACACAGACTGAGGTTGACGAGCTTGCTTGTGGCGATATCGGTATGATCGCAAAGCTCACTAACACCAATACAAACGATACACTCACCGAGGGTGCTGGTGTCGCATACGCTCCCATTGTATTCCCCAAGCCCTATATGATTCAGGCTATGATTCCCGCAACAGCAAAGGACGAGAGCAAGATCTCACAGAGTATCTCCCGTATGCTTGAGGAAGACCTTACACTTAACTATGTAACCGATCCCGAGACTAAGCAGATGGTTCTCAGTGGTATTGGTGATATGCACCTTGCAGTTCTCAGCGCAAAGCTGAAGGCTCGCTATGGCGTAACAATCAATCTTGAGGCTCCTCGCATCGCTTACCGTGAGAAGATCACAAAGACCGTTGATATCCACGCTCGTCACAAGAAGCAGAACGGTGGTTCAGGTCAGTTCGGTGATGTTTGGATCAAGTTCTCACCCGGTGAAGATCCGGGACTTACATTCACAGTATCCGTTGTAGGTGGTGTTGTTCCGAAGAACTTCAACCCTGCAGTTGAAAAGGGTCTTCTCGAGGCTATGACAAAGGGCGTTGCAGGCTTCCCGATGACACATCTCGCAGCTGACCTCCACGACGGTTCTTACCATCCCGTTGACTCCGATGAAATGTCCTTTAAGACAGCTGCTATTATGGCTTATAAGCAGTGTCTTGAGCAGGCAGGCCCCGTTCTCCTTGAGCCGATTGGTGACCTCTACATCACAGTTCCTGAGGGACTTGTTGGTGACGTAATGGGTGACCTCAATAAGCGTCGTGGTAGCATTATGGGTATGGATCCTGCAGCTAAGAAGGGCTACACCGTTGTTCACGCAACAGCTCCTAAGGCTGAAATTCTTGACTATCCGATAGCTCTCCGTGCTATGTCTCAGGGCCGTGGCTCGTTCACATTTGCAGTAAGTGATTATGCCGTAGTTCCTGGCAACATCGCTGCAAAGATCGTTGAAGAGTACAAGAAGTCTCAGGAATAATTAACTGATATATCGGGGAGAAAGACTCTTTCTCCCCACTTTTTTGGAATATGAAAAATAAATTATTTGTTTTTACAAAAGTCGGTGTTGCCCGAGTCATCGCCTCCTCGCTTATGCTGGCACTTTACCTTATTGTTATCATAGTCAATTTTGCATCGGACAATATGAGTGGCGGCAATCTCGCCTGGACGCTTTTCTTTGTCCTTGGTGTCGCCGGCTTTGTATGGTTTGCGCAAACAAAAACACACACCCCGCTTGTCAAAGTAAGCAGGGTGTGGATGATAATAACGCTCGTTGTGTGCTTTCTTGGTGCAGTGCTCTCACTTGTGCAAATCGAATTTGAAGGTGCGATTGGAGCTGCTGTCGGATTTTTGGTAATGGTGTTCATTTCGCCGTATTACGGTTTTGGCTTCATTATCAATAAAAGTATAGCAGTCTGCATATTCGGTTGCGTGTGCTCCGGCTCTCTTTTGTTTTTGCCCAATATAATAGAGCGGGTAAAACGGAGACGGGCACTTGAGAAGAAATATCGGTAACTAAAGAACAAAAAGCTTGAGCGAATGTATGGCAAGTCCGTCGGGGTACGCTTTTACCTGACCGAGAGCAAAAAACTCACCGTCAGCTCCGTAAATTCGAAGCACAGTTCCTGCCTCAAAACGAGGAAGACGGGCACGAGAGAGATAAATCTCACATCCGTTTCGGAAAAGCTTCTCATAAAACTGAGGCAATTGTACCTTTTCGTGCACGAAAAATAACTCCTCTGTATGATGGAGAAGAGAAAGCTTTTCGTCCTCACTCATATTGGAAATGCTGTCGAGATCGACGGCATTTTCTATATTAAAGCCACAAGCAGAGGTGCGAATAAGCGTGGTCATTACAGCACCAACGCCAAGTGCTTTGCCAATATCTGCGCAAAGCGTGCGAATATATGTTCCCGATGAGCACTCAACATATAGACGATAGTCGGTGTCGGACAGACGTTGTGCTTCGAGTGCGTGGATAGTAACGCCTCTCGCCTCACGTTCTATGATAACTCCATCTCTCGCAAGATCACAAAGCTTTTTGCCGCCACGCTTAAGCGCAGAATACATAGGCGGCACTTGCATAATCTCTCCCATAAAGGAGGGAAGAGTGGAGAGGAATTGCTCCTCTGTGATTTCAAAGCCGTCTTTTTGAGAGAGGATGTTACCTGTAATATCCTCTGTGTCGCTTTCAAGACCGAGCCTGAGCGTTGCAACATACGACTTCTTGCCCGAAAGCGCATATTCAGATGCCTTTGCAGCTCGTCCGATAAGAACAACAAGCACACCCGTTGCCATAGGGTCAAGAGTGCCTGTGTGACCAACACGTTTAGTTGAATAGAGACGGCGAACACGGCTCACAACATCGTGCGAGGTCATCCCTGCGGGCTTGTTGATTATAAGTATTCCTGAGGGTTCGTTATTCGTCTGTACTGCCATCTTCATCGTCCTTCTTTTTGTGGAATACCACGTGAGCTGAATAAATGTTCATTCCCATAGAAGAGAAGTGATGCTCGTATTCAGTGACAATGTTGGAGTCCTTCATCTCGCTGTTGTGAAGATCACGGGTTATGAATTTTATCTCAAGACCCGCCTGGCGAAACTGTTCAACAGACCAATCAAACAAAGGCTCGTTGTCAGTCTTGAAATGCAACTCTCCACCGTCAACAAGAAGAGTGCGATATCTCTCAAGATATGTAGGTGCAGTAAGTCTGCGCTTGAAATACCCCTTCTTGGGCCACGGATCGCAGAAGTTGACATATATGCGTGTGAAGGTTGATGGGCTGAACCAATCGCAGAGATTGTCAGCGTTGCCTATGATGATACGAAGATTGTCTTCTCGGCTCTCGGCAGACGCCTTAGCTTTTTCAAGAGCAAACATAGCAACATCAGGAATTTTTTCAAGGGCAATAATGCCATACTCAGGATATCTTTGACTAAGTCCATTAGCAAAGTCACCCTTGCCGCAGCCAATTTCGAGCAAAAGTGGACGTTCAGTCTGGAATATTTCGCTCTCGTGCGAGAAGCAATCCAACGGTTTTTTTAATAAATATTCGGCACAAGCTTCAATTCTTTCTGCCGAATGCTTTTTTTTTCGCATTCTCATCTTGAAATCTCTCTTCAAATCTGTTATAATATATATTGAGTATATTTTTGTACCTGCTTTTTACTTATAAAACAGATGCGAATATATTATACCATATTTTTTCCGTTTGCGCACATTTTTTAGCAAGAAAATTTCAAGAAATTTGAGATTTTTGCAACTATGCCGACCCACGTCGGCAGTATGGAGAATTGTAATGAAAAAAATTGACTTTTTGGACGCCGTTTACCAAAAGCTTTTGAATGCCGGCGTCAGCGATGAAATAGCAACGGCCGAGATTAAAAGGCTTAATGATGCAATCGCTAAAATAGAGGGTGACGAGGTCAAGTACACAGTTGATCAGACTGCTGACGGCATCGTTGCTGCTCTTATAAGTAAAGGCAAGGTGCAACCCGTGACGGACACTACGGCTCCTTCTCCGGAAGAGTCAGATCCACAAGTCAGCACAGACGAGATTGTGGTTGAGACTGTTAAAGAGGTGGACGCTACTTGCGATGACGCACCCGATGGTGCGAAGCCGGCAGAGGATGCACCCGGCGACGATCTCGATGATCTTTTCGGTGGAATTGAGATAGAGATCACTCCTGTCCCTGTTGCTGCGCCTACGGCAGAAGAGAGCATACCTGAGACTGTCGAGAGCACAGAGGGAAAAACAGAAGACAAAGAAGAAGAAAAAACAGAAGAGTTAAGCGCAGATCCTGCGCCGCCCGAAGCACCAACTGCTCCCTCGACACAAAGCGAGGTTGAAAAGAAGGAAGAGACGGCAAGCCCGACGCCTGCATCGTCAGATACAACACCTGTCTCAGAAGTTGAAGCACCTGAGGCAAAGACTGAAAGTGCAGACGAGGAGAGCGCAGAGAGCGAAGAAACGCCTTGTGATACCGATGACGAGGACGGCGAGATAGTCGAGCCGAAAAAGAGGGGTATAGGAATATTGCCAACAAAAGTTAAGGACAATAAGTCAAAGAAATCAAAATCAAAGAGAAAAGTCGGGCCACAGAAGAATAAGGCATTGTTTTGGGTGCTTCTTTGCATCGCAATTCCGATTATTATTATGTTGGCAGCAGTTGTTGTAACGCTGTATGTTGCATTTTGGGTTATCCTTGCACTCCTTATGGTGTTTAGTATTGCTGCGCTTATAGTGATTGTGGCCGCAGGAGCTTTGGTGTCGCTGATCGGAATTGTCTACGGTGTTGTCCAAATAGTAACAGGACAAGTGCCGGTGGGTCTGTTCGAGGTTGGACTTGGCGTTGTAGTCGGTTCAGCAGTTATGATAGTCGGCATCCTTGTTTATAATTTTGCAGTTCGTCTCATTCCTTTTGCTATGAAAAAGCTTACATCACTTTTGCCGATCATTTTCAAAAAGGGAAGAGCCGGATATGAAGCACTGAAAGGAGTAATTGAAAACATATGAAGCCTACATCAGTAATTTTTTTGATAGTTTCCATACTCCTTGCGTGCGTGGGTATTCTTCTTTGTATGACAGCATCAAATATGGCGACACAACAGGGAATCAGTATTTTCTCACAGGTTGGTGGCGAGGATGACAACTTCGTAACTACCGAAGAGCTTTCAACTGAAGAGCTTAAGAAGATAGTTGTCAAGGTCAGCGATGTTGATGTAAATGTTTACGGTGGCCAGGAAAGCGCAAGAGTTGAGCTTGTCAACTTCTCAAACGGTGGTTACAGCTACCAGCTCAACCGTTCGACACTTCAGATCTCCGATAACGCAGGCATCGGTGGTATCATTGATATCGACAATCTCAAAATCAACTTCAACGGATTCCGTGATTATATCTACTACTTTGAGTACAAGGACAAAGCAAAGTCGGTCAATATCTATCTTACAGACGACACCGACCTTGTAAACTTTGTTATAACAACATCAGCAGGAGATATCACACTCTCTGATCTCGATATTGACTGTGACTATAAAATAACATCTGCAAACGGTCACATCAGCCTCTCCGAGATTTCGACCACATCTGCTGTTCAGATCGAATCCACAGAAAGTGCGAATATCGATATTACAGCAGTTGAAGCAAATGAATACAGAATTATGGGCTTTGAGACCTTTATGAATATCACCGATAGCACATTTACACGTGCTATGTATATCAACGTTGAGACAGGTGATATCGTTTATGACAGAGTGGAGAGCGATTTTGCTAACCTTGATGTAGTTCTTCAGTCTCAGTTAGGCTCAATAACCGTATTTGGTGGACAGTACACAGATGTCTTCTCGGAGCTGAATGCTCCAAAGGATGAAACTCCTACAACACCTCCCGAAAGTGATACGGATACTGATACCGACGAGGACGGCGGTGAAACAGGCGAGGATGCATCTGAGGAAACGACTGTCGAGGACGAGGGCGGCGAAGATGGCGACATCAACGAAACGCTTGTAATTCCCGCAAACACACTTACAATTATTATTGCCGAGGGCAATATTGAGGTAAAATAAAAGAAAACAAACAAGGCTCTGCAAAAGCAGAGCCTTGTTTGTTTAGAAAAATTATACGTTGAAACGGAAGAGAGTGATGTCTCCGTCCTTCATGACATAGTCCTTGCCCTCGCTTCTGACAAGACCTGCCTCCTTTGCGGCAGTCATAGAGCCGAGACGAACAAGGTCATCGAAAGCAACAATTTCAGCACGAATGAATCCACGCTCAAAGTCGCTGTGAATTTTGCCTGCCGCTCCGGGTGCTTTAGTACCCTTGCGAATTGTCCAGGCACGAACCTCCTTAGGTCCTGCTGTGAGGAAGCTGATGAGTCCGAGAAGCTCATATCCTGCACGGATAAGTCTGTTGAGTCCTGATTCTTTAAGCCCCATATCCTCGAGGAACATCTGCTTTTCATCGCCCTCAAGCTCAGCAAGCTCTGCCTCAAGACCACCACAAATTGCAACAATACCGGAGTTCTCTGTTGCAGCAAATTCCTTAAGTGCAAGGTAATAGGGATTGTCAACGGGATCAGGATCAATGCTGTCCTCGCCAACGTTGGCAACATAAATAACAGGTTTTGCGCTGAGAAGAGGCATCTCGGCGAGAAGTGCAGCCTCGTCCTCGTTGACGTCAAGCGCACGGGCAGATTTGCCCTCACCAAGATGAACGAGAAGCCTTTCAAGAAGAGCAACTTCAGCCGCAAGGGATTTGTCTGCTTTCATAGCCTTTCTTGAACGATCAAGTCTTCTCTCGGCAATCTCAATATCCGAAAGAATAAGCTCATAGTTGATGGTGTCAACATCGCTGCAAGGATCAACACGTCCGTCAACGTGAATGATGTTGTCGTTTTCAAAGCAACGAACAACGTGAAGGATTGCATCACATTCACGAATATGGGAGAGGAATTTGTTGCCAAGTCCTTCACCTTGAGATGCGCCCTTAACAAGGCCTGCTATATCAAAAAACTCTACTGTTGCAGGGGTGTACTTTTCCGGAGCATACATTTCTGCAAGAGTGTCAAGACGGGAATCGGGAACGGGAACAACGCCTACATTGGGCTCAATGGTGCAGAAGGGGTAGTTTGCAGATTCTGCGCCACCACCACAGAGTGCGTTGAAGAGTGTACTTTTGCCAACATTGGGAAGGCCAACGATACCAAGTTTCATTTTTTCTCCATAAAAAAAGTGTATTTTAGTTTTAATGCCGTATTATTATATAACATTTTTTCTGATTTTTCAATAGAAACTGAAAAATATACGCAAAAAACGGCGATAATTGTTAACATTTTTTCAAAAACATCTATGCAAAACGAAAAAAGTGTGCTATAATATAGTGGATAGTAAATATTTAGCTGTATATTAGGAGTTATGCAGCGTGATCAATTAAGGAGGAATTACAATGTACACAAAAATACTCGTCGTTGATGACGATAGCAACATTTGCGATCTTCTGAAGCAGTATCTTGAGAAGGAGGGATACGATGTCCGCACGGCCTCGGATGGATACGAAGCTATTGATACATTTAAAAAGTACGAGCCCGATCTCGTTTTGCTTGACATAATGCTTCCCGGAAAGAATGGAAAAGATGTTTGCACTGAGCTTCGCAAGTTCACAAACAAGCCCATCATTATGATTACAGCAAAGGGCGAGGTAGTTGATAAGGTTGTCTGCCTTGAGCTTGGTGCTGATGACTATGTGGTCAAGCCCTTTGATATGAACGAGCTTTTTGCTCGCATCAAGGCTCTTCTTCGCCGTTGCAACTCCCACGATGATTCCGATGATGATGAGGTAATCAGATTTGAGAACATCGAAATCAGCAAGCAGAAGTATGAGCTGAAGCTCAACGGAAAGAGCGTTGACATTCCTCCTAAGGAGCTTGAGTTGCTTTATTTTCTTGCTTCTAATTACAATCGCGTATTTACCCGCGATCAGCTTCTTGATAAGGTATGGGGCTTTGATTATCTCGGAGACTCCCGTACTGTTGACGTACATGTTAAGAGACTTCGTGAAAAGCTCGAAGGCGTTTCTGATAAGTGGATTCTTAAGACTGTCTGGGGAGTTGGCTATAAGTTCGAACTGACAGGCAATTAATAATCGATGTATACGCCACAGCTTTGCTGCGGCGTATGCTTTTAGGAAGGAGGAGAATATATGTTTCGCAGTATTTATGTCAAATATATCGTTACATTTATGGTTATAATAGTAATCAGCCTGGCTCTCCTTCTTGCAATTATCGGAACGTTGCTTGGCGACTATTCCGAAACCTCAAAATATGAGGTTGTGGCATCTGCTTCGGACGCACTTGCTGATTATATCGAGTACAAGATACAAAAGCTTGGTATGAGTGACTTTTCGAGCTTTTGTCATCTGTTTGCCGATGATATAGATTGGCAGATTTCAACCGTCACCGATATATCAGCTTTCCCGATAACTATAATGATTGCTGACAGCGATGGTAAGATACTGATCGCAAATCCTGCAGAGGATTGCGACTTTAAGGGCGGTACGCAAATTCCCAGAGCTATTATGGATGACCTCAACAATGGAGTTGAGCTTAGTAGCTTTGAAAGCCTTGAGGGTATCTTCGATTCACCACACGTGGTCAGCGCAAAGCCCGTCAATATGAGAAATAACTACGTTTGCGGAACGGTTTTTGTGTGTTGCGATAGCTCATCACTCCACTCGTTCTCAAGCCTGCTCATAAAGACAGTTGCTATCTCAAGCCTTTGGGTAATGCTCGCTGCGCTTATTGCGATCTTCTTTATAAGCGAAAGAATAATAAGCCCACTCAAAGAGATGAGTATTGCAGCAAAGAGCTTCTCGCAAGGTAAGTTTGATGTCAGAGTCCCCGTTCTCGGAAATGACGAGGT
Source organism: Eubacteriales bacterium (assembly GCA_045543615.1). Classification (GTDB taxonomy): domain Bacteria; phylum Bacillota; class Clostridia; order Oscillospirales; family CAG-272; genus CAG-390. The sequence continues at coordinate 60,701 of JAZPXL010000007.1, forward strand.
GGCACAGCTTGCAGCTGCATTTAACAATATGGCGCAGAACCTTGAATCGCTTGACGAGATGAGAAATAACTTTATGTCGAGCGTATCTCACGATATGCGCACGCCGATGACTACGATTTCAGGCTTTATCGATTGCATCCTTGATGGAGCTATTCCTCCCGAAAAGCACGAGTATTATCTGAAGATTATTCGTGATGAGGTGCAGAGACTTTCAAGACTCGTTGCAACACTTCTTGATATTTCAAGAATTCAGGCAGGAGACAGAAAGTTTGTAATGGCACCGTTTGATATTTGCGAAATGGGACGCCAGGTGCTTATTTCCTTTGAGCAGAAGATAGACAAGAAAAAGCTTGAGGTCGAATTTATTGTCGATGATGACAATATGTTTGTAGTAGGTGACCACGATGCAATATATCAGATTTATTATAATATCACAGACAACGCAGTAAAATTTGCCCGTGAGGGCGGCCTACTCAGACTCTCGATGACAACTGAAGACAAAAAGGTCAAAGTCTCTGTATATAACGAGGGAGACGGAATACCTTATGAGGATCAGCCATATATCTTCGAGAGATTTTACAAGAGTGACAGAAGCCGTGGAAAAGATAAAACAGGCGTTGGTCTTGGAATGTTTATAACCAAGACGATAATTGAAGCACACGGCGAAACCATTACGCTTAAGAGTGAACCGGGAAGGGATTGTGAGTTCTGCTTCACATTACCACGCACGACAGATCCCAAAAAGTCTGCTCCCACGCGTGAACAAAGAGATTAAGGTAATTAATTATGGAAGAAAACAAGAATGAAATGCTTGAAGGCGTCGATGACGCTCCTTCTACTCAAAACACAGATACCGTACAGAGTGCGAGCGCGACTGAAAATGACGCACCTGCAGAAATAACAGAGGAAGCTGTCGCAGAGCCACAGGACACAGCTGATGCTCGCGAGCCGGCAGGTGTTACTGAAACAGAAGCAACCCCTCGACTTGCAGCAAAGCCTATTTGGAACTTTACCACTCAGGTGGCAGAGGACAGAGCAGAGCTTAAGAAGAGAGGCAGACGGGGTGCGCTCGTCTACGCAATAATTATGACAGCCCTGTTTGCCATCTGCTTTGCTACTCTTGCTGTGTTGCTTATATCGGGATACGGCGCAAATAATGGTGGAACATATCCTCCGACAGACTATCTGCCAAATGCCGATGGAGTTTCTCTGTCTGCTCTTTATGAAGAACTGAACCCTTCCGTTGTAAGCGTTTCTTGCACGCTTGAAAACGGATCGAGTATTGGTAGTGGGTTTATTTATACTGAAAGTGGATACATCATCACAAATTATCACGTCATTGACGGTGCTGTGGACGTTGTTGTCTATCTCTCCGACGGCAGCGACTATAAGGCAGAGATCGTAGGCAGTGATGAGATATCGGATATCGCTGTTTTGCACATTAATGCAAAGTGGCTGAAGCCTGCAGTAATGGGCGATTCCGATGCACTTGTTGTTGGTCAGTCGGTTGTTGCGATTGGTACGCCTATATCCCTTGAATTTAGTGGTACATTTACTGACGGTATTATCTCAGGACTTAACAGATATATAGAAATATATAATGAAGACGATCTTGTTGAGAAGAGTATGAATATGATTCAAACAAATACCATACTCAACCCCGGCAACTCAGGTGGTCCACTATTTACTCTTGCAGGTGAGGTCATCGGCATCAATAATATGAAGTATATTGGTGACGAAAACTCAGGCACACCGTTTGAGGGAGTCGGATTTGCGATTCCGATCAATGCGGCAATTGTTGTTGCGGACGAAATCATCGAGACAGGCTCATACTCGGGTAGCGGTGACGTTGCAGAGAAGGGCGTAAACCTCGGTATCGCTTGTGGTACGGTTGTTGAAGGTCAGTCCGTTACCCTTGGCAACCAGAGCTTTACAGCAGGCGCGACCGGAGTGCTCGTTTCCGAGGTTAAGACCGGCTATCCTGCAGAGGGTAAGCTCAAGGTGCGTGACATCATCACTCATATTGATGGAGAGGCTACTGAAACCTTTGAAGCTCTGAAAGAAATACTTGTAACTCACAAATCGGGGGATACAATTGAGCTGACGGTTTTCCGTGATAACTCCTCACAAAAAGTAACAATTACTCTTTAAGTTAAAAACACTAAACGCCCGGAATTTTTCCGGGCGTTTAGTGTTTATTTATTAGCTGCGTCTGACCTTTGCCATAATTGAATCGTGAGAAAGACCGTATTTGTCCGCGATGTCACGGGCGTAGCTCTTGCCATCGGGCTTTGCACGGTAAATCTTAAATGAACGCTTACCCTCGTCAATTCCTGCAACAAGAGTGTCAATAGGAGCACCACCCTCGGCAGCGCACCTTGCATTGATATCGTCAATCATAGCAGATAGCTCGTGCAGGTGGGTTGAGAAGAGAGTGCGACATCTCGCACAAGAAAATCCTGCAAGAACCTCTGCGGCAATATATGATGCCTCATAAGAGCCTGTGGAAGAAAGAGATTCATCAAGAAGCACGAGCGAGTGCGAGGTTACTTTGTCGAAAATTTCACCAAGTCGGGCGCATTCCTCTCCAAGTCTACCCTTGTCAATTGTATCGTCAGCACCTGTCGGGAAGTGAGTAAAAATTGCGTCAACGGGCGAGATTGTGGCAGATTTGGCAGGAACAAATAGTCCAAGCTGCATCATAGCCTGAGCCATACCGAGAGCACAGGTAATAACCGACTTACCACCTCTGTTAGGACCTGAGAGAACATAGATTGTTGCCTTTTCATCGAAGATGAGGTCGTTTGTTATGATCTCGTCATCAATCTTAAGCGCAACTGCAGGGTTGTAAAGCTCAAGGGCAGAGAAAGCTCGGCTGTCCATCGGAGCGATGGTGGGTTCACAAAGTGAGCAACCCTTGTCCCTGAGCTGTTGCATAAGTCTTGTGCCCTTAATGAGAAATTCAATCTCAGGCATAAGGTTGAGCAGAAAGTCCGTGTTTTCGAGAACATAGGTCTGAACTATCTTCTTCCAAGAACGGAGGGAGGACTTGTATACCTCGTTTATTGCTGTGTTGAATGCAAGGGAGAGAGCTGTTTTCTGACTCTCGGATTGTTTTTTGCCGAAAGGCACAAGGCTTGCAATACAGGTGTATTCATCATCCTTGAAATTAAGACGGAGAATCTTCTCAAGCACATCTCCCGAACGGAACGGCTCGGGATTGATTGAGAGTACGCCTGCAGAACAGGGGCGAAGCTGAGCGTCAAGGTTTACGCCCATAGTAACACTCTTGATTTCACGTACTCGCTTTGTAAGCTCACAAAGCTGTTCGTTTAGCTCTGCGTAATAATCGCTTTCTGCAAGCTCATTAATTCTGTCGCAGAGAATGGAAAAGGCCTTGCCCTTAAGATTGTCCCTGACCTCGTTAAGTCCGTCATCAAGCGTGTCAATACAAGAGATGTAAAGCTCGATCTCCGTGATGCTTGAAAGATAATCGTTTGGGTCACCACTATCAGCTTCAAGACGTCGAAGCTCCATAATATCTGAAAGAATGGGCAGAAGATTGTTAAGCATCTTTATGAGCGAGGGGTTTTCAAGCATATCCGAAAAGGTTTCCTGACGATAGCGAATTACATCGGTGTCGGCAGTAAAGTATTCGGAAAGAGAGCTGTTTTTCAGATCAAGAATATCAGGCATACCAAGCTCTTCAAGAGCAAAAAGCGAAATATCAGGTCTTCCACCGATTGCCATATGCTTTGAAAGCGATTCGGCCGAAGGGTAGAGAAGTGAGAAATTTGTAAGATCCAAGGTGTGTGCTCCTTTCGGACTTTTGTACTAAATAAAAATTATAGCATACTTTTAAGTAAAAATAAAGAGGAAAAATGTAAATTACAATTAATTGTTGTCATCATCGACGTTTCCGATGTTCGACAGAGGATTTTTCGACATAGCTGCTTCGATATCGCTGTTTGAAACGTGGGTGTAAATCTGCGTAGTGTTGAGTTGCTCGTGACCAAGAATTTCCTGAAGGATGCGAACATCAACGCCACCCTTCTGATACATAAGGGTTGCAGCTGTGTGCCTTAGCTTGTGGACGGAAAAGCCACGGTTTCCAAGTCCTGATTCCTCAAGATACTTTTCGACTGTCCATTGAACAGTTCTGTTGTTGATTCTGAGTCCTCTGTTCGATAGGAAGAGAGCCGTTGTGTCAGCAGTTCCAAGCTTTTCGTCGTTACGGATGGGCAAATACTCTGCAAGAGCGTTTCGGCAAGCATCGTTCAGGTAGATTATTCGCTCCTTGTTGCCCTTACCAAGCACACGCAGGGAGCGCAGGTATTTGTCAATATCTCCAAGGTTGATCCCAACAAGCTCCGACAGACGCATTCCACAGTTCAGAAAAAGAGTCATCATACAATAATTGCGTATGCGCATCTTCTCGGGAACACTTCTGTCTGCTCTCACGGTGTTTAGAAACAGAGTGGCTTCTTCAAGAGACATATGCCTTGGAAGAGACTTTTTCTTTTTTGGCGTTTCCACATTTGCAGAGGGATCATTTTCAAGAAGCATCTTCGTTGCCGTGTAATATTTGAAAAATCCTTTTATAGCTGAGAGCTTTCTCGCTCTTGCGGCAGCGGCATTTTTTAGCTCACGCTCGCAGAAGAAAAGAAACTCGTATATATCTGAGGTCGAAACCGAACGCAGAAATTCAGCGTCAACGCAAGTAAGCGATATTTTTTCAAAATCCTCACTTGATGGATCAATGCTGTTTCTGTCAGCAATTATGAATCTAAAAAAGGTTCTCAGGTCGAGCATATATTCATCAACTGTCTTGGGCGAGCATCCCTTGATCGCAAGCTTGTATGATGCGAAGTCACGAAGTAGTAGAGAATATTCACGAGGATTATATTCGGTTGACATATTTTTTGCCTCCGTTTCGCAATTTTTGCCGAGTTTGTGGCCGTCTTCTATATAATTATACTACATTTAGAAATTTTTTAGTGGATAAAATGTAAATTTTCAGTGTATGGTGTTGATTAATATTATACAAAAGTATATAATTTATATAAATGCGCAAACCAAGTCCCTGTGGGACATTAGAAAGGAAAAAAACAAAGTGATAAATTTTCTTAAAAATCATTCATACAGTGCCGTAAGGCTCTTCGTCACACAGATAGTTATTTCTGTGTTTGGACTGGCACTTGTTATTGCGACAGGTCAGAACAATACTCTGCAGATTATCGTCAGCTGTGCCGCAGTTGCTTTTTACCTATTCCTCATATACGCTGCGATGTGGGATATAGGCTCAAAGGATTGTGTCAACATTGAGACGGGTAAGATAGAAAGACGACCGCTTACAGGTCTGTTCATCTCGCTGTTTGCTAACATCCCCAATTTCATCCTCGCAATACTTATTACAATCGGAATGCTGTTTGCAGACGGTGGAGCTATCTCAAACCTTGGTGCAACAACAAGCTCGATAGCTCTCTGGGTTCAGGGAATGTATGTCGGACTTATGACAATCGACGTCGGTGGCGCACCTCTCAACTCTTATTTCTGGATGTACTTTGTAATCATCATTCCTGCAGTAGCAGTTGCTACGCTTGCCTACTTCCTTGGAAGCCGTGGAATTCACGCAACACGAATTCTCATAGCAGATACTCCTGAGGAGGCAGAGATCAAGAGAGAGAAGAAGAAAGCAAGAAAAAAGAGACGTGACGAAGGAAATTAAGTGTGAAGAAATGTCTTATGAACATCTGATCTACGATTTTGACGGTACGATATCTGATACATACCCCTGCTTTACAAAGGCTTTGCTTCGCTTACTTGCAGACTTTTCGCTTGAGGACACATATGAGGGAGCTTATAAAAAGCTCAAGGTATCCGTTGGCTACGCTCTCTCAAGATACGATTTGCCTGTTTCGATGAAGGAGGCTGATGAGATTTTCACTCGCTATCACCACGAGCTTGTGCACACTCTTCAGATGCCGTTTTCCGAGGCAGAGGAAATATTGCGATATGCAATAGAGAGAGGAAAGAAGAATTATCTTTATACCCATTCCGGCAAGATTGCAACAAGCTTGCTACAAAAATGGGGACTATATGATTATTTTGATTACATAATTGATGCAACGCAGGGCTTCCCACTAAAGCCTGCACCCGATGCGCTCAACCATCTCTGCAAAATCCGTTCAATAGATCCGAGTACGGCACTTATGATTGGCGACAGAGACATAGATACCGATTGTGGACGAGCTGCCGGTATGAGTGGATGCTTGTTTGACACAGAGCATTATTATGACGAATGTGTATGCGAACATCGCATAGATAATTTACTTCAGTTAAAAACAATAATCTAATATATATTCGAGAAAGGACGACTACTATGTCAGAAAAGATCACAGCGTTAAAAAGTGAATTTTTCGCAAGACTTGAGGCTGCAAGTACAATTGCAGCACTCGAAGAGCTTCGTGTTGAGTATCTCGGTAAAAAAGGAAGCGTGACCGAGCTGCTTAAGGCGATGAAGGGCCTTGGCCCTGAGGAAAAGAAGGAGTTTGGCCAGCTTGTCAACATCCTTAAAACAGAGCTTACAGAGGCAATCGCTGCCAAGGCTGAGGTTCTCAAGAGAGAAGAGATCGAACGTGAGGTGGCTTCTATGCCCGAGTTCGATGTTTCAATGCCTGCAGTTCTTGATAGAGGCTCATTCCACCCCATCACACTCGTACAGCGTGAATGCGAAGCAATTTTCCGTTCAATGGGCTTTACGGTCGAGGATTACTCCGAGATTGTAAGTGACTATGAATGCTTTGAGTCTCTCAATATACCCAAACACCATCCCGCACGCGATATGCAGGATACCTATTATCTTACAAACGGTCAGCTTCTAAAGTCCCAGACCTCTGCGGCTCAGAATGCAATTTATCACAAGTACAGAAAGGCACTCATCGAGGACGGAGTTCCGATCAAGGCAATATTCCCCGGCAGATGCTTCCGTAACGAAGCAACCGATGCTTGCCACGAAAATACATTCTTCCAGATGGAAGGCGTTATGGTTGATAAGAATATCTCCATTTCAAACCTTATCTTCTTTATGAAGACAATGCTCTCCGAGGTATTCCGGAAGGACATCAATGTTCGTCTTCGCCCCGGCTTCTTCCCGTTTGTAGAACCCGGCTTTGAGCTTGACATCAGTTGTCTTATATGTGGTGGTGAGGGTTGTCCCTCCTGCAAGCACAGTGGCTGGCTTGAGCTTTGTCCCTGTGGTATGATTCACCCCGAGGTACTTCGTGCAGGTGGTATTGATCCCGACGAATATACAGGCTTTGCGTTCGGTCTTGGTATGACAAGACTTGCTATGATGAAGTACGGTGTAAAGGATATCCGTGACCTCAATAGTGGCAGCCTGCGCACACTTTCTCAGTTCAGAGAAGATAAATAAAGAAAGGAAGGCTTACGAAAATGTTTTTATCTATGAATTGGATCGGCGATTTTGTTGATCTTTCGGGTCTTGACAAGCTTTCCCTTATCCATCGTTTCTCACTCTCAACAGCTGAGGTTGAAAACGAGATATTTATGAAGGGTAGCGACATAAACGGTATAGTTGTTGCAGAAATCAAATCGGTAGAGGAGCATCCCTCCTCCAGAAAACTCCATCTTCTCAAGGTTGATATTGGTGAGGATGAGCTTGTTGACGTTGTCTGCGGCGCACCCAATGTTTTTGTAGGTGCAAAAGTGCCTTTTGCAAAGCTTGGCGCAACTCTGGGCGAGATTACCATAGCTCCCCGCCAGCTTGCAGGCTTTACCTCCAATGGTATGTGCTGTTCTGAAAAGGAGATCGGTATCAGCGACAACAATGACGGACTTATGATTCTTGATCCCTCCATCCCGAACGGAACTGATATCAAGACAATATTCGACATTGATGATATCGTGTTTGAGGTTGACAATAAGTCGCTTACAAACCGTCCTGACCTTTGGGGACATTATGGCATCGCTCGTGAGTTTGCAGCCCTTACCGGCAGACCTCTGAAGCCCCTTGATGTTGCAGACCTTGACGAGTTTTCCTCACTTCCTGCTGTCGATATGAAGATTGAGGACAAGCTCTGCCAGCGTTATTCCTGCCTCCAGGTAGAGAATATCAAGCGAACTGTAAGCCCTGTTAATATGAGAATTCGTCTCTATTATTGTGGCCTTCGTGCAATTAACTTCCTTGCTGATATAACAAACTACATTATGCTTGAGATGGGTCAGCCGATGCACGCATTCGACTCCCGTAAGGTAGAAAAGCTTCGTATTAAGAGATTTGATAAGCCCTTTGTGTTTAAAACTCTTGATGGCGTTGATAGGAACATCGACGAAGATATGCTTATGATCTGCAACGGTGATATTCCCGTATGTATTGCAGGCGTTATGGGTGGTCTTGACTCCGAAATCGTTGAGAGCACAACAAAGCTGACACTTGAGTGCGCAACCTTTGACGCTGTCTCCGTTCGCAAAACAACTGTTCGTCTTGCTCACAGAACCGATGCATCGGTAAGATATGAGAAATGCCTTGACCCTGAGATGACAACAACAGCTATTGCAAGATTTGTAAAGCTTATGCGTGACGCAGATCCCGAGGTTGTGGTCGTTTCTTCGCTCACAGACGAGTACGCATATAAGTATCCGGAGATTACATTCTCATTTGATAAGGCTTTTGTTGACAGATACACAGGTATCGACATTCCGAGTACCCAGATAGTTGATACACTTTCGGCACTTGGCTTTGGTATCTCACTTGCAGATGATACATTTACTGTTACAGTTCCGTCTTGGAGAGCTACCAAGGACGTAACAATGAAAGCTGACATCATCGAGGAGATTACAAGAATTTACGGTTACGATAACTTCGATATCCATACTGCAAACGCACCCCTTTATCCAATTCGTGTTGCTGCAGAGAAGAGCGTCGAAGAGCAGATCAAGGATCTCCTTGTAAAGCGTTTCTCACTCCACGAGCTTCACTCTTACATCTGGACATACAATGATGAATATGAGGCACTCGGAATCGAGGTTGAGGACAATATCAAGCTTGTAAATGCTACAAACCCCAATATCGAAACAATTCGTCGTTCCATAGTTCCCACACAGCTCTGTCAGGTTAAGTACAACACGACGTTTGCGTCCGAGTTCGGTGTGTTTGAAATTGGTAGAGTGGTTGACGGCGTGAACGCAGAGACAGGACTTTGCAACGAACAGAAGAAGCTTGCGATCACACTCTATTCAAAGAACAAGAGCGTAGAGGAGCTCTACTTAGAGCTTTGTGGCATCGTTGCAGTTATGGCAGACGATATTAAGCATCTTCCCGTTCTCTTTGCTAAGAAGGAAGCTACTCACTCCTACGAGCATCCTCGCAACCTCAACTCAATTGTTTGTGGTGGCACGCAGATCGGTGAGATTGGCGTAGTTTATCCCACAGTATCAAAGAAGATTGACAAGAAGGCTGCCATCGTCTTTGCAGAGATAGATGTTGTAACATTCGCAGAGCTTAAGAAGAGTGCTCTCGTTTATGATGAGCCCTCAAAGTATCCTGAAATGGATATCGACCTTACTTTCATTTGCGATACCTACGCACCCATAGGTGCAGCCGTTGCAGAAAACGGCGGCGCACTTGTAAAGGGTATCCGTGTTGTTGATACCTATAAGGATGAATCCGGCAAGTCGATTACTGTTCGTATAACATTTGCAGATAAGACCAGAACTCTCACAAGAGATGAGGTTATGGCTATCGCAGAGCGTGTTATTGCTGCACTTGCAACACAGGGCATAGCTCTTAAGGGCTAAACACTAAGAATAAAGAAACATCCCGAAGCGAAAGCTTCGGGATGTTTCTTGTATATAGTAGATAATCAGCAAATACCCTGCCAGAGCATAGCATCAGCAACCTTTGTAAAGCCTGCGATGTTAGCACCGATAACAAGATCGCCCTTGTGACCATAGGTCTCAGCTGCAATGGATGCGTTTTTGTAGATGTTAGCCATAATTCCACTAAGCTTTGCATCGACCTCGTCAAAGCTCCAAGAGTAGCGCATCGAGTTCTGAGACATCTCAAGACCACTTGTAGCAACGCCACCTGCATTGGATGCCTTGCCGGGAGCGAAGAGGATACCCTTAGCCTTGAATACCTCAAGAGCCTCGGGAGTTGTGGGCATATTTGCACCCTCTGCAACGAGGAAGCAACCGTTGTTAGCGAGAGCGATAGCACCCTCAACAGGAAGCTCGTTCTGAGTTGCGCAGGGAAGAGCAATATCGCACTTGACAGTCCAGATATCTCTGCAGTTAGGAATGAATGTAGCATCCTTGCAGGTCTCAACATATTCACTTATGCGACCACGGCGGACTTCCTTGATCTGCTTGAGAACATCAAGGTTGATGCCGTTTGCATCGTAAACATAACCCGAGGAGTCACTCATAGCCACTACCTTTGCACCAAGAGTTGTTGCCTTCTGTGCAGCATAGAATGCAACATTACCCGAACCGGAGATAACAACAGTCTTACCCTCAAAGGATGTGCCGATGGAAGCGAGCATTTCGTTCACAAAGTAGCAAAGACCAAAGCCTGTTGCCTGAGTTCTTGCAAGAGAACCGCCTGAGGGGATAGCCTTACCCGTGAGAACACCTGTAAACTCGTTTGTCAGCTTTTTATATTGACCGAACATATATCCGATCTCGCGCGAGCCTGTTCCGATGTCACCTGCAGGAACGTCGGTATCAGCACCGATGTGACGGTAGAGCTCATTCATAAAGGACTGGCAGAATCTCATAACCTCCCCATCACTCTTGCCCTTGGGATCGAAATCAGAGCCACCCTTGCCGCCACCCATAGGAAGACCGGTTAGAGAGTTTTTGAAGATCTGTTCAAAGCCGAGGAACTTGATGATGGAAGCGTTTACGCTGGGATGGAGACGGATGCCGCCCTTGTAAGGGCCAATAGCAGAGTTGAACTGGCAACGGAAACCACGGTTAACGTGAACCTCGCCATTGTCATCAACCCACGGAATACGGAAAGTGATCATACGCTCAGGCTCAACGATGCGAGGAATAATACCTGCCTCAACATAGTCGGGGCGAGCAGCGATAACAGGCTCAAGAGACATAAGAACTTCACGAACTGCCTGATGGAATTCCTTCTCGCCGGGGTTTCTTGCTTCAACCTCTGCAAAAATATTTGCAAGATAATCGGGTGTGTATTTCATTTCAAACTCCTTTTCTTGAAAAATGCAGTTGATAGTAACATTATTACTATTAATTAATATGAAAATTATAGCACGCCCAAGAAAACATGTCAAGAGAAAATGAAAATAATTTTCGCGCGTCTCGCATTTTTATTCAGATGTCACAGGTAGAAAAACGACTTCCCCGCTCCTATCATCAATGTCGCACAACAGCCTGCCTGACAACTCGCCTTTGCTATCAACGATCATTTGTGAAAGTGGCGTTTCAACCATCTGTCCGATGTGTCGACGAAGATTTCTTGCTCCCGTATTATCCGTGCAGGACATTCGGCAAAGCGTTTTTATCAGGGGGTCGCTAAAGGAAAGAGATATTCCATTTTGCAGAGCGCGAAAAGCGAGGGCGTCAAGGTGTTTTTTGCAGATGATTTCAAGGCTTTCGAAGGAGAGAGGGGAGAAATAGATACAATCGTCAATACGGTCGAGAAATTCAGGACGAAATGTTTCTTCAAGCGCACGCCTCACCCTTGCCATTTCTTTCTCCTGTTCATCAGATATTTCACTAACAAAACCGAGAGAAGAGCCTTTTTTGTGCACTGCACCCACATTTGAGGTCATAATCAAAACCGTGTTTTTGAAGCTGACGGCTCTCCCCTCGGAATCACTAAGCACTCCGTCCTCAAGAACACTCAAGAGAAGATTGTAAATATCGGGGTGTGCTTTTTCTATCTCATCAAGCAAAATTACAGAATACGGATGCCTCCGAACACGTTCTGTAAGCTGTCCGCCTTCACCATACCCGACATAACCGGGAGGTGAGCCTATGAGACGGGAAACGCTGTGCTTTTCCATATATTCGGACATATCAAGCCGTATGAGGAATTTTGTGCTACCAAAAAGCTCCTCTGCAAGTACCCTGCAGGTTTCAGTTTTGCCAACACCACTTCTGCCAATGAACAGAAAAGAACCGATAGGTCCGCTCTCGCGCTTGATGCCTGTGCGAGCGCGAATTATGCAATCTGCTAATGCACGGCACGCCCTCTCCTGACCAATCACACGATAGGTGAGCCTCTCGTAAAGCGAGGCGAGCTTTTGACTTTCGTCAGCATTTATGCTTGATACAGGTATGCCCGTCGATGCTGTTAAAACTAAGGCGATATCAAGTGCAGTAAGCACAGGCTGCTCGTCTTTGCTATCAGTTGTTTCTCTCAGCCGTTCACACTTCTCTCGCAACTGCTTTTCCTCGTCACGCAGGGATGCGGCAAGCTCATAGTTCTGTGTTGTTATAGCAAGCTCTTTTTCGTGAGAAACTGACTTGAGCCTACCCTCAAGACTGCGCATTTCTTCAGGAGGTGAATGAAACTCGGCAGAAAGACCACTCGCTGCTTCGTCAAGAAGATCGATTGCCTTGTCTGGCAGAAACCTGTCATTAATATATCGAACAGAGAGTGCAACTGCCGCCTCTATCGCCTCATCTGAGATCTTCAGCCGATGATGCGCTTCGTAACGCTTGCGAAGAGAGCGCAGAATTGAAATAGTAATCTCTGCGCTCGGTTCTGTGAGAACAACGGGCTGAAAACGTCTTTCAAGAGCGGCATCTTTTTCAATATACCTGTGGTACTCCGTGTGAGTGGTGGCCCCGATAATCTGCATCTCTCCTCGTGCAAGCGCAGGCTTGATGATGTTAGCGGCATCAATAGCACCTTCTGCAGCACCGGCTCCGACTATCGTGTGTAATTCATCAATAAACAAAATAATGTTCTCGTTCTTTTTCACTTCGTCCATCACGGCTTTGAGTCTGTCCTCAAATTCGCCACGGTATTTTGCGCCTGCTATCATACTCGGCAGATCAAGCGTAACTATTCGTTTGTTCTCAAGTCTATCAGGAACATTTCCCTCAAATATGCGCACAGCAAGACCTTCAACAACTGCTGTTTTTCCAACACCCGGCTCACCGATAAGACAGGGATTATTCTTTTGTCGACGGCAGAGAATACGGATGACTCTCTCAGTTTCACTATCCCTGCCAACAATCGTATCAATTTCACCACGCTCTGCCATTGCGCTCAGATCTCGTCCGTATTTGGCGATATTGGGGACATTACCAAGAGAGCTTGATGGCGAGAGCGAACGGGATGAGCTTGTAAGAGAAGAAAAATCCCTGAGAGTTTCAAGAAAAGACGAGATGTCTTGACGAATATCTGTTACTCGAACACCTATCTCTTCAAGAATTCTGACAGCTACACAATTTCCCTCTTCGAGAATAGCAAGTAACAGGTGTTCGGTTCCGATATAACCGTGAGTGTACCTGGAAGAAATTAAAGCTGATTCTTCGATGATTTTCTTTGTCCGTGGTGTCATATCTGACGGCAAAAGAACGGTCGGCTCTCCCACTCCTGCAAGCTCACAGATGCGTTTTTTGACTATCTCTTTGTCGCATCCACGAGCATATAAAAGCTTTGAGGCAACAGAGTCGCTTACAAATAAAAGACCGAGCAGAAGATGTTCTGAGCCGATATATGAATGTCCAAGTTCTTTGGCAGTGCTGAGTGCGCTGTTAAGTGCGCTTTGTGCCATTTGCGTAAAATTGCTTTTCATATCCACCATTCCAATTTAGAATTATATATTATTCTATAACAGAATGGCGTGATATTATTCGTTATTCATAGAGATGGAGAGAATCAAAAACACGCACTAGCGCATTCCAGGTCAGCTTATCTGTGACTCCTGTGACAGGTAACAGATACCTCTCCTGAAACCGCCGTACAGCCTCCGTGGTTTCCTTACCGTATCTTCCTGTTATCTCAACCTCTTCTAAGGGAAAAAGAATACTGAGCTTGCCAAGAATATACTGAAGAACTGATACTGTAAAGTTCTCGTCACCCTCGTAAAGCTTATACCCCACAGGATCTGTCGGGAAAATGTCGGGCCTTAGTGGAGGTGAGTTTTCTTCAAGAGATAACAAATAATCCTCATAAAGTGCCTCCCAGGTCTCAAGGTCGGCAACCCCACTTACCTCAAGCCCTCGCTTGCGCTGATAGGCTCGTATTGCATCGGTTGTGTCATCTCCCTTTATGCCATCAATGGGAACTGTGGGTATGTCCGAATCAAAATATGATAGCTGTCGCAGATATTTCTGCAGATTGCGACGAGCCTCCCTCTCATTTCTGTTGTTAGTCGCCATAACTCCTCCTAATCAATCTCAAATCCCGGATACTGGCCGCCAAGCAATCTGTCTGCTGCACTTACATCATCAAAAATATTAATAATTTCATCCCACGTTACAGCATCCACAACTCCGTTTTTAAGATTTGTGCCGAAAAGCTCTTGAAAAGCTATGACAGACGCCTCTGTTTGCGAGCCGAAATATCCGGTTGTGCTTACCGCTCGGATTTCGGGGTAGCTTTCGGCAATTCTGTTTAAATATCGTTGAAGAAGCAGAACATCCTCGCCCTCGCTTCCAACTCTAAGCTGAACGCCACCGAAAGGCACGCCCGATGCCTCCACGTATTGCAGAGGAATGCTTGCCACAATTCCAAGATATGCGTTATAAAGCTTGTTCCAAGTAAGCTCACCAACAACACCGTCAGGCTCAAGTCCAAAGGTTTCTTGGACGGCAATAACTGCGTTCTCTGTTTCACTTCCAAATATCCCGTCTCTTGCAACGGAAGGTATGGATGGGTAGTAATTGGAAACATAATTAATATAATACTGAAGATTCTCGACAGCGTTACCGAATGAGCCAACCCTCAGTACATCGGGGAACTCTTGCGTTACCTCAAACAGAGATACTCCCTCTGAATCAAGCTCATTGAGTCTCTTGACAGCGTTATAGTAGAAGAGAACTGCATACCAGGTTGCTTTTCCTACAATTCCATCAACAGTTATGCCTGCAATATTCTGAAATGCTCTTACTGCGGCCTCTGTGTCATCGGTGAAAATCCCGTCCGTCAAAGCAATTTTCGGAATTGCAGGATAATTTTTCGAGATCCTGTTCAAACGAATTTGCAGAGTGCGAACATCGTTGTTTGTCGAGCCTTGACGCAGAGGGATGTTCGGAGCCGACGGAGTGACATTTTCGATAGGAACATCACTTACAATGTTTATGTCGTTTCCATAATAATACTGCAATATCTCATACGGCGTCAGTCCACTCTCGGCTAAACCAACTGTGCCCCATTGCTCAAGACCGTTACAGCGAACTTCGTCTCCGTCACAATATTGCGTAAAATATGGCTCAACCGTGCCTTGTCTTACAACATAGCTATTGAAAAGCTCGCTTGCAAGCTCCCTAATGTTTGAATAAATTTCCCGACCGGCTATAAACGATTGATCGTTTGTGGTCGAATTTGTGATGTCGAAATTGTAGCCTCTTGTTCGGTAATACTCTGTGTAAATTCGGTTTAGCGCAAAGCTGATTTGCGCATACATATTTGCCCTGATTGCATTCTCAGGCCAGGTAGGGTAGATCTCACTTGATGCTACATTTGCGACGTATTCAATAAACGGTACAGTCACATTTGGCGCATTCTGATTAGCTCGCCCAAGGTGAACGGTGATGTATTCGGGAATGGTGGGAAGAGAAGCAGGGTTATTCATCGCGCTCTCCTCTGAGCCTCTCGCCCGTCACAGAGTCGAATAAGAACACTCCGTCTTTTGTATAAGCGTCATTTGTTCCGTCCTCAGGCAGAGGAACGAGATCTGCTGTCTGAACCGAAGTGATTGAGTCAAATATTACAATCCCTGAATAGAGATTTGAATAATATCCCGGCATTGATACCTCGGCATCATAACTTGCGTAGGGCTTTATGTCCGATGGCGTATTGGCAGAGAGACGAGGAGGAGCAGGAAGAGCAATAAGCGGAACGGAGCCACTTTGATCAGTCAGAAAGGAAATAATAGCATCCCCGCCCTCGCCACGTTCTCTTATGGTAACGAGAGCGCCCTCAAGTGGAATAGCACCCGATGCAGTGCGCACAAGAAATCGCAGGTATCCCTTTGGTGATGATGGGTTTATTTGTGCATTGTCTTGATTATTCAATTCGTAAAACCTCCAATGCTTTTTTAATAATTCTATGCAACGAAGGGATCTGTGACACAAAAGCCCACCTTTACGGTGGGCTTGAGTAAAAAAGAAAAGGTCCGGGTCAAAAGACCCGAACCGTGGTGCCGGTAGCCGGAGTCGAACCGGCACGCCATCGCTGGCGGTGGATTTTGAGTCCACTACGTCTACCAATTCCATCATACCGGCGCGCTTAAAATTATAGCACAAGTTTGCGTTAAAATCAATACCTAATTTGTTTTTTTATTGTTGAAAATATTTTTTGTACCAAAAGATAATTTTTTTGTAAAAAATATGTGGACTTTTCCTTAATTTGGTGGTATAATTAGGTATTGTAATTTGGAGAAAAAGGCAAAAAATATCGAAACTGACAGTTTTATCAACTACCATTGAGGTCTTTTTGATTTTCTGTTGAAACGCTTGGTGTATAATATATTATACTACTTATTAGGGGAGGCTTATATGTTTCAGATTTTAGTTGTAGAAGATGATAAGGAATTACGCCAGCTTTTTGCCCACGTTCTCTCAAAAAATGGTTATTATGTCACAGGAGTTTCAAACGGAAGGGAAGCACTTGATACAATAGCTGAAAGCTATTACGATCTGATAATTTCGGATATTATGATGCCCGTTATGGATGGATATGAGCTTGTTCGTTCGCTTCGTGACTCTGATATAAACACACCTGTTTTGATGATAACTGCCAAGGATGCTTTTGACGATATGAGACTTGGATTTCTGTCCGGAACTGATGATTATATGGTCAAGCCTATAAATGTTAATGAAATGCTTTTGAGAGTCAGCGCACTTTTGCGACGTGCGCAGCTGATAAGCGAACGCAGACTCACCATAGGCGAGACGGTTATGGAATGCGATTCGCTGACGGTAAGCTGCAGAGGCGAACGCTTCGTTCTGCCACAAAAGGAGTTTATGCTACTTTATAAGATGGCATCATTCCCGGGCAAGCTGTTCACAAGGCAGCAGCTTATGGATGATATATGGGGATACGATGTAAGCTCTGATACTCACACGGTTGATGTACATATAGGCAGATTGCGTGAAAGATTCAGAGATAGCGAGGACTTCAAGATTATCACTATGAGAGGTCTTGGATATAAGGTAATAAAGCTGTGAAAAACTTACTTAAGCGCAGAAGCCTGATTTTTTACGTCTCGCTCAGCTCACTTGGTGGTATAGTATTTGCTATTGTTGTTTCTTCAATTATCGCAAGAATTTTCCATATTTCTCTCGATAAGCTACCGGGTACATTCCTAATGATATTCTGTGGCTCAATAGGTGGCTTTGCTGCAATTGTAATCAACAGATTGTTGCTCAAGCCAATCTCTGTCCTGTCAAAGAAAATGAGCGAGGTTTCCTCAGGTGATTTTGAGGTCAGGATTGACGAAAAAAAAGCTGTGGTAACTGAGATAGAAGAGATCTACACAAGCTTTAATCTTATGACAGCCGAGCTTGGAGTAACCGAAACTATACAGTCGGATTTTGTATCCAACGTCTCGCACGAGATCAAAACGCCACTCAGTGCTATTGAGGGTTACGCAATGCTTCTCCAGGACAGCTCTTGTACCGAAGAAGAAAAGGAACAGTATATAGAAAAGATACTGTTCAATACTCGCCGCCTTTCTGAGCTTGTCGGAAACATTCTCTTGCTCTCAAAAATTGAAAACAGATCAATAGAGCCGATGCCCTCTACCTTCAGGCTTGACGAACAGATCCGTCAATCGATTATGCTTTATGAGTCGAAATGGACGGAAAAGGGAATTGAACTTGAAGTCGATTTGGAAGAAATTACGTATTCTTGCGACAAAGGCTTGCTCGTTCACGTATGGAATAACCTGATAAGCAATGCAGTAAAGTTCAATCCCGTTGGCGGAACGGTAAAGATCAGGCTTGAAAAGATGGACGAAAAGATTATTTTCGTCATTGAAGACGAAGGGCCGGGAATATCTCCCGATGCTCAAAAGCACATATTTGACAAATTCTATCAAGAGGATAGCTCGCATAAGCAGGACGGAAACGGACTTGGTCTTGCTCTTGTCAGAAGGATTCTTGATAATATGCGCGGAGATGTTAAAACGGAGAATCTCACACCAAAGGGGTGCCGTTTTACAGTAACACTTCCGGCGCACAGATAGTAAACCGTTAGCGAAAGGCAATTTTTAAATGGCTAAGAATGAAAAAACAATGCTGAGCGATAGCACAAACAGAATTCTGACTCTACCAAATCTTCTCTCGCTCGTAAGGCTTATTATGATCCCCGTCATCGTTTGGATGTATTGCGCACTCGAGGAGTACCTTTGGACAGGCATCCTCGTTATCATCTCAGGAATAACCGATGTTGTTGACGGATTTATAGCAAGACGCTTCGGGCTTGTAAGTGACGTCGGCAAGGCACTTGACCCGATAGCAGACAAGATGACACAGGGAGCTGTTCTTCTGTGCCTCGTCACAAGATTTAATCTGATGCTTGTGCCACTTGTTATTCTGCTTATAAAGGAAGTTATAACGGGTGCTCTCAGACTCTTTATTGCGAAGAAAACACACGCCGTACACGGCGCGAATTGGCACGGCAAGGTCACCACGGTACTGCTTTATGCCGTAATAGTTTTGCATATATTCTGGGCAAATATGCCGCTTGAAATATCGTCACTCACAATTATTATTTCAACTGCTATGATGTTGTTTTCTTTCGTTATGTATAGTATACAGAACTTTAGGCTGATAAAGGAAAGCAAAAGCAATACATAAAAGTGAAAAATTCACGAAATATATCTAAAAAAGTGAAATAAACTTCAAAAAAGGTATTGCATTTTTTTTACATCTGTGATATAATAGTCAAGTGCACTGTGCACGGGAACGGTCCTCTGCGAGCTTCGGTATGAACGTTCTTACTATTACTTCTACAAAGGAGGATAAGGTAATGGATTACATTGCAGCTATTACCAAGGAGCATCTTAAGTCTGAACTTCCCGTAGTTAATGTTGGTGACACCGTTCGTGTTCACAATCGCATTAAAGAGGGAGCACGTGAGAGAATCCAGCTTTTCGAAGGCGTTGTCATCGCAAAGCACGGCGGCGGAATCTCCGAGACCTTTACTGTAAGACGTGTTTCTTACGGTGTTGGTGTTGAGAAGACATTCCCCATCCACTCTCCCAACGTGGTTAAGGTTGACATCACTCGTTATGGTGTTGTAAGACGTGCAAAGCTCTACTATCTGCGTGACAGAGTTGGCAAGGCTTCCAAGGTTAAAGAGAAGATCTAAGCTCAGTCCCAGTAACAATAAAGGGTGTGCCATCGGCACACCCTTTATTGTTTTTTGTCAGAATTACCAATTTATGCACACGCCCATTTTCTGAATAACTAAAACCTCTGAGAGCGATAATTATTTTATACCACTCCCGGAGGTAAGGATGTATTACGGAAAAGTAGAGATAAGTGGCATTGACACCTCAAAGCTTAAGGTTTTGAGTGATGAGGAAAAGCAAGTGCTGCTGTTGAAATCTAAGGCTGGCGATAGCGAGGCGAGGGATGAGCTTATATGTGGCAACCTAAGGCTTGTTTTAAGCATCATACAGCGATTTGCAGGACGCAAGGAGTCAATGGACGACTTGTTTCAAGTAGGCTGTATCGGGCTTATAAAGGCTGTTGACAACTTCAATACTGACCTCAATGTTAAGTTCTCGACCTACGCCGTTCCTATGATAATTGGCGAAATAAGAAGATATCTGAGAGATAACAACGCAATCAGAATAAGTCGCTCGGTTCGTGACCTGGCGTATAGAGCACTAAGCGCAAGGGAAGAGCTGTCGGCCGAGAAAAACACAGACCCGACACCCGACGAAATCGCAGCACGCATAGGCGAGGACAGGGAGGCTGTTGTGAGAGCGATGGAAGCGATAGTTGAGCCAATCTCGCTATATGAGCCTGTGTTTACTGAAAACGGCGATTCGCTTTATGTTATTGATCAGCTTGCAGATGGTAGTGACGGAGACGAAGCTTGGCTTGAAAATATTGCGCTCGCCGAAGCACTTGATAGCCTCGGCGAGCGTGAGAAAAAGATTATTGATATGAGGTTTTATAAGAATAAGACTCAAATGGAAATTGCTGATGAGATAGGAATATCTCAAGCTCAGGTTTCAAGACTTGAAAAAGGCGCACTTGAAAGAATGAGAAAGCAGATCAAGCAATAATCAAATTTGCTTTAGATTAGAGTTTGTAAGTGGAGAGCTATCAAAAACAATCACACGGTCAGCAAATTTCGATGCAAGAGCAATGTCGTGTATGATACACAAGACGGTCTTGCCGACGGTTTGCTCACGAATGACTTCTGCGACATTGAGCGCAGTTTCGTGATCAAGATTAGCAAATGGCTCGTCGAAGAGATATATGTCGGAGTCCGGCGCAAGTGCTCTTGCAATGCCTGTTCGTGCTCGCATACCACCTGACATTTCGTCAGGGTATAGAGTCGGATCAGTGATTCCGAGCATATTCAGAAGAAGAGCGCAAAGTGGAAGCGTCTCCTTTTTATCACCTAAAACAAGGTTGACGTTCTCTTGAGCCGTTCTTCCCTCAAGAAGACAGGGCTCTTGAAATGTAATTGAAAATCGAGGCTTGGGTACTGAAAATGAAATCGTACCCGAGCTTTTTTTCTCAATACCGGCTATAAGACGAAACAGAGTGCTCTTGCCACAGCCCGAAGGCCCACATATTGCAACGGTTTCGCCTTTTTTGAATGAAAGGGAAAGATTTGAAATTACTGCCTTGCCATCGTAACTTATAGATAGGTCTTTTATTGTAATCATAACGTCGCCCCCTTACTTTTCTTTTTTGAAAGCAGACCCAAGAGCTTAACTATTGCAATCTCAATAATAAGGCTGAGAACAATTATTACAGCCGTCCAGGCAAACAGATCGACCGTCTCAAGATAGTTCTTTGATTCGGCGAGAAGCTTGCCGATAGAATCAGGTGAGAACGCAAGTACCTCAGCCGCTATACCCGCCTTCCAAGCAAGACCTATTGAGGTCTGTGTTGCCGACAGGAAATACGGAAGCGTGGAGGGAAAATAGATGCGTTTGATCTTAAGATTAGTTGGAACGGCAAATACCTTTGCCATAGTAAGCTGCTCCTTTGAAGTGTGGTTTATACCCTCACGAACATTTGTGAAAACAACGGGAAAAACCATAAGCAAGGAGATGAATGACGGAAGAATGTCACGACCTATCCACACAAGCGCAAGAATTATAAATGAAGCGACGGGTGTGGACTTTATAACGGTGATAGCCGGGCTTAATAGCTTATCAAGTGGCTTTATGATCGAGCAGAGAACTGCCATAATAACTGCAAGAGGAATTGCGACAACAATTGCGCCAAACACACGAAGCAGAGAGAGTGCTGTAATTTTATAAAACTCAGCCGTCCCTGCAAGCTCCCACAGTCTTTTTGCTACAACTACGGGAGAGGGGAGCAAAAGCTCCTGTCCCGTAATCATAGCTGCTATAAACCACAAAGCAAGCCAAAACAGCGCAACACCGAGAATTTCAAGTGCTTTGAATAGAATCTTTTTCTTTTTCATATACGCCTTTTCTTACTTTTTAAACTTTGGTGTCAATAAACAGGTAGTGTTTTGATAATCAATAAAAAATTGCGTTGTCGGGAAGCTTTCCGCCTACCGAGGAGGGAACTTGTGCATAAAGTGCACCCCAGAACTTGTTAAGCGCGCTGTTCATAGCTTCACCCGTGAGATAAGTGATGTTACATCTCGGAAGAGCGTTGGTTACAAGCGTTTCATTTGCAACGATACCTGCAGAAACGATGAACTTTGCAGCTTCCTTGGCGTCTGCATTTACTGTATCGACTGATGCCTTGTATTCCTTGAGGAAATTCTCGACAGCTATGGGATGAGCATCAACAAATTCTTTTCTTGCAATTATGCAGCCCTGAACAAGTTCAGTGCCCGTGAGTGTCTTCCACTCCTTTGTGAAGTCAATAGCTACACGGAGCGAGGCGTTCTTTGTAACTGCAGCTGTAACCTTGGGCTCAGGAATAACTCCAAGGGATGCCTTGCCGGATGCAAGAGCTGTTGTCAGCTCGTCGGGGCTTCCGTAGGTGTAGTCAAGAGTTACTTTGTCTGCGATGCCGGCAAGCTCAAGAAGAGCCTTGAGAACATATTCAGGGTTCGATCCCTGACCGGGAAGATATACTGTCTTGCCTTCAAGATCATTGATGGAGTTTACGGTTGATCCGTTCTCGACAAGATAAAGCACGCCGAGTGTGTTTACAGCAAGAACTTTAATTCCGCCCTGAGTCTTGTTGTAGAGAACTGCTGCGAGGTTTGTGGGAACTGCTGCTATATCGACGCTCTTGCTGATAACCAAGGGAGCAACGAGTGTTGCATCAGAATAGAAATCAATCTTTGCATTAAGATCAGTCTTGTTGTCTCTTATGTTGCAGAAAAGAGGAGCGATGCCAAAGCCTGTTGTTCCGTTGAGAACCGCGACCTTGATCTCTGTGTCGTCCGTTGGAGGAGTCGTTGTATCGTCACCGTCAGGAGTGCTGTCGGAGGTTGGATTGTTGGGAGCAGTTGTGTCATCTCCGTTTTCGTTGGGATTGCAGGAAGCAAACGAGAGGAGAAGCGTGAGTGCAAGTGTGAGTGCGATGAGAGTTGCGAATAGTTTTTTCATAGTTTTTTGTCCTTTCGATTTTTTATGAGAATGCGTTAGCATAGTTCTTCAAGCTTTTGTTTGTCAATTATACGGACGGTATCGTTTTCTCTTACAATAGCACCTGAAAGAGAGAGTGCATCAAACGCACGATAGAGCGATGCTCGTCCGATGTCGAGTGCCTCGGCAAGCGCAGTCATCGACATACCGATGGTGATAGTTCCGCTTTCATAGAGGGGCGAAGACTTGATAAACAGTGCAAGTCTTCTGTCGGCAGAGCCACCTGTCACACAATCTATCCTTGAATTAAGAAACGCCACCTTGCTTGAGAGAAAGCGAATGAGATTGTTTCGGGCACATCCATCACTCTCCGAGTCAAGCAGAGACACAAAGGCTTGTCTATCAAAGAAGAAAAGCTCTGAATGTCGGTCACCACAGGAAAAGATTCTTGTGTGAGGTGGAGCATCAGCGAAAAGTCCTGCAACACCGACGGCCTCTCCGGGCGAGACAAAACGCAAAAGAGCCTTTCTGTCTTTGTCGGAGGAGTAAATTACACACCTGCCTGAAAGCAGAACGCCTACCGTTGCGTTTCCACTATCGTCAGTGAGTGAAAATTCCTCACCGGGCATATATTTGCGAATATAACCATTTGCAATGATGTGCTTTTTTATTAAAGCAGGATCACATCCACAAAATAATTTTATTGCAGAAATGAGATTTATTTGATTTTGTTCCATAAAAGTCATCCTTTACAATTAGAGTGTATCAAATGAGACATCTGATACAATCATATTATAACATACGGACAAGCAAAAATCAATAGTATATTTGTAATATAAATGTCAATTAGAACACAATTCTATTGACAAATTTGACAAAGTGGTATATAATAAGTAGAGATATAAATTAAAATGCGAAAGTAGGGGCAAAATTTGACACTTCTTATACTTGCGGCAGGAATGGGCTCCCGATTTGGTGGAATGAAGCAAATTACACCTGTTGGACCCGGTGGAGAATTTATTATAGATTACTCGTGCTTTGATGCAATAAGAGCAGGATTTGACAAAATTGTTTTTGTCATAAAGAAAGAAAACTACGAAATATTCAGAGAAAGCGTTGGCAGAAGAGTAGAAAAATTCGCAACTGTTGAATATGCTTTCCAAGAGCTTGATGCACTGCCTGAGGGCTTCTCTGTGCCCGATGGAAGAGTTAAGCCTTGGGGAACGGCTCACGCTATGCTTGCGGCAAAGGATATTATAACAGATCCGTTTGCTACTATTAATGCAGATGATTTTTACGGTAAGGAGACTTATAGAATTATCTTTGACTTTCTCAAGAACAGTAAGAAGGTAGATGATAAGTATTCTTTCGCTATGGCAGGCTATCGTCTGGCTAATACACTTACAGAGAATGGAACAGTTTCAAGAGGTATTTGTAAGGTAGACTCTGACGGCAAGCTCGTTGATATAACTGAGAGAACAAAGATACGTGCGTCAGCAAATGATGCAGAATATGAGACGGACTATGGAGAATGGACTTTTGTATCAGGAGATAGCGTTGCATCAATGAACTTCTTTGCGTTTACACCTGAAATTTTCGATTTCGCAGAAAAGCATTTTGCAGAATTTCTTCTAAATATGAAAGATCCGGCTAAATCCGAGTTCTATCTCCCGACTGTTGCAAGTCTCGCTATGAGTGAGGGCTTTGCTACCGTAAGCGTCTGCCCGACACCTGAAAGATGGCACGGCGTTACATATGCTGCCGACAGACAGGGTCTTGAGGCAGAAATTCGCAATATGATTGCACGTGGAGAGTATTCAGAAAATTTATGGAGGACTACATAATTTATGGATAATATAGTGGATGTTGTCAAGGCTTTTGCAATTGAAGCGGACTTTGTGTCGTGCTCCGAATGTACAGCAGGACATATCAATTCTACATTCTTTGTTGATTGCGCTGACGGTAGCAGATACGTTCTTCAGCGAATCAATACATCGGTTTTCCGTGATGTTGAGCTTTTAATGAACAATATTGTCAGCGTCACATCTCACATACATAATAAGCTTATAGCTGAGGGAAAGGATCCCTTGCGTGGTACTCTTCATTTCTGCAAAACACAGGACGGAAAGTATTATCATATCGACAAAAGCGGTAACGCCTGGAGACTGTACAGACATATAGGTGGAGTTGATTGCTACAACAGCGCAGACGATCCCGAGATATTCGAGCGAGTCGGTGCAGCGTTTGGCCACTTCCAGATGCAGCTTTCTGATTATGATGCGTCATCCTTGCGTGAAACTATCCCGAATTTTCATAACACACCATCTCGTCTGGCTGATTTTCGTGTAGCTCTCAAGGCTGATGTGGCGCACAGAGCCCAAAGCATACCCGAGGAGATTGCGTTTGTTCTTGAGCGAGAAGAGCTTTGTTCTTATATTACAGATAGGATAGAAAACGGAACAATTCCTCTCCGTGTAACACACAACGATACAAAGCTCAATAATCTGCTTATTGACAGCGAAAGCGGTGAGCCTATTTGCGTAATTGACCTTGACACAATTATGCCCGGTTCGGTGCTCTTTGACTTTGGTGATGCCATACGTTTTGGTGCGTCAAGCGCAGCTGAGGACGAAACGGATCTCGCAAAGGTATATATCAGAGAGGATTATTTTGATGCATTTACCAAGGGTTTTGTAGGTGGACTTGAAAATTCACTTACAGAGACAGAGGTTCTTGAGCTTCCTATGGGTGCTCTCGTTATCACACTTGAGCTTGGAATCAGATTTCTTACGGACTATCTCAACGGTGACACGTATTTCAGAATTCACTACAAAGAGCAGAATCTTGATCGTGCACGCAATCAGTTCAAGCTTGTGATGGATATGGAGGCAAAAATGCCCCGTATGCGTGAAATAGTAAAAAAATATCTTTAAATAAACAGAGGTTTAATTATGGCAATTCTTGTTACCGGTGGAGCCGGATTCATTGGATCACACACTGTGGTAGAGCTTATCGAAGCAGGCAGAGAAGTAATTATTATTGATAACTTCTCGAACAGTAAGCCAGAGGTACTCAACAGAATCGAAAAGATTACAGGCGTACGCCCCCGTCTTTATGCTGTTGATCTTCTTGACCTTGAGGCGACACGTAAGGTTTTTGCTGAAAACGAAATTGAGGCAGTTATCCATTTCGCAGGACTTAAGGCAGTAGGTGAGTCCGTATCCCAGCCTCTTCGTTACTACAGCCACAACTTTGATGCTACATTTAATCTTTGCCGTGCAATGATTGAATTTGGCGTTGGCAATATCGTGTTCTCATCATCTGCTACTGTATACGGTAATCCCGCAACAGTTCCGATCAAGGAGGATTTCCCTCTCTCCACAACAAATCCCTATGGCGAGACTAAGCTTGTAATTGAGCGTATGCTAAGAGATATTCAGTGCGCCGGAGAGCTTCGCAGCGTATCTATTCTTAGATATTTCAATCCCATTGGAGCGCACGAGTCAGGTCTTATAGGAGAAGACCCCAAGGGTATTCCGAACAATCTTCTTCCTTATATTACACAGACGGCTATCGGAAAGCTTGAAAAGCTTCACGTATACGGCAACGATTATCCTACACACGATGGTACAGGCGTCCGTGATTATATTCACGTAGTTGACCTTGCAAGAGCACATCTTAAGGCACTTGACAGAGCTCTTGAGGTTGAGGCTACTGAATACTTTAATATTGGTACAGGCGTTGGCTATTCAGTTCTTGACATCGTAAAGGCATTTGAGAGCGCAAGTGGTAAGACAGTTCCTTATGTTATTGACGCTCGTCGCCCCGGTGATATTCCCGAGTGCTATGCAGATCCTACTCTTGCAAAAGAGGTTCTCGGCTGGGAGGCTGAATATGATATAGTTCGTATGTGCCGTGATGCTGACCGTTGGCAGTCAATGAACCCCGACGGCTACACCGACTGATTTGGAGACGCAGTTATGGAAAAGAAAACATTTGGCTACATAGACGGCAGAGAGGTTTCTCTCTATACGCTCAAATCAAAGGACGGCGCACTTGAAGCTACCGTCTCTGATTACGGAGCTACTATTATTCGTGTTCGTCTAACACTTAAGAGTGGAGAGGTCAGAGACCTTGTCAGAGGATATGACACGCTTGAGTCCTATATGAACGCAGATGGCTATCTTGGCGCAGTTGTCGGCAGAGTCGGCAACCGTATTGCTGTTGGCAAGTTCGAGCTTGACGGAGTTAAATATTCGCTCTATTGCAACAATGGCGCAAACCATCTTCACGGTGGCAAGATTGGCTTTGATAAAAAAATCTATTCCGTAACAGTTTTGGCTGACAATAAGATCAAGCTCACAGCCACCTCTCCCGATGGTGAGGAAGGCTATCCGGGAACGGTTGAGTATTCTGTAACCTATACGCTTACCGATGAAAACGGTCTTAAGCTTGATTATTTTGCTACAACTGACAAGGCAACACCCATCAATCTTACAAACCACGTATATTTCAACCTTGCAGGCAAGGGAGATGTCGCAGAGCATATAGCTTGGGTTGATGCTGACAGATTCATTCCCACAGACGAAGGACTTATTCCCACGGGAGAGATCCCGTCCGTTGAGGGTACGGCATTTGACTTCAGAGAAATGAAGAGAATTGGTGACGCTCTCCGGTCGGGCGATAAGGACATCGAAATCGGTGGTGGACTTGACCATTGTGTTGTCTTTACCGACAGAGGAGAGGGATTCTTTAAGAGAGTAAGCGTTCTGTCTCCTGATCACGATGTTGAGCTTCAGATGTATACAGACGCACCTGCTGTTCAGTTTTATAGTGGAAACTTCCTCGGTAACCCGGACTTCCCGTTCAGAGGCGGCGAGGCACAGTTTAAGCGAGCAGCATTCTGCCTTGAGTCAGAGGCTATGCCCGACTCGATCAATCATCCCAATTTCACAAACACCGTTCTCCGTCCCGGTGAAGAGTATAAGACATCTACGGAGTACAGGTTTATCGCACTTTAATTCTTACAATAATAATTCGAGCCACTGTTGTGTCTCGAATTATTTTTTTCCTTTCGGCATAAAATATTTTGTGAATGTTTGATTATGAAAGGAAAATCAATATGAAAAAGAAGCTTACAAGTATAACAAAAACTATGCTTGCCTTTGCCATTGTGTTCTTAGTTTTAATACAAGCTGCTACGGTAGATACACTTGCGCTCACAAAAAACAGCGCAAACGCAGATACGATTGCTCTTCCGACAATGCAAGGGCGGCTCAACTGCAAAAGCGCAGTGCTTATGGAAGCAGAGACGGGCAGAATATTGTATGAACAAAACGCAAGAGAACCCCTGCCACCGGCTTCCGTAACTAAAATAATGACTCTGCTGCTTGTAATGGAAGCTATCGAGAGAGGAGCGATTACTCTTGACACAATGCTGACGACATCAGCAAATGCAGCATCAATGGGGGGCTCACAGATATTTCTGGAGGTCGGCGAGAGGATGAGCGTTGATGACCTGATAAAAAGCGTTGTCATATCATCGGCAAATGATGCAGCAGTTGTGCTTGCAGAAGCTGTTAGTGGAAGCGAAGAGGCTTTTGTCGGCAGAATGAACGAAAGAGCACGTGAGCTTGGAATGGACGAGGCTGTGTTTGAAAACACAAACGGTCTTGATGATACAGCAAAATCGCACGTCCTGTCTGCAAGAGATATTGCGATTATGTCAAGAGAGCTTATTAAGTATGAAAAAATACTTGAGTACAGTTCAACCTGGATGGATAGCATTAGGGACGGTCAGTTTGGACTTACAAACACAAACAGACTTGTGCGTTTTTATTCGGGTGCAACCGGCCTTAAAACAGGTTCGACATCAAAGGCAAAGTTTTGTATAAGTGCAAGTGCGAAGCGTGACGGTATGCATTTGATTGCCGTAATAATGGGAGCTGAGAGCAGGGACACGAGAAATGCAGAGGCTGCAAAATTGCTCGATTGGGGCTTTGCAAATTTTTCACTTTACTCCTATTATCCCAAAGAAAACGGAGAGGTTCGACTTCTCGGTTCTGACAAAACTGAGACGGCGTTCGAGAGTGGGGAGTTTGTTTGCCTAGTTCCAAAGGGAAGCAGTAGGAGAGTTGTAGTTGACGTTGAGTTGCCACAAGAGGTCGAAGCACCTCTGAAAAAGGGCGACAAAATTGGCGTAGTCAGCTTTGTGCTCGATGGAAAAAACATAGGAACTGCTGACATATATGTTACAGAGGACTCAGAAAGGATAACTTTTAAACAAATATTCCTTGAAATTTTGAGGAAATGTTGTATATTATAAATTAATATATGATAAAATCAAAAAAAGATGTTGAAATCTGTCTCGATTAGTGGTAAAATATACTGTATAATATCAAATAAAGGATGGCTGAACATATGGCAATCAGACTTGAAGACAAATTTGTCAAACCATTTATTACAGATGAAGAGATCAAAGCGATAGCTCCTGAGGTCGACGCTGCTGCTGCTGCGCTTCGTGCCGGTAGTGGAAAAGGCGCAGAGATGCGTGGCTGGCTCACTCTTCCCGAAAATTATGACCGTGACGAGTTCGCAAGAATTAAAGCTGCGGCAGAGAAGATCAAGAAGAGCTGTGATGTCTTCATTGTTATAGGTATTGGTGGATCTTACCTCGGCGCAAGAGCCGTTATAGAATTTCTTAAATCTCCGAGATACAACCTTCTCAAGAAGGATACTCCCGATATTTATTTCTCAGGTTGTAATATCAGTGGTAGCGACCTCGAGGAGCTTATGGCAATCTGCGAGGGTAGGGATGTTTGCATAAACGTCATCTCCAAGTCAGGTACAACAACCGAGCCGGCAGTTGCATTTAGATATTTCCGTGCTTGGCTTGAAAACAAGTACGGCAAGGATGGTGCTCGTGAGCGTATCTTTGTTACAACAGATAAGGCAAAGGGAACACTCAAGTCGTTCTCTACCGATGCAGGCTATGAAACATTCGTAGTTCCGGATGATGTCGGCGGAAGATTTTCCGTGCTTTCTGCAGTTGGACTGCTTCCTATCGCTGTGTCAGGTGTAGATATCGATGAGCTTATGGGTGGTGCAGCTGATGCAATGGGCGCACTTTCTTCCGGAGACGTTTACACAAATGATGCATATAAGTATGCCGCTATCAGGAATATTCTCTATCGCAAGGGTAAGGTTACTGAAATTTTCGTAGGATATGAGCCTTACGAGCAGATGTTCTGCGAATGGTGGAAGCAGCTTTATGGCGAGAGCGAGGGCAAGGACGGCAAGGGTCTTTATCCCTCTTCCGTTATCTTCTCGACAGATCTCCACTCCCTTGGACAGTATGTTCAGTCAGGTCTTCGCACACTCTTTGAGACAGTTCTTTCTATTGAAAAGCCTGACAGCAAGGCTGTTGTTCCGAACGATCCTGCAAACATTGATGGACTTAACTTCCTCTCCGGAATGCTTCTTGCTGATGTAAACCGTACAGCAATGAACGGCACGCTTCTTGCACACGTTGATGGTGAAGTACCGAACATTGTTCTTTCTCTTGAAGAGAGAAATGCTCGTAACCTCGGCTATATGATTTACTTCTTTGAGCTTGCTTGCGCAGTTTCGGGATATGTTCTCGATGTCAATCCCTTTGACCAGCCCGGCGTTGAGGCTTACAAGAAGAATATGTTTGCCCTCCTCGGCAAGCCCGGTTACGAAGAAATGACAGAACAACTTCGTGCAAGACTGTAAAATCGTAAAAAAAGACTTGATTTTGTTTTAAAGATATTGTATAATAGATATAGAAAAAAGAACCACATTGTAGGAGGTTACTATGCTTAAATTAATTGTTGGTAAAAAAGGGTCAGGAAAAACCAAGACTCTGATTAATATGGTCAATGAGGCTCTTGAGACATCAAGTGGATGCGTTGTCTGCATTGAGAAGGGAATCAAGCTGCGCTACGATGTTAACTATCGTTGCCGTCTCATCAATGTTGACGAGTACTATGTATACGGTGCAAATCAGCTCTATGGTTTCGTAGCAGGTATTCTTGCAGGAAACCACGATGTTACAGATCTCTTCATTGACGGAACTCTTCGTATCTGCAACAGCACAGTGGATGATTTCGAGAAGTGCGCTCATCACCTCGATGAGCTTGCTGACAAGTACAAGATGAATATTGTCATTACTGTTTCTATGTCCGAAGAAGAGCTTCCCGACGCACTCAAAAAGTATATTTGACGCAGTTTAATGCGAAAAGCCGGGTCTCGTAACGGGATCCGGCTGTTCTTAAACAATAAAAACTAAAAGGAAATATCAAAATGGCTTTTTATTATTCTGAACCCTCTCGCACATTCAGCGAGTATTTGTTGATTCCCGGTTATACATCCCCGGAGTGCATTCCTTCGAATGTGTCACTCAGAACTCCACTTGTAAAATTCCGCAAAGGCGAAACATCGCAAATTTGTCTCAATATTCCGCTTGTATCAGCTATTATGCAGTCCGTTTCAGATGATAGAATGGCAATTGCTCTCGCAAGGGAGGGCGGAATGTCCTTTATCTACGGTGCACAGAGCATTGAGGATGAGGCTGCAATGGTTGCAAGAGTTAAGAACTATAAGGCAGGATTTGTTGTAAGTGACTCTAACCTCACACCTGACAACACGCTTGCAGATGTTCTTGAGCTTGTTCGGCGCAACGGCCACAGCACAATTGCAATTACTGATGACGGAAGTGGCAACGGTAAGCTTCTCGGCATCGTCACCGGCAGAGATTATCGTGTATCCCGTATGACAACGGATATTAAGGTTTCTGAATTTATGACTCCTCGCGAAAAGCTTGTTGTGGCTCCTGCGTCAACTACGCTTAAGGAAGCTAACGATATTATCTGGGAGCATAAGCTCAACTCACTTCCCATAGTTGATGACAACGGAAGACTTATGTATTTCGTTTTCAGAAAGGACTATTCCGAGCACAAGGATCATCCTCTTGAGATGCTTGACCGTGACAAGAGATTTATGGTTGGTGCCGGTATCAATACGCGTGACTATGAACGTAGAGTTCCTGCACTTGTAGAGGCCGGAGCAGATGTGCTTTGTATTGACGCATCCGAGGGCTACACCTGTTGGCAGAAGAATACACTTGACTTTATTCGCTCACGTTATGGTGACAGCGTAAAGGTTGGCGCAGGTAATGTTGTTGACAGAGAGGGATTCAGATTCCTCGCCGAAGCGGGAGCTGATTTTGTTAAAGTCGGAATCGGTGGTGGCTCTATCTGTATTACTCGTGAGCAGAAGGGCATCGGCAGAGGTCAGGCAACGGCTCTTATTGAGGTTGCTGCTGCAAGAGATGAATATTTTGAGGAAACAGGCATATATGTACCGATTTGCTCCGACGGTGGCATAGTTCACGATTATCATATGACACTTGCACTCGCTATGGGCGCGGACTTTATTATGCTTGGACGATACTTCGCACGCTTTGACGAAAGCCCTACAAACAAGCTCTTTGTTAATGGTCAGTACGTCAAGGAATATTGGGGTGAGGGCTCTAACAGAGCACGAAACTGGCAGAGATACGATCTTGGTGGCGCAACAGGTCTTGGCTTTGAAGAGGGCGTTGATTCTTATGTCGTTTACGCAGGCTCGCTACACGACAATGTGGCAAAGAGCCTTTATAAAGTAAAGTCAACTATGTGTAACTGTGGCGTTATAACAATACCCGACCTCCAGAGAAATGCCCGAATTACACTTGTTTCTGCAACAAGTATTGTAGAGGGTGGCTCTCACGATGTCATACTGAAGACGACCGGTACAAAATAATGGCAAGAGATCCTAATTTACACGCTGGTCATCGTCAGCGATTGAAGAATAAATTCCTGAATTACGGACTTGACAGCTTTTCGCCTCACGAGGTGCTTGAGCTTGCGCTCTTTTATGCAATCCCAAGACGTGACACAAACGAACTTGCTCATATCCTTATTGAAAGGTTTGGCTCGTTTCGTGGAGTGCTTGATGCCGAATACGATGAGCTTGTTGAGGTTGAGGGTGTAGGAGAAAATGCAGCTCTGTTTATTACATTCTTCCGTGAAATATTCCGTTTTTATCGTGCATCAAGAAATGATGCTGAGTATGTTTATGATACCATAGAAAAGCTTGGTAGCTACGCTGTCAACCTTTACACAGGTATGCAGAACGAAAAATGTTATGCGCTTTTGTTTGACAATAATATGAAGCTCTTGACAACAGTTCTTGTCAGTGAGGGCTCGGTTTCAAGCACAAATGTAAATATTCCGTTTATTATTGAAAAGATAATGAAAAAGAAAGCAACAACAGTAGTTCTTGTCCATAATCATCCCTCCGGAAGACCTTTCCCATCCCAAGCAGACGATGCAATCACATCCGATGTCCAGACTGCGCTTAGCATTTGTGGGTGTACGCTGCTCGAGCATATCATAGTTGGTGGCGAATATTTCTACCCAATGCTTCGTTCAAGAGCAAAATCAGGCTTGCCGATGACTCATCCTACACTCAGCTATAAATCTTTCTATGGTGATGTTCAGGGCGGTGCTATGCTTGCAGAGCCTTTGCCAACAATTGACGACTGATTATGATCTGTCTTTATTGCGAAGACCCCGCGCTTCGTGCTGAATATCATCATTTTTATCGGGGCTGTGGCTTGATAGTCGAGTCAGTTCCATCAGGTGAGTTTATCAAGCGTTCGCATTCTGCGCAAACTGATGCTCTGCTTATAATTGGACAGTATCCAATAGGTATGACCTCGTTTCTGAGCCATCGTGTACCACTGTTTTTTGTCGGACGGCAAAAGTCACGGGAAAACAATTCATTCGATACTTTTGATTCACCACAGCTTCTTTCCTTGCTAAAACAGCATTCTTCCGACGAAGAGGCGATTAATCATCGTTCTTTGTTGTATATATCAACATCGGGAAAGGCGTATTATCTCGGTTACAAGCTAAAGCTTACGAAAACTGAGGCGTCAATACTTTATTATCTTACAAGTAATTTTGGCAAGGATGTGGAGATAGATAAGCTTCTTTCGGTTTGTATTGGTGACGCTCACCGTAAACCATCAAATATCGCTCGCCATATCTCAAATATCAATCGCAAAGCAAGAGAGATTGGAGAGAGGAATATTATTGTGTCCATAAAGCCAAAAACTTATCGTCTTTGCGAATATATCTAAAAAAGGAAACGCTTTGAGCTCCTTCTCATAAGGAAGTTTACCGTAGGGGCGACCCTTGGTCGCTCGCAAACAACCGCAAAACCAAAACGGGCGACCAATGGTCGCCCCTACAAACAAATTCCGGCAGAGATATTGTTTTCTCTGCCGATTTGTGTTATAATAGGGTTACATCTTAGGGCGGGAGCAAGCCCCTGCCCTACAAAAATAAGGGGTATGGGCTTTGCCCTACACCTGTAATACAAAGGCGAAAATGGCGCGATAAAACCTGTTTGTTGATGGTAATTTTATAGTAAAGGAGAATCTATTGTGTATTTAGGATTTTTAATTATTGCTTTGATATTCTTTTTCACTATCAAAGGCATTATACAAAGCATTAAATCAAAAAGAACGTTTGATTTGTTAGTATGGTTGCTGTTTATCCCATTCCAATTTTTCTTCTTTATAACCCTTTTATTTGGGGGAAGCGCATTCAATGATGCAGAAACTGAGTATGAATTATATCAAGCGGGTCATTATTATTTAGAATCCCACGGACAATGGACAGAGGTTTCGCATGGAAAGTACGTTGTCGCTTTTGTTTCCGAAATTGTGGGGATTTCAACCTTTATAATTGCTTTTGTTATGAATTTGATTCGCGTCTTATCAAAAAAAGAATAATATAAACGCCGACAAAGAATCTGTCGGCGTTTATATTTGTTTACAGCAAAGCAAATACAATCAAACTTCCTTATGAGAACCACCCATTTGCGTTTCCTTTTTTTATTAAAGAGTACTTATTTCTGTAACAGTTAAAACGCCTGAAGAAACCTTGAAAGAAATCTTATAGTGGGAAAACTCAAAGGTGTAAATTCTGCCGGGATCACTTTGATATCCGGGGCGTGGGTCTTGCTCAAGAATTTTTGTTATTGTATTTATTTCGGACTCTGGAATTTCGCTCATAACTCCGTCAGTAAATACAACTTGCATAGATGCTTTGTCGGGCGCAAGAGCAAATCCACCACTTGCCTCTGCGTGAGAGTCTGTGTACGGCAGATAGGGCTTGATATCATATATCGGAGTGTTATCAAGCAAATCTGCACCACAAACAGTAAGTATAGGACCTCTTGGTGTATCAAGCTCGTAACCAATGAGTCGAACCGATGAGAGCCCGATGGGGTTTGGCCTGAAAGGTGACCGAGTGGCAAAAACGCCGACACGTTTGTTTCCACCGAGCTTGGGTGGTCTTACCGTAGGCGTCCATTCATCACGGACGGACTCGGAAAACTCCCACAGAAGCCAAAGATGAGAAAACTCCTCAATTCCTCTAAGCGCATCGGGATTTCGGTATTCAGGTTCAAAAACAATAGCTCCGACGATCGATTCAATTATACCACTTTGCCTTGGAATTCCAAACTTTGATTTGAAATCACAGTGCAAGCGAGCTATTCGTTTCAGCTTTATTCCGTCGCTCATTCAATCTCGCTCCCTTGCTTTTTGCTATCGGAGAGGAATGATAGTATCTCATAAACACTCTTGATGGGTATGAGGCGAATTTTACAGTCTATGGGGCGTTTTTCGATATTTCGGTAGGGAACGATGACTCTGGAAAAACCGAGCCTCTCGGCTTCTTTTACGCGAGTCTCAAGATTAGAGACAGCTCTGCATTCTCCTGCAAGACCAATCTCACCGATAGCAAGAATATCCTCAGGGATTATCTTGTCCGTAATTGATGAAATCAGAGCAAGTGCAGCTGATACATCGGATGCAGGTTCATCAAGTCTCATGCCACCAATGACGTTCATATAAATATCGTTTGCAGAGAATTTAAGACCAAGTCTCTTTTCAAGAACTGCGAGAATAAGACAAATTCGGTTGTAGTCCATGCCGTTAATTGTACGCCTTGGAGATGGGAAACTTGTTGGTGAAACGAGTGCTTGTACCTCAGCGATCAGAGGACGAGTTCCCTCAACTGTGCAAACTGCGCAGTTACCGGAAACCTTTTTCGGTCTTCCTGCAAGGAGAACCTCGGAGGGATTGGGGACTTCGCAAAGTCCTCTGTCAGTCATCTCGAATACTCCGATTTCATTGGTCGAACCGTAACGGTTCTTAACAGCACGAATAATTCTGTATGCCTGCTGATGCTCGCCCTCAAAGCAGAGAACTGCATCCACCATATGTTCAAGCAACTTAGGACCTGCAATAGAGCCCTCCTTGTTCACGTGACCAACGAGAATTACAGAAATTCCTTCGTTCTTTGCTTTTGCAATGAACGAGAGTGCTGTCTCCCTGACTTGCGAAACGCTTCCGGGGGAGGAAGCTGCAGTTGGCGAGTACATAGTTTGTATTGAGTCAACAATGAGAACGTCCGGAGAGATACTGTCGCATTCTTTTAAAATCTTGTCAATATTGGTTTCAGTCATAACAAGAAGTCCTGCGCTCCTAACTCCAAGCCTCGTTGCACGAAGCTTCAGCTGTCCACCGGATTCCTCTCCTGAAATATATAGAACCTTTCTGTTGTCTCCGAGAATGCCACTTATTTGCATTAAAAGTGTGGATTTCCCAATTCCGGGCTCGCCTGTAAGCAAAACAACAGAGCCTTTTACAAGTCCACCACCAAGAACACGGTCAAGTTCGCCCAGTCCCGTTAGTGAACGGATGCAACTGTCAGCCTGAAGCTCAGTAATCGGAACAACACCGCTGTCTCCGCCAACGCTGAACTGATGCTTGTTTTCTGCACCCTTTACAGCAGGAGAGGTATCAACAACATCCTCAACAAAAGAGTTCCAAGCTCCGCATTTTGGGCATTTGCCCATCCACTTGGGACTTTCGTATTCGCAGGATGAGCATATATAAATTGTTTTCAAGCCTTTCATTTTTGAGTCCTCAAACAGATTTACTGAAGATTATGTTTCCATCAAGATCCTTGAGGGTGAATACACCTCCCTCAAAAATCATATATGAGTGTTTAGAATTATCCTTTGGAATTGAGACAGAGCCCGGATTGATAATATATACTCCTTGCACACAATCAAATGTCGGAATGTGCGTGTGGCCGTGAAGAAGAACATCGCCCTTCTTGATGGATGGAAGACTATCACGGTTATAGTGATGACCGTGAGTTGCAAAAATAATATTGCCGCGCATTGTTTCGTCAGCAATTAATGCATATTCCGCAAGAACGGGGAAAGGGAGCACCATATCATCAACCTCTCCGTCGCAGTTGCCCCTAACGGACAGTATGAGATCGGAAAATGGAGAAAGAAGAGATATAACCGTCTTTGGAGAATAATCAAGAGGGAGGTCATTTCGAGGCCCGTGATAGAGAATATCGCCAAGCAAAAGCATTCTGTCAGCGTTCTCACGAACAAAGGCATCAAGCATAAGCTTCGCATAGTATGCAGATCCGTGTATATCGGAAGCAATAAACCACTTCATTTTAATAGTCCTTATATAGTTTTTTTATATTATACTATATTTTTTATTACAATTCAACGGTTTTGGAAAAATCTTTAGTCGAGTGCGCTATCAATGGCAGAAAAAATGAGAAGAGAGAGCTTTTGCCTGTATAATTCATCACACAAAAGAGCACACTCCTCGGGATTTGAGAGAAATCCACATTCAATAAGTATAGATGGATAATCTGCACGGTCAAGCAGAAAGATTTTTGAGTCTGCGGCCTTTATTTCTCTGTTGTTTTGTGTCTGAAGCTTTTCCCTTATAACATCCCTAACAGACTCGGCAACACCAAGGGAGATAGGGCAAGACTTCGAGTAATAAACAGTAAGCCCGCTATATTTACTTACGGAAAAAGAATTCATATGAATGCTGACAAACAAATCACACCCCGAAGCCTTTCCAATATCAAGTCTGGCTTTGAGATCCAAAACCTTCTTTCTTCCCTCAAAATCAGTGCTCCTGTCGTATAGAAGTATATCTTCGGTTCTTGTTTCGATCACGTTGTATCCTGCTGTTTTGAAAAGCTCAGAGAGTTTTTTTGAAATACTGAGGTTAATGTCTTTTTCAAGAACGCCACCTATTCCAACAGTTCCGGGGTCTTCACCTCCGTGACCTGCGTCTATAACAATGGTCTTGCTCTCGTTGTCTTTAGCTGAGGTAGCCTGTGTGTTTCTGTGATTGCGCAGAGAAGAAGAGAGAAGAAAGCTTGTGGCGAGAGAAAAAGAAATAAAAATCATCGCAAACAAAAAGAAAGCGATGAGCGTGCGGTAATCAGTTTTTGCTTTGAGTGGTTTCAATATATCACCTCCTTTAGCAATATACTGATAAAGCTTGTTTTTTATTACATAATAAAAACCGAGCGAACTGAACATTCACTCGGTTTATTACGAAATTATTTCTCGAGAGTCTCAAGGAATTTTACAACGTCGCCTACTGTAACGAATTTGTGGATTTCGTCGTCGGGAATTGCAACTCCGAAGTTGTCCTCACACTGCAGAACAAGCTCTGCAAGCTCGATAGAATTGATACCAAGATCAGCAGAAAGTTCAGCGTCGAGAGTTATCTTGTCTTCTTCTACCTGGAATTCATCAATCAGTAGTTCTTTAAACTGTTCAAACATAAATAGCCTCCAAAATTTTTGAGAATGGAAATTCGCTTGTGTTAAACACAAAATAATTATACCTTATCAATATTGTTTTGTCAACAACTAAATACAAAAAAGCACCAAAAACAGCTAAAAATGACACAATCTGAGTCTTGTTGTGCTTATCTTCTGTATCTGTTATAGGTTTTTGAAACAGATCCTTTGTAAATAGCACGTCCGATAATATATATTATTGTAATAACCACAGCACTTATTACTGTTGCAATAAAAAACCTGCTTTGTGTAAATTCTTTGATATTTTCGAGCGCAACCAAAATGTCACTTTGGTTTACAGAGGTCTTCGTTACAAGAGAAACTGTGGCAATCTCACGAGTTCCATCGTAAACCGTTAGAAATCCAACTACCTCACCCTCGCTCACAGGAGCTTTGAGCTCCTCTTCCGTTATTTTTGTGGTATAGGTTATGTCCTCGCCCACAATAGTTGAAAGTGGCAGATATGCTCTTAGTGACATCTCAGGTACAACAAGAACAGTTTCAGAGTCAATGGACATTTTTACGGGCAGCTCACATATTATCTGATCGGATGAGAGAATATCAATATATCCATAGCTTTGGTAAGCCGTATTGATTAGCTTGTTTGCCGTATTGTAGCAAAGTGCCTCATCTGCAATTTTTGCTCCTGCCGCAATACCCATAGCCCCCATAACAATGCAGAGATAAGAGATCTCGCCGTTGTCTGCTATCGTTGCAACACAAGCACCATCTGTGTTTGTGTAACCGGCGCAAAGGCCACGGCAGAGCGAGTTGTGGTATTCTGCGTATTCGTTACTGACAAGCCTGTTTCTGTTGTAAAAATCGTCATTCTTTGCCATACCCTCGGTTACATAGTCAGGTGAACAAACTATCTGCATCAGCAAGCTGTTTTCATTGGCAGCAAGCGATAGCTTTGCAATATCCTCAACCGTTGTATACATCAAAGGATCGGTAAGACCTGACGGGTCTGTATAGAAGGTGTTTTTCATACCAAGCTCTGCAGCCTTCTTGTTCATAAGCACAACAAAGCTCGAAACGCCACCGCTGATACGGTAGCAGAGAATATTTATAGCATCTTGATAACCTACGCAAAACGCCATATAGAGCAAGTCTCGAACCGAGGCGGTTGAGCCTGCCTTGAGTCCGTAATGAAATCCTACGATGTTTTCAACCATATTGGCAGTAACCGTAACCACCTCATCCAAATCGTCTTTGAGCATTTCGGTTGCAACAAGCCCCGCCATAAGCTTTGCAGTTGCTACGGGAGCGATCTTCTGTGTTGCGTTCTTCTCGATGAGGACGGTGTCATTCTCGATATTGTATAGGTAAACTGATGTAATATTGTTTGTGTTAATATCTGCAAATGGTGATGCGCTTGATGGTAAAACCAAAACAGATAGCGATACTATATATGATAGCAAAACCGCCACTGCAAAAAAAGTTGCACGTAGGCGGTTGTTAACGTTGGTAGATATCATAACTCAACCCTGCTTAAAATTATAATCATAAATCAAAATAAGAACGTGCGAATGCCGTATCAAGTGATATTCTGTCCTTAAGTTCATCAGGCGATGAAAAACGCTGCTCATCTCGTATGCGTGCTAAAAACTCAACCGTAAGGATTTTTGGTGTTTGTGAAGGAGTTGAGTCAAGTAGGTGGGTTTCAAGTCGGACAACCCCACTTGTGTCAAGCGTTGGAGCAAGACCAACATCTGTAACAGATGGGTAAACTTCACCATTATCAAAGGTAGCACGAGTGACATAAACACCGTGCTTTGGAATCGCAAGAGCACTGTGTGGAACTTGATTGAGCGTAGGGAAACCGAGCTTTCTGCCGTCGCGCCTACCGGATGTTACGGGTGCTGTTACAGAGTAGCTGTGCCCAAGGAGACGGCTTGCGCCTTCGACATCGCCAAAGAGTATGCAAGACCTGATTCTGCTTGAGCTGACAGGCTCGCCGTCCAATTCTATGGGTGGGATGACACGGACGTTTTGGCTATCGAAATGCTGTGAAAGCATAGAGACAGAACCGAGCCTGCCTCTGCCAAAAGAAAAGTTATATCCACAGACAACTCCGACAGCAGAATATTTCTTGATCAAAAATTCAACAATAAAGTCTTCAGCTTCGATATTGCAAAAATCGGAATAGTCGGCAAAAATTACATTTTTGACTCCAAGGCTCTCAATCAAAGCTTTCTTTTGTGTAGGAGTTGAGAGAAGCTTTATGTCACTATTCAGACAAGCAGCAGGAGGAGTTGAAAAGCAAAATACGGCAACCTCGGCGCAGAGTTCTTGGCTCAGAGTAACGGCGGCATCTATTACAGCCTTGTGAGCAAGATGCACACCATCAAAACTGCCTAAAGCGAGAACTCGGCGTGTCATCATTATTTTTCTGCTTTAAAATAATATCTTGTGAATGCTTCAAGAAGCTCGTCACGGTCTATCTTGCGAATAAGACCTCTTGCATTTCTGTGGCTTGTAATATAAGTAGGATCCTCAGAAAGAATATAGCCAACGATCTGGCTTACGGGATTATATCCCTTTTCTACAAGTGCTTCGTAAACAACATTTAAAATCTCACGAATAGTCGCATCCTTATCGGCAGTAGAGGGATATGTTCTTGTCTCGCTACCCCTTGCGCTTGGTGATTGAATCTTTCCAGGCATATTGTTACCTCCCCTGAAACGTAGATTTAAATATATTATAACCTATTTTTTATTAAATTTCAATAGTTTTTTCTATTAAGCTTGACTAAAAAGCAAGTGAATTTGATTTTTTTGACTAATAATAAAGAATAATGCGTATTGACTTATTTTGAAATCTATTATATAATAATATAATACAGAAATTTGGAGGTTGCAAAATGATTGATGACAAGAAAAGCACAGACGCATACGCAGAGCACGATTCATTTTGGGATCTCGACTCTGTAATACCAACAAGGCGCAGAATTACGCCGGCGTCAAAAGCTCATACTGAACCTGTCGAAATTGAGATTGAAGCACAAGAAGAAAGCAAATCGTCGATAAGTCCCCCTGAACCTATTTCAAAAAGAGAGACGGTCATACGCCGATTTGTGCGCACAGGTGGTGAGGACACGGAAAGCAGACGCCTGTGTGAGAGCGGATACAGTCCTGACATATCTCTTATTCATAAGGTACGAGTATACGGCTGGAGCGCGCCGTACAGGTATTACGAAAGCTTTGTTCGTATGGCTCGTTTTTATGATAATAAGACTGCAGAACGTTGCGATGCTGTTGAGTTTTTTTCATATATTCCGCAATATTCTCAAATGAACAACCGTCAGCTTAGGTATTATTTGTATGTGAGAGAGCAAATCAAGCATGGAGTTTATCCCGATATTGATTACACTTATCTGCTGCTCTTTATTTATGAGATTATTAATCTTGCCGACGGCAAGTCCTATGAGTATTCGGTAGATCTGCTTACAAGGATCTGGATGAATTACAGACGGACATATGCAAGGCTTGACTCCCAACTGTCGGAATGGATATTTGACCTGTGCCTTATAGGAAATGTAAAACCACCGTATAAGCTTATCGGAGATATAGTGGAAAAGCTTCCTGCAACGGCAGCTCTGCGTGAATTTTTTGTTGACGCATCGAGAGATTACGACGGATATGCAGAACTTCTTATGAAGTATTGCTCAAATTACGATTACCGTAAGAGCAAATTCGCTGTTGCCGAAAATCTGCCACTATACGAAAAACACACAAAAGGCGTGCTCTCGTTTATTCTCTCAAAAAGCCAAGACCCTTCACATCCGTTTGACTTTTCGGGGCTGAGTTTCCAAGACAGCAAAACTACAAGAGACAGCTTTGTTGGTGCTTTGTGCTCGTCCAATATGAAAAAACGTATAGAGATTGAATACTGCTCGTTTTCTCATTCACACGAGCTGAGATTTGTGGTAACAGACCTGCTTAAATATGCAGAAAACAGAATAAGAGCACACATAGGCGTAAAATCAAGACTCTCGTTTGGTTCACTCTCGCCAAAACTTAAGGCTCTTGCAGATGAGTATTTCGACGCATATTTGCCGAAAAAAGCAATATTGGGCAGGATGGATGAAGAAATACCCGAATACGAGAAGTTATATGAGCCAAGAGAGAGCACCCTTTCATTCAGTGCAGCTGCGCTAATTGAGGAGAGCTCTTGGCAAACAACAGAACGTCTCGTTGATGCGTTTGATGGCGAAGCTGAAGATGAAACAGTACCTTTTGAAGTAG
The DNA here is from genome assembly GCA_045543615.1 of Eubacteriales bacterium. Classification (GTDB taxonomy): domain Bacteria; phylum Bacillota; class Clostridia; order Oscillospirales; family CAG-272; genus CAG-390. The sequence goes on from JAZPXL010000007.1 coordinate 103,676, forward strand.
TTACACAGTTGCCAACAGAGCCCAACGATGAGCTCTCGGAAGATGATATGGTTGATGAGCTATTAAATAGCCTTTGCGATTACCAGCTTGAGTTTGTTTTGTTTGCAATACAGAACAAAGAAGAGGAGCAGAGGAGAATTGCGTCCGAAAGGTTTATGACGGCAGATGTAATTGCTGATCAAATCAACACTCTGTCAGCTGATATTATAGGTGACATTGTTCTTGAAGAAGATGAGGATGGATTTTTAGTGCTTGATGATTATCTTGAACAGATCCATCGTGCTATAACAAAAAGGAAAGGATGAGAAAGATGGAGAACAGAAACAACTCAAGGATACCCAAAAGAATCCTGTCATCGCTGATTGCATCAATATCTGCAGGTGTTGTGCCAAGAGCCGGTGCACCTTATATAGCTATTGGCAGACAGGACGAGATCAACGCCTTGCTTTCGGATCTTGAGCTTATTAATGAGGGTGGTGGAAGTATGCGTTTCCTCATTGGCAGATACGGAAGTGGCAAGAGCTTTCTCATTCAGCTTATCAGAGGATATGCGCTTGAGAGGGATTTCCTGACAGCAGACTGCGACCTATCGCCTGAGCGCAGGCTATATGGTAGTGGTGGTGGGGGTGTTGCAACATACCGTGAGCTTATGAAAAATCTTGCTTCCAAAGCGTCCCCCGACGGTGGAGCGTTACCGAAGATTATTTCCAAATGGGTTTATACTTTGCAGTCTGAGCTTGTTTCAGAAGGAATATCCCCGTCGTGTAGTGATTTTGGTTCTAAGCTTGACTATAAAATTAATGAAGTGCTAAGAGAGATTGAGTTCCTTGTTGGAGGCTTTGATTTTGCTCGTGTAATCAGCGAATACTATAAAGCATCAATTTCCGGAAACGAAAACAGGATGGCTTCGTGTCTACGTTGGCTCAGAGGTGAGTATTCAACCAAAACAGAGGCAAGAAGAGAGCTTGGCTTTGATGTATCAGCAATAATTGGTGATAACAACTGGTACGATTTTCTGAAGCTTTGGGCATCTCTTTCAAGCAAAATGGGATACAGAGGACTGGTTGTTTTCATTGACGAATGCGTAAATCTCTATAAGATTCCACATAGAGTATCAAGAGAGAACAATTATGAAAAGATACTATCTATGTTCAACGATACTCTTCAAGGAAGGGCGGCACATCTTGGACTTGTTCTTGGTGGAACACCACAGTTTCTTGAAGACCCACGAAGAGGTCTTTTCAGCTATGAGGCACTAAGGAGCAGGCTTTGCGACAGTAGGTTTAATATTGAAGGATGCAAAAACTTTGTAGGCCCTGTTATAAGACTCGCAAGGCTTTCTGATGATGAGCTTCTTGCGCTTGTGGTTCGTGTAACGGCATTACATTCCCAAAACTATAATTGGAGCGCGAGAGTGAGCGAGGACGATCAGGTTGCGTTTGTAAAGATTTGTCTTGAGAGAGCCGGCGCAAACATTCTCATAACACCAAGAGAAATGCTCAGGGATTATATGACGGTACTGAATATACTGATGCAAAACCCGTCTGTAAGCTTTTCTGATATAGTCGGTACAACGGTTACGCTAAAAACCGAAGAAGCGAGTGACGGTAATTCCAAAAGTGGCGAGTTTGACCTTGAGGATATAGAGTTTTAAGGTGACAGGATGAGCGAACAAGATAGAATATTTGAAAGATTTCCTGATTATATTAGGGAATATATTTATGAGCATTCGTGGGACTCACTTCGTTCGATACAGGTTATGGCAGCAAAATCGCTCTTTGAGAGCGAAAACAATCTGCTTTTGACCTCATCAACGGCTTCAGGAAAGACGGAAGCAGCTTTCTTTCCCATACTCTCAATGCTCGATGAGGATATGCCGCAAAGCATCGGGGTTTTGTATATAGCACCTCTCAAAAGCCTTATAAACGATCAGTTTGGCAGAATTGGTGAGTTGCTTGATATGTCCGGTATCCCCGTGACGCATTGGCACGGAGATGTTGCGCAATCGCATAAAAAGAAACTGCTTGAAAATCCGAGAGGAATATTGCAAATAACACCTGAATCTCTTGAATCAATGTTGATGAATCGCTCAAACGATATTGTTCGTTTGTTCTACGACCTCCGTTTTGTAATCATTGATGAGATTCATACGCTAAGTGGTTCTGACAGAGGCAATCAGATAATATGTCAGCTTTGCAGACTTGGCAAGAAGATTGGACATCATCCAAGGAGAATAGGATTGTCGGCCACTATTGGAGACCCAAGGCTTGCTGCTGATTGGCTTTCTGCCGGTAGTGGACGGGAAACAGATATTCCCGAGGCTTCAAGCGAGAAGTTGCGCTGGCGTCTTGGAATGGAGCACTTCTTTCTTCAAAATCCAAGCTTTGATCAATCGGGAAAAAGCGAGCAAGAGCCGCTTGTGCCTGATTGCAGAGAGGGTGGGGTAGCAGCAATTGATGCAGGCTACGAATATATTTACGATTGCGTAAGGGATAAAAAATCTCTTGTGTTTTCAAACTCAAGAGAAGAAACGGAATATGTTACTGCAACTCTCAGACAAATTGCAAAAAACAGGGGAGAGGCTGACATCTTCTTAATTCATCACGGCAATCTCTCGGCATCACTAAGAGAAGAAGCAGAGCTTAAGATGAAAGATGATGATGTGCACGCTGTCACCTGCGCAACTGTTACGATGGAGCTTGGTATTGATATTGGCAAGCTTGAGAGAGTTGTTCAGAACTCCTCGCCTAACTCAGTCTCAAGTCTGCTTCAAAGACTTGGACGGTCGGGTAGAAGAGGACAACCACCTGAAATGATGCTTGTGTTCAGGGAAGAAGATCCACTACCTAATACGCCACTGCCTCAACTGATCCCGTGGGAGCTTTTGAGAGCGATTGCAATAGTACAGCTATATATCGAAGAGAGGTTTATTGAGCCTCCCAGAATCAAAAAGCTTCCGTTCAGCTTGGCGTTCCATCAGACACTTAGTGTTCTTGCTTCAAGCGGAGAGCTAAAGCCAAAGGCACTTGCTGACATTGTTCTGTCACTTCCACCCCTTTCGGCCATCACAAAAGAGGATTATAAAACTCTTATAGTTTCGATGATAAAAAACGATTTTATCGAGATGACCGAGGAAAAAGGACTTATTGTCGGACTTGCAGGTGAGAAGCTGATTTCAAGCTTTAAGTTCTATGCAGTTTTCAAAGACAGCGAGGATTATACAGTCAGATGTGAATCTGACGAGATTGGCACTATAACTACTCCATCACCGATTGGGGACAGGTTTGCTCTTGCCGGTAGAGTGTGGGAGGTTGAAGAGCTTGATATTCCGAGAAAGCTGATTTACGTAAAAGCTGTTGAAGGTAAAATGGAAATCTCGTGGCCCGGTGACTACGGCGAGATACACACAAAAATTCTTAAGCGAATGAGACGTGTTCTTGAAGAAGATACAGCATATCCATATCTAAAGCCAAACGCTGTGCACAGACTTGAAGTTGCAAGACATCTTGCGAGAAATACAGGAATGCTTGAGCATTCAATAGTTCATCTTGGTGGATACTCCTGGTGCGTTTTTCCTTGGCTCGGTACAAGAGCTTTCAGAACATTCAGAAAATATCTTGCTTTGCGTGGCGATGAGTTTAAGATCAGTGGCATTGAATATGAGGGCTGTTGCTTCATTACTTTCAAGATGGAGAAGGGCAACGATTATTCACTTGCTTCAGGTCTTGCCCGTGGCGTAATGAGAGATGGTATAGACAGGCGTGCACTTGTCAAGCCGGGAGAGAATCCGGTGTTTGAAAAGTACGATGATCATATACCAACCGAGCTTCTTCAGAAGGCTTATATTGCAGATAAGCTTTCGCACGAAGAAGCCGAGGAACGAATACTCGAAATATTTTCAGAATATTGTGAATAAGAAAACAGCCATAAGCAATTTTGCTTATGGCTGTTTTTGATAGCTGCGTGCAGTTATGTCATACAAAAGCATTCCACCAAAATATATCACAAAAGACATAAGTATCTGCTCAAGCATAGGTAAATAATAAAAATGAGCTCCATCTATATATCCACCGTCAACTGTGTTCAAGCTGATTATTATGTAAGCAAGAGAAATAATTGTAATGGTTGCTCCACTTTTGAAGAGAGTAATTGCTGCTTTTGGTATTTGACTTACTTTTTGAGCCAGGCTTGAAATAATAAGAGTTGTTTTCATTTTTTCTCCTGTTTTTAAAATAATCAAATGAATATTTTTAAGTTATGCAGAAAAATATGCAAAAAATCCTCCATATAGCTTAATTGTAACAAGGAAAACGCAAGTTTTCAATGCTAAATATCTGGTAATTGGCTAAAGCGAGCTACGTAAATCCCGATTAAATTGCAATATAATCCATCAATTTGCTGATTTTTGTTGTTTTGATGATTTCTTGGTAGCTCATATTAAATACAAATTGTCGTATTGAATGTCGCTCACAAGGGTTAAAAACTCAAAACAACACAGATTCTTCGTCAAATTGTCCAATTAAATTTGGTTTTTTATAACTAAATCTTCATAGTAGGTGTCGAAATATCTGTGGTATAATCTATATAAATCGGCATTATAAAAAGGAGGAATGGGAAATGAAATTATTTGACTTTACAAAGAACAACGAATGCCGCAGTATAATTCAAATTAAGGGAGACATAAGGAGCGTGCAAGGGGAGGACGTATATTATCGTCTATATGAAGTGAGAAAGGGAGCTATAAAAAGCTACGCAATTAATATCTGTTGTGGGCCTGAGAGCGAGATCTGCTCCTTTGGCACAGATAGGGCTGCAGTATTTGCAATTTATAGGAAGATTGTAAGAGGTGCCGTTACACCGACAACTCTGAAGGAGATAGCAGAAGATTATTTCGCAGAAAAACGATACAGTTGAGTGCAGAGATCGTGAGAAAAGAGAATTATTGTCTATGCTCTTTACAAATTGAAAAAAATGTGGTATTATATATAGAGGCAAAAGTTGCCAACATCAATTATTTCTAAACACGAGAGGAATCAGAGTATGAAATGCCCCGCTTGCGGTTGCCTTGAAAGCAAGGTTATCGATTCAAGACAAAATGTAGAAGGAAACAATATACGACGCAGAAGAGAATGCCTCAGCTGCCAGAGAAGATTTACAACTTTTGAGGTTATTGAATCTGTGCAGATAATTGTGCTTAAAAAAGATGGCACAAAAGAGCTGTTCGATCCCTCAAAGCTCCTCTCGGGACTTCTGAAGGCTTGCCAGAAGCGTCCTGTTAATGCTGAGACGATAGCTTTTGAAATCGAAGCTGAGCTTCAGAATTCACTTCGCAGAGAGGTTACATCTACTGACATAGGTGAGATGGTAATGCGCAAGCTAAAAGTTGCTGACGATGTAGCTTATGTGCGCTTTGCGAGTGTGTACAGAGAGTTTAAGGATATTGAAACATTTATTCGTGAACTTAACGATATTCGCAACAACGAGGGCGAGTCTGAATAAGCGCAATTTTATATACACAAACGAAAATAAAGCCGGTATGTACACTCGGCTTTATTTTCATTTTTGAGAAAAACTTTACTTGTAAAGAAAAATATTTAAATAAGTCTTTTTTTCTTCTATTTTTTGTGCTATAATATAAGCTGAACGAAATTGTTCTTGAAAGGAGCTAAATATATATTATGAGAAAAACCAAGATTGTTTGCTCGATAGGCCCTGCCAGCGAGAGCGAAGAGGTTTTGATTGGGCTTTGCAAGGCGGGAATGAATGTTGCAAGATTTAATTTTTCACACGGAACATACGAAGAGCATCAGAGAAGATTTGACGTCCTTAAAAAAGTAAGAAAAACTCTTGGCCTTCCTATCGCTATTATGCTTGACACCAAGGGACCTGAATATAGAATTAAGACATTCAAAGATGGCGCAATCGAACTTTCGGACGGCGACAGCTTTACATTTACAACAGACGATGTTGAGGGAGATAACACCATAGTTTCTGTTACATACAAGAACCTCCACGAAGAACTTGAGGCTGGTGATAGAATCCTTCTTAACAACGGTCTTTTGCTTTTTGATGTCGTCAGCATTGAAGGTCATAATATTAACTGCAAGGTTGTGTGTGGTGGAGAGCTCAGCAACAGAAAGAGTATGAGCTTTGGAGGCAAGGTGCTTAAGCAGGTTTACCTTTCTGAGCAGGACAAGGCTGACATTCTTTTTGGAGTTCAGAACGGAATTGACTATATTGCTTGCTCCTTTGTTTCCTGTAAGCAGGATCTTATTGACGTTGCAGAATATCTCGAAGAGATTGGTGCTAACCACATTGAGCTTATTGCAAAAATTGAGAATCAGTCCGGTGTTGACAATATCGAGGAGATCTGTGAGCATTGTGACGGAATTATGGTTGCAAGAGGAGATATGGGTGTTGAAGTTCCTTTCGATCAGCTCCCTGCAATCCAGAAGGAGCTTATCACAAAGTGCAGAATGCTTGGTAAGAGAGTTATCACTGCAACAGAAATGCTTGAGTCTATGATTCACAACCCCAGACCCACAAGAGCCGAGATTTCCGATGTTGCGAATGCTGTTTATGATGGCACAAGCGCTATTATGCTTTCAGGTGAGACTGCTGCCGGCGAATATCCGGTTCTTACTGTTCAGACGATGGCAAAGATTGCTGAAACTGCTGAAAGTAATATTGATTATGCTTCAAGATTTTATAGCTCTGCTTTCAAGATTAAAAATTCAGTCGATGCTATTTCTCACGCAACCTGCGCCATGTCCATTGATATCAATGCAAAGGCTATCGTAGCTTGCTCGCTTTCCGGTATGACAGCAAGACTTGTTTCTCGTTTCCGTGCTCCCGGCCCGATTATTGGACTTACAACGGATGAGAACACCTGGCGCAAGCTTGCGCTCTCTTGGGGCGTTATTCCCGTTATGTGCGAAACCTATAATTCTACCGACGTTCTTTTCTATATTGCAAAGAAGACAGCGGCAGAGGGACTCGGTCTTAAGAAGGGTGACAAAATTGTTATAACCGGTGGAGATACAACGGGCAAATCCGGCAACACAAATCTTATTAAGGTTGAAGAGATTTAATTATCAACTTAATACATAAAGACAGCCACCGCTTTCGCGGTGGCTGTCTTTAAAATTTTTAAATAAAGCTTATGCTCTGAGTCTTGCTTCAAGGGCAGCGAGCTCTTCCTTAAGCTCGGCTGGAACTCTTTCGCCAACAAATGCATAGAACTCTTTGATATTTTCAACGTCTTCAAGCCAGGATGCTGTGTCAACTGTGAGCAGCTCACGGATTGTGTCGATAGTAACATCGGAGAGTCCTTCGATGTTGATGTCCTCAGCCTTAGGAACAAAGCCAATGGGAGTTTCAACTGCATCAACCTTGTCCTCGCAGCGAGCGAGAATCCAGTCAAGAACACGGAGGTTGTCGCCGAATCCGGGCCAAATGAAGTGGCCTTCGTCATCGGTACGGAACCAGTTAACGTGGAAGATCTTGGGAGCGTTGGGAATTACCTTGCCCATATTGAGCCAGTGTGCCCAATAGTCACCCATATCGTATCCAACGAAGGGACGCATAGCCATAGGATCGCGACGAACTACGCCGACAGCACCTGAAGCGGCTGCCGTTGTCTCGGAAGCCATAATAGAGCCAACGAAAGTACCATTCTGCCAGCTTGTGGACTGGTAAACCAGGGGAGCGGTCTTTGCACGTCTGCCACCGAATACGATTGCACTTACAGGAACGCCCGCGGGATTGTTGAACTCAGAAGAGAGGCAGGGGCAGTTCTTTGCAAGAGCTGTGAAACGGCTGTTGGGATGCGCACCACAGGTTGACTTGTCCTTCTTGTCATAGAGTCTGTAATCCCACTTGTTACCCTTCCAGTCAATAGCATCAGCAGGGGGATTGTTGTCAAGGCCTTCCCACCAAACTGTATTGTTCTCGAGATTGTGAACAACATTTGTGAAGATGGTGTCTCTCATAGTTGTATGGAGAGCGTTGGGGTTGGACTTCTCGTTAGTGCCGGGAGCAACGCCGAAGAAGCCGTTCTCAGGGTTCATAGCCCAAAGTCTGCCGTCAGAACCAACACGCAGCCAAGAAATATCGTCACCTACGCACCAAACCTTGTAGCCCTTCTTTGCATAAATCTCAGGCGGAATAAGCATTGCGAGGTTTGTCTTACCACAAGCAGAGGGGAATGCAGCGCAGATATATTTTGTTTCTCCGTTAGGATACTCAACGCCGAGGATGAGCATGTGCTCAGCCATCCAACCTTCCTTACGACCGAGGTAGGATGCAATACGGAGAGCGAAGCACTTCTTACCAAGGAGAACGTTTCCACCGTAACCGGAGTTGACAGACCAAATGGTGTTGTCCTCAGGGAAGTGGCAGATATAACGGTTTTCCTCGTCGATGTCAGCTCTTGCGTGAAGTCCCTTGATAAAATCAGCACTATCACCAATAGCCTCAAGAACGTCAACGCCTACACGGGTCATAATAAGCATATTAAGTACAACATAGATGGAGTCTGTAAGCTCAATGCCGTACTTTGCAAAGTCAGAACCAACGATACCCATAGAGTAGGGAATTACATACATAGTTCTGCCCTTCATAGAGCCTGTGTAAAGCTTGGACAGCTTTGCGTAGCAGTCAGCAGGTGCCATCCAGTTGTTGATATTACCTGCATCTTCCTTGTTGGTGGTGCAGATAAATGTGCGCCCCTCAACACGAGCTACGTCATTGATAGCTGTGCGATGGAGGTAGCAGTTGGGGAGAAGCTCCTCGTTGAGCTTGTACATTTCGCCTGTTGAGCAAGCTTCTGCACGGAGCTGTTCTGCCTGAGCTTCAGTACCGTCGATCCAGACAATTCTGTCAGGCTTGGTCATAGCGGCCATTTCGTCGATCCAATTAAGGATGTACTTGTTTTTGGTCATTCTTTTGTTCTCCTTGATATATTTCAATATAAGTTTTTAAAGCCGATTGCAGATTTATTCTGCAATTATATATTTTACTATATATTTTTCTTACTTTCAATAGGAGCTTGTAAAAGTTACATTTTCTTAACAAGTTGACTAATTATTGAGCAAAAAAATTATGAACAATGCACATAGAAAAAATACGAACAAATGTTTGATTTTGGGCTATAAATATGTTATAATTATATTATTATGACGGAGGTGTCATTATGAAGGAATTAACTTTGAGAGAAAAACAAGTATATGATTATATTAGTGAGACATTAAAGCAGAAGGGATATGCTCCAAGTGTCAGGGATGTGCGTGATGCGCTTGGCTTCAAGAGCACATCAACTGTACATATGTATATTCAGAGACTTGCTGATATGGGGCTTATAGTAAAGGATGGGGGCAAGAGCCGCGCGCTCTTTGTAGACGGAGCTACGGGCAATGATAGCGTGCCTCTGATAGGAAGAGTTACTGCAGGTAAGCCCATACTTGCAGAGCAGGATTTTGAGGGTTACATATCATTTTCTGCCTCAAGCGTTGGATGTAGAAGAGAAAATCTATATGCTTTGCGCGTTAAAGGTGAGAGTATGAAGAACGCAGGCATACTTGACGGAGATATTGTTATTGTCGACCGTAGAAGCTATGCGGAAAATGGCGAGATTGTCGTGGCATTACTTGAAGATGAGGCAACTGTAAAGACCTTTTATAAAGAGGATGGGCATTTCCGTCTTCAGCCACAAAACCCTGATTTTGCGCCCATCGTTGTAGAAAACGTTGAGATACTTGGCAAGGTTGTTGCTGCACTTAGACTTTATTAAAATTGGTGGTCTTGAATGTCAAGAAAAAGAAAGGTTGAATATATAGATCACGTCAGGGTTCGCAGAAATCCCGTCGAGATGCTCATAGAGGCCATAAAATCTGTTTTTGGTTGGCTTTGCAGGTTCTTTGCCCCTGCTAACATTAAACACGGAATGCGTTCTGTTACATCATCGTTTCGTGAGTTTGCCGTTTTCTTTGTTGCGCTGTTTCTTGTTCAGATTGTTTTCTGGTCTTTGTTCCTTGCAACAGATTTCAGAATGCAGGCAATAAAAGATGAGGCATATAAATCTTCAGATTATCATTTGCGCATTAATGGATTTACCAGAGATGAGTGGGCAAGTGTTGAGAGCTCAAACTTCTACGTTGCAGGCTATATGGATCCTGAGGACAGACATTATATTTCTTATAAATCAAAAGAATATGTTAACTTTGCCTCAGATACTCTCGTTTCGGTAGAGTTCTTGTTGTGTGATGATACCCCTGAGTCGCAAAGTAAGTTTTTGCAAACATATAACCTTAGTGGCTCTAATATTTCATTTGAATACAGCAGACGCGCAACTTACCTTGATGAAATAAACGCTATGCAAACGGTAAGGGTGGTTCTTATTGTTATTTCCGGGCTGTTGTCAGCTCTTGTTCTGGTCGTACTGTACAATATAAGGATCAATCACTTTAAGTTCAAATATGGCATATATATGTCTTTTGGCGCAGATTATGAAAAGCTGTTGCACACATCGGCGTGGGAGCTGATATCAATTTCCTTGCTGACGGGAATTCCTGCAACTTTGATTGGCTGTCTTATTGAATTTTTGGTTGTCACAAATATAGGTTCTCAATTTGCGTTTAACCCAATAGGTCTTCTTTACTTTTTTATTTGGAATGTTTGTGTGGTACTGCTTTCTGTTTTTCCATCACTCAGAATACTTGCAGATCGCACTCCTGTATCACTTATAGTTGCAGGTGATAACTCAAACTATGTTTCATCTCCAAAGGTTTCGTTCAGGATTTTCAGAAAGAATTATCCGGTTCATTATGAGCTTTTCGGTTTTTGGAGATTTAGGCGATACTATGTTACCTTGCTTTTGTCATCTATCTTGTTTACTTCGCTTTTTCTGTGTGGCTCGTTTGCCATTGATATGGTAAAGGAAGAAGAGAGGATGCACAGACCACAGTATTCACTCACTGCAAAGACGGGGGAGGAGATAGAAGACTACGTTCTGCTTTCAGTTATTGAGAGTGATGGTGTTCATCACGTTCTTTGGGAGAATTCAGTCTCGGCGTCATCAGTAAGCTCATATTGCGTTCTTGATGCAAAACAACGCTCGGGAATATCTTCAAAGACTGTTAAAGCCAAACAAGACGGTAAGTACGCAGACAACAACTTTAAATATATGCTCCTTGATGACTTGTTGTGCGCTCAAGCGCAAAAGGAGGGTGCTTGGGAAATTGAGGGAGACTTAGGTAGAGTTTTGACGGAACAAAACTGTGTTGCTGTCACAAAGTATATAAACAACAAGGAATCTCTTGGTTTTGAAGTCGGGGATGAAATCATCCTTGCTAAATTTAAAGAGTCGCTTGTGCCAATATCATTTGATAAGCTTGACAAAAAGTATATTCTGAGTCAGCTTGTCAAAGAGGGAATTTACGATTTCTATACAGTAGAGATAGCTGCTGTTGTTGACACTTTTGATAATGATGACGAATATTCCATAATACTTGGAGAAGAGCTGTTTAGTGAAATTGTCGGCAAACAATTAAAAACTACGATAGCTGATATATACACTGCAAGAAAACTGTCGTATGAAGAAACAGACAGGATCTTTGAGGCTATCAGAGCAAAGCTTTCAGTCTTTGACAGGGTGTCGCTAGTGGATTTAGGTGCTAATGCAGACGAAAATATTAACGCTAAGTCAAGCTTTATTGCACCTGTTTTAACCGTTTCGGTTATTTTGCTTTTGATTTCGCCTCTTGTTTGGTTTTTCTCTCAATCTATGTTTTCGTCAAAACGCAGTGGGGAAAACGCAATATTGTCGGCGTTTGGCGCAACGGATAAACAAATCGGACAGATGTATCTATTTTCGGGTGGAGCGTTGAGCCTGCCTGCGTGTGTTGTTACGGTTTTGCTTGGCTTTGGTGTGACAAGCTTTGCTTATTGGTTGATAAATGAATTTCTGACGTCGCTGGGGCTTGGAAGCGACGCACGCTTTGTTTATGTTTTTTCAATCACGGGAGTGCTTGTTTGCATAGCTGTCTCTGTCGCAAGCGCAGTTATCTCAACATATCTGCCGTTTGTAAAATGGAAACGTGAGCGTGATAGGATAATAAAACGACACAGTGGTGATATAAGTAAGAGAGATGAGGATAAATAGAATGGATGAAAGACGCATTGTCCTTGAAACAAGGGATGTTATAAAGCAATACAAGCAATATGATACAGTTGTTACTGCGGTAGATCGTGCAAATATCCAGATTTTTGATGGCGAAATGGTTGCAATCATTGGCGCATCGGGTTCAGGCAAGAGTACTTTTTTGCATCTGTGCGCAGGTCTTGACAGACCTAATGCCGGCAAGATAATTATTCGTGGGAATGAGCTTACGGAGATGACGGCAGATGAGCTTGGAAACTTCAGAGGAAATTTTCTCGGTATGATTTTTCAGAATCATAATCTCATCCCACAGTTCACAGCACTTGAAAATATTCTAATTCCTACTCTTATGTGCAACAAGGCTAATCACAGCTACGAGGAGCATTTCAAAAAGCTTGTCTCAACGCTCGGAATTGCGGACAGGCTTCACCACCTCCCAAGCGAGCTTTCCGGTGGACAACAACAAAGGGTTGCGATTGCACGCGCTCTAATCAACAGACCTCAGGTTGTTTTTGCAGATGAGCCGACGGGCAACCTCGACAGAAAAAATGCTGATGAGGTACTTGATCTTTTGATTGCAACCAAAAATGAGTTTAATCAAACTCTTCTTATTGTTACTCACGATATGTCGATTGCACAGAAGGCGGACAGAATTTTCGTTATGGACAACGGTGTTTTGTCACCTTACAGAAAATGAACTAAATGAGCCGACGAATTACATTCGTCGGCTCTGTTTTTTATCTCTGTGGAAGAAGAGTTGAGAGTATCCAATTCCGCATTTCTTTATCAATAACTCCGAAAATATTTAAAAGCAGTATGTATAACAGTATTGAAATCAAGCTTTTTATTAATAGTGACGCAGTAATTGATAGTGCATTCGTTTGAATAATAGCAAACAGGGAAGAGACTAATAAAGATGAAAGTATTACAAGAGCGATAGGAAGCACGAGCCAACGAAAGATTTTGAATTTAAGTGGGCATTTGCTTAATAACTTTGCTGCTGAAAAAGCGAAGTTGATAAGCTCACTGATATACATTACTGCTATATAGCCATATATGCCGTACCTAGGCACAAGAAGGGTAACAAGTATTACTGATATCGCTGCATCTGCGATATTGACGTTCATTGTATAAACCTGTTCACCCATACCCTTAAGAATTGAATCTGTTACGGTATCTATATACATAAGAGGCATAAGTGGAGCTAATGCATAAATGTACCTTCCTGCCATATTGTTTGAGTACAGGCACTCTCCAAATGCAGAAGCGCAAACGGACAGCACGCCCGTTGCACAAAAACCAAAAATAAGCGTTAGTCTCCATACTCGCTTTGTTATGTATTCTATATGCTTTTTCTCACCACTTGCTATTGCTGATGAAATTTCGGGAACAAGCTGAGAGGTAAACGAGTGGATAAGTGCGTAGGGAAAAAGGACTACTGGCAGTGCCATCCCTGATAGAGCACCATATTCACTCAGAGCCTCTGCGTTTGTTGCACCAAAGCTCTCAAGTCCTATTGGAATGAGGATGTGTTCAATGGCTGTAAGTCCTGAACGAACATAGGTGCTCAGAGCTATCGGCATAGCAATAGAGAATATCTTCTTTGTATAGTTTTGACTCGGGTTGTGTCTTGTTATAGAGATAAGCTTTTTCTTTTTTTCATAAAGGTAAAAAATGAAAGCTATCATCGCAGATAATAATTCGGATATTGTTGTTCCGAGCACTAAAGCTACACAAGAGTATTCGATGCCAAGAGGCATCAGAGGAGTCAATAGCATAGCTGTGCTAAAGATTTTCACCGCTTGAGACAGAATTTGATTTAATGCGCTTTTCCAGACACGTCGAACTGCAGAAAAATATCCTGAGAGAGCTGAAGAAATTGCGATTGCCGGCAAAGGTAACCCCATCAGCGCAAGCGGCAATGCAGCTCTTGTGTCTCTTAACCAGTGAAGTGAAATCGTATTTGCAAGAGAGATAAGCAAAAGCATTGCAAGAGAACCGAAGGTTGTTGCATATATCAGGCTTTTTTTCATTATTGCTCGTATTTCTGTTGCGCTATTCAAAGCCTCTGCAACGGTACGGGTAACGGCAAGATTGATTCCGGAGGTAGCAAGTGTAAGAGCAAATCCCCAAACGTTGCAGATGAGGGAATACAAGCCCATAGCCTCAGCACCAACTCGATTTGATATATAAACATTGAAAGCTACACTTACAGTTCTGATAAGGATAGCTGAAAGTGTTAGCAACAAGGAGTTATACACAAATGTTCTTGCTATATTATTTGTCTTTGTCATTTTCTTACCTCCGTTATTAGAGAATATTCACCTATTTAATATAGAATGCACAAAGAAATTTTTTTAGACTACTTTACAAATCAAAGATAATTTGATATAATAATCAAAAACTTGGGAGGTGTACGACTTATGAGCAATACTGATACATTCGTTGTAACTGTGGCAAGACAATATGGAAGTGGTGGCAGAGAAATTGGTCTACGTCTTGGAGAGCTCCTTGGATTTAAAGCTTATGATAAAGAGCTTATTACAATGGCTGCGCAAAAGTCAGGTATGTCAAGTGAGGTACTGGGGCAGGTAGACGAGCACGCAACAAGCAGTCTTTTGTATACACTTGCTATGGGTTCTTCATATTTCAATGCTCCTGTACACAGCATAAGTATGCCGCTTAATGATAGGCTCTTTGTTACTCAGTCTCAGATAATCCGTGAACTTAGCAATAAAGAATCCTGCGTTATTGTTGGCAGATGTGCAGATTATGTACTAAAGGAGTCACCTAAGAGAATAAGTATTTTTGTTTATGCGCCTCTTGATTTTAAGATCGCAAGAATAATGGAACGTCACCCCGGCATTGACGAAAAGAACGCCCGTGAGATCTCGCAGAGAACTGACAAGCGCAGAATTAATTATTATAATTACTATACAGGAAAAAAGTGGGGAGCTTTCGAGAATTATAATCTTTTGATTGATAGCTCTTTGCTTGGAATTGAAGGAACAGCAAATATGCTTGCTTCATATGTAAGAACAATTATGAATACGTAAAAACAGACCCGACTGAGTCGGGTCTGTTTATTTGTAATTTATTCACTTCTGAGTGCTTCAACGGGATCTTTCTTTGCGGCAATCTTTGAGGGAATAAGACCTGCAATAAGTGTCATCAGAATACTGATGCACACAAGAATGATTGCGCCACCAACAGGAAGAGAAGCACCGATATTTGTTATGCCTGATGCGTGGTGTATAATAATGTTTGTGGGAATGATCAAAAGTATTGTTACACCGATACCAAGCAAGCCTGAAATAAGACCAATGATGAATGTCTCTGCGTTAAATACACGGGCAACATCCTTCTTAGATGCACCAATGGCACGGAGAATACCAATCTCCTTAGTGCGCTCAAGTACGGAGATATAAGTGATAACTCCTATCATTATAGATGAAACGACAAGCGAAATAGCAACAAAAGCAATAAGAACACCTGAGATAACGTCAATAATGGTTGTAATTGAGGACATAAGAAGCTTTACATAGTCGGTGTACTTAATAACCTTTTCTTCTTTTCCTTCATCAATCATTCTCTGGTTATAGGCGTCAATGATTGCGGAAATCTGGTCTTTATCAGAGAATGTTTTTGCATAAATGCTTATGCTTGCAGGAGTTTCAAGATCAACAGAGCACAGCTTCTTCATATTGCCCTCGTAGGTTGCGTCCGTTGTGGGCATTTGTGCTTTGAACATCTCAATGATCTGCTCTTCGGTCATCATCTGCATATATGCGTTGATCTGTGCCTGCTGATCTTCAGGAAGTGTTGCGATATAAGCCTTGATATCCTCAATTGTGATGTCACCATCCCTGAACTCTATGCCGGTAAAAACGTCTACACCGGGGTTATCCTTCTGTTCCTTTACGAGCTTATGATCGTTGATGCGATTGATATACTCACGGGTGAGAGCAGAGGTGTAAGCTATAGAGCCTGCGCTGATGGATGTTGAAACAGCGTCCTTGCTGGGACGGATTATACCAACTACCTTAAGGTCAATTCCATATTCCTCAAGCTGAGCGGAGAGGAGATTTTCGTGGTTTTTGTTGTCAGAGAAATCAGCAACGCTAACGTATGTCTTGGTTTCCTCATCATAAACGAATGTGTCGGGAGTGAGGAGAAGGGTGTAGGTCATATTGAGAATATCCTCAATTTTGTACTCCGTGGGAACGATTTCGTATTCTTCACCCTTGAGAATCTTTTTGAAGTTCTCGAGTGCCTCGTCCTGATCCTTAAGTCCGAGAGTGTAGAGCGAGAGGTCGCTGATTCCGTTGTTTTCATCAACAACAAGCACAACCTCGTCATAATTGGAGGGCCACTTACCTGCGATACAATCGTACTGGGAGTGAATAAGCTCCTCGTCATCAATCATCTCGGTAAATGCATTCATACCATACATAGCAGAAGCTGTTGATGTGATACCTGAGGACATCGAACCACCCATAATAGACATCATCTCGTCAATAAGAGGGCTGGGGTGAACCTGTGTCACACCATTTGTTCTGTCGGAAGAATAAATCTGAAGGTCGAGATTGTATGTGTACGAAATTGCGGAGATATAATCTTTAAGCCCGCTATCATCTGACTCAATAAACTTTTTGAACTCACCGAGGTCATTTGATTGAACTTCGGATAGGAAAGTATTTATCAGTACGCTGAAAACATCGTTTGAATAGATGGTGTCATCTTTTCTATTTTCCACATTACCTTCGTTCTTTTGACCTGCGATGGAGGTCGCAAGACTACCCATATCAATAGTTTCCGACTGAATTGTTATTGGGTATGAGGAGAGAGTGTCCTCCTGCATTCTCGTGATGTATGCGTTGATACCATTCGAGAGAGAGAGAATGAGTGCAATTCCAATTATTCCTATGCTACCTGCAAAGGACACGAGAAATGTGCGCGCTTTCTTTGTTAGTAGATTATTAAAGGAAAGAGAAATAGCGGTTTTTACAGACATTGAAGGCTTTTTAGCAGCATTTTCTTTCTTCTTTGCGGCATTAAACGCTGCAACTTCACTCTCTGCCTCTTCGTCCGAATATGGATTGCTGTCGCCTACAACGATACCATCAATAACCTTGATGATTCTGCTTGAATAGGCATCCGCGAGCTCGGGGTTGTGTGTTACCATAATGACGAGCTTTTCTTTCGCAATCTCCTTGAGAATTTCCATAACAGCAACGCTTGTCTGTGTATCAAGCGCACCGGTTGGTTCATCAGCAAGAAGAATGTCAGGGTCATTTACAAGAGCACGGGCAATAGCA
>JAZPXL010000008.1:0-4809 GCA_045543615.1 Eubacteriales bacterium
TCCAAATCATTTGCCTACAAAGTGATACGGAAAATGAACGCTGAACTGCAAGAACAAGGATTTTTCACAATGGCGGGTAAAGTCAACAAACAATTCTTTTTAGACAAGACCTGCTACGATGCAGCCAAAGTTAAGGAAAGGAAGTGATTAAAATGGCTGTTTATAAAGATGAAAAAACAAACACTTGGATGGTCTACTACCGAATAACCGACTGGAAGGGAGACCGAAAGCAAAGCACGAAGCGAGGTTTTGCAACCAAGCGTGAAGCACTTGCTTGGGAACGTGAGTTTTTGAACAAGACTCAGGCAGATCTCAGTATGACCTTTGCGAGCTTTATTGAAACCTATACGGTGGATATGAAGAATCGCATTAAAGAAAACACTTGGCAGACCAAAGAGCATATTATTCGCACAAAGATCCTGCCATACTTCGGCAAGCGCAAAATCAGCGAAATTCAGCCGAGAGATGTTATTGCTTGGCAGAATGAAATGATTAAGGGGTGTGATAAGAACGGTAAGAAATACTCTACCGTGTATCTTAAGACGCTCCACAATCAGCTCAGCGCCATTTTTAATCACGCCGTTAAGTTCTATGGCTTGAAAGAAAATCCCGCCGCTAAAGTCGGTAATATGGGTAAGGCGAGAAGCCGTGAAATGCTCTTTTGGACACAAGAGGAATATCAGAAATTCGCCTTTGCGGTGATGGACAAGCCCGTATCCTATTACGCATTTGAAATGCTGTATTGGTGCGGTATCCGTGAGGGCGAGTTGTTAGCCTTGACCGCCGGCGACTTTGATTTTGAGCGTGGTACGGTCACTATAAATAAGTCCTATCAGCGCATTGACGGCAGGGATGTTATTACCGAGCCGAAAACACCGAAAAGCAACCGAGTGATAAAAATGCCCGATTTTCTTATCGAGGAAATCAAGGAATACCTTGCTAAACTCTACGGTCTGCAAAAGAACGACCGAGTGTTTAATATCACAAAGAATTATTTGCACCGAGAAATGACAAGGGGCGCAGATGAAGCAGGGGTTAAGCGTATCCGTATCCACGATTTGCGACACAGCCACATTTCCCTCTTGATTGAAATGGGATATTCGGCGGTGGCGATTGCCGACCGTGTAGGACACGAAAGTATCAATATCACTTATAACTATGCTCATCTGTTCCCGTCCACACAGACGGATATGGCAGACAAGCTCAATAATTTCCGAAAGGAGCCAACGTAAAATGTCAGCTAAAAATTTAGATAAACATGACCGCTTCAGATGTATCACCGTAGGATTTCGGGTATCGCCCGAAGAACACGAAACGATAAACCGTATCGTGGCACTGTCGGGACTCACAAAGCAGGAATATTGTTACCGCAAGTGTACCGACCGTGAAATTGTGGTGGAAGGAAATCCGAGAGTGTATAAGGCTCTCAAAATGGAACTCGCTGCTGTCCTCGACGAGCTGAAGCGTATTGAAAGCGGCGGCAACGTCAGCGGTGACTTGCTTGAAGTTATCGAACAAATCAACAAAACCTTGTATGGATTAAAGGAGGGATCTGAATGACCAATATAACGGAAAAGACTGCTCCGAATGTATCTGTTGGCGCAGATACGGAGCAGCCTTCTCAAAAATCTACTGCAAATATTATAACCACCGAAGATGAAAATATCAAGAGTTTTGAGGAAATTCAACGTGAAATGATACGGATGATGGATCCGTCCTATCTCAAAACCGTATCGATGACCGAACTGTACGAAACCGTTTACCAAAGCAAGCCGCCGCTGATTGACGGCTTGCTCTATCTGGGAACGTATATCTTCGCAGGCGCACCAAAGCTCGGCAAAAGTTTTCTGATGGCGCAGTTGGCATATCACGTCAGCACGGGAACACCGCTATGGAACTATACCGTCCGAAAAGGAACGGCGTTATATCTCGCCCTTGAAGATGATTACCGCCGCCTGCAGGAACGCTTATATCGAATGTTCGGAACGGAGAGCGCAGACAACCTGCACTTCTCTGTTTCGGCAAGTCAGATCGGCAAGGGACTTGATGAACAGTTGCAGGGGTTTGTTACCGAACACCCCGACACCAAACTCATAATCATAGACACACTTCAAAAGGTGCGTGAGGTTGGCGGTGATAATTACAGTTACGCCAATGATTATGAAATCATTAACCGTATCAAGAAATTTACTGACCGCTACGGCATTTGCGTTTTAATTGTCCACCATACCCGAAAGCAAAATGCCGATGACAAGTTCGATATGATCTCCGGCACAACGGCTCTGCTCGGTGCAGCAGATGGCGGGTTCATTTTGCAAAAGGAAAAGCGCACAAGCAACAATGCCACCCTTGAGGTGTCGGGCAGAGATCAACCCGACCAAAAGCTACACCTTGTCCGCAATACCGAAACTCTCTTATGGGAATTGGAGCGAGTGGAAACGGAACTTTGGAAAGAGCCGCCCGAACCCTTACTTGAAAAAGTGGCGGCGTTTATCACCGCAGATAATGCCGAGTGGTGCGGCTCGCCAACGGAGCTTGTCGAGGTGCTCGGCGTTGATATGAAAGCTAATGCTCTGTCGATGAAGCTGAATATCAACGCAGGGCGTTTGTTCAATGAGTACGGTATCTGCTACGAGAACAAACGCTGTCACGATGGCCGCAAGGTGCGCCTACACCTTGCAGGGGCGTGACGATGCGTGTCGGTCGTGACGGTGTTATTGGCGGTAGCAAAAACATCGTCACCATCGTCACAGACCGACACGGAAAAGTTTAGGCGGGGTGCAGGGTGACCTTTTCAAAGGGCGGCTCTGCTGGGGTGTTGTCCGCAGACAACGGGGCAACGCCCAATAACCCCCTCGGAGAGCGCAATGGCACCTTTTGATAGACGCAGGCTGTCGAAAGTGCTTTTGCGTTACTTTTGACAAAAGTAACAAAACCCGCCGCACGGCGGCGAAGGAAAAAGGAAGTGATTATTTGAAAAGAACGATAAGCGGAATGGTCGGAAAAGGCTCGCTCAGACACAACAATCGTACCTTTCACGCAGGCAACGTTGATCCCGAAAGTTCGCATCAAAACATTGCCTACTGTGATGAAAACATCCGTGATGTCTACCACGAATTGTTTGATGAAGCACTCGAAAAATATAACGCAAAGCAAACGAGAGCCGACCGAATGATAGATGATTATTACGAAAAAATACGTTTCGGAAAGCAGGAAAAACCGTTCCACGAAATCATAATGCAGATTGGTGATTGGGAGAATACCGCCGTCGATAGCGACACCGGAAGGCTTGCCACCGAGATACTTGACGAGTATATGAAAGGGTTTGCCGAGCGTAATCCCAACCTCAGAGTGTTCTCGGCACACCTGCATTTGGATGAAGCAACACCCCACTTGCATATTGACTTTGTACCCTTTATCAAGACCGATGGTAAGCGTGGACTTGAAACAAGAGTATCCCTCAAACAAGCGTTAAAGGCACAAGGATTTGTCGGCGTTCACAAGAAGGACAGTGAGTGGGCAAGGTGGATACAAGCCGAAAAAGAACAGCTTGCCGCCATTATGGAACGGCACGGAGTTGAGTGGGAACACAAAGGAATGGAGCGTCCGCACCTCGATGTTCTCGATTATAAATTGCAGGAACGTCAGCGAGAATTGGCGGAGTTGGATGCGGTTGTCAAAGAAAAAACCGACGAAGCAAATATCCTTGAAAAGCAGATTGAGAACCTAACCGAGAGTGCAAAGGTTATTACAACTATTTCACAAAATTTTGAAAACGATCCTGAATATCAGTTGCCCGAACCTACGGCAATTATGTCGGCACGGAGTTATAAAACCAAGTTTGTCGACCCGCTGATAAAGCGGTTAAAGGCACTCGTTATCAAAACTCTGAATCGGTATTTTGAAGCGAGAACCGATTTTGAACGGTGGCGCACCGCCAACCACTCGCTTGCGAGTAGCAACGAGAGATTGAAAAATCGGGTGGCGGCTTTGGAGAATGAAAACGAATATCTCCGTGAAGATCTGCGTGATTATAAACTGCTTCGAAAGGTATTCGGCAGCAGACAGATTGACAATCTGCTTGAACAAGCAAGAGCAAACAAAGGTAAACGGCGTGATGAACGCTCAAGATAAATTTACAAGGAGGATAACACAATGAAACAGCATTTCACAGACGAAAGAACGGGTATCAACTACACCTTGCAGGGAGATTATTATCTGCCCGATCTTGCATTACCCGCCGAAAAACAAGTCGAAGTCGGCATTTGGGGGCAACGGCACTTGCAGTATATCAAGGCGCATCGCAAAGGTTTTTATACGACCTTGCTCACAAAATGCGAACTGAACAGATACCTTGCTGATGTAAACAAGCAGGCTGAGGATATGTTTTTTCGGCTCATAAAACAGATGGCAGAGCGTGAGGGCGTAACCGAAAAACTCAAGTTGGATAACCAAATGGAGTGGGTTGCTCGAATGAATAACATCCGCAGCAGAGCCACAGAAATCGTAAATCACGATATAATTTACAACTAACCGAAGTATGGCGGCAGAGAGATTTATTCTCTCTGCCGTTGTTTTTTGTATCAAAAATAGTAACTTTTCTGAAAATACTTTATTTTTGCAGATAACTGTGATATAATATATACGCCAAACAAAGCTAAATAAGGGAAAGGATCACTTTTTACCAAGGGGATATTATACCCTTTTTTGGTTATCATCTGATAAGAGTTCGGTAAAAGCGCAACTCCACTCAGATGGTAACAAGGGTTTTCCTTTTCTATTTGGGCTTTGTTTGGCGACAATCGGAGT
>JAZPXL010000009.1:0-3309 GCA_045543615.1 Eubacteriales bacterium
ATCTACTGCAAATATTATAACCACCGAAGATGAAAATTTCAAGAGTTTTGAGGAAATTCAGCGTGAAATGATTAAGATGATGAACCCGTCCTACCTCAAAACCGTATCAATGACCGAACTGTACGACACCGTTTACCAAAGCAAGCCGCCGCTGATTGACGGCTTGCTCTATCCGGGAACGTATATCTTTGCAGGCGCACCCAAGCTCGGCAAAAGTTTTCTGATGGCGCAGTTGGCATATCACGTCAGCACGGGAACGCCACTATGGAACTATACCGTCCGAAATGGAACGGCGTTATATCTTGCTCTTGAAGATGATTACCGCCGCTTGCAAGAACGCTTGTATCGAATGTTTGGAACGGAGAGCGCAGACAATCTGCACTTCTCCGTTTCGGCAAGTCAGATTGGCAAGGGACTTGATGAACAGTTGCAAGGGTTCATTGCCGAACACCCCGACACCAAACTCATAATCATAGACACACTTCAAAAGGTGCGTGAGGTCGGCGGTGATAATTACAGTTACGCTAATGATTATGAAATCATTAACCGCATCAAAAAATTTACCGACCGCTACGGCATTTGTGTTTTAATCGTTCACCACACCCGAAAGCAAAATGCCGATGATAAGTTCGATATGATCTCCGGCACGACAGCTCTGCTCGGCGCAGCAGACGGCGGATTTATTCTGCAAAAGGAAAAGCGTACAAGCAACAACGCCACCCATGAGGAAACGGGTAGAGATCACCCCGACCAAAAGCTACACCTTGTCGGTAATGCCGAAACACTGTTATGGGAATTGGAACGAGTGGAAACGGAACTTTGGAAAGAGCCGCCCGAACCCTTGCTTGAAAAGGTGGCGGCGTTTATCACCGTAGACAATGCCGAGTGGTGTGGTTCACCAACGGAGCTTGTCGTGGTGCTCGGCGTTGATATGAAAGCCAACGCTCTGTCGATGAAGCTGAATATCAATGCAGGGCGTTTGTTCAATGAATACGGTATCTGCTACGAGAACAAACGCTGTCACGATGGCCGCAAGGTGCGCCTACACCTTGAGCGAGCGTGACGATGCGTGTCGGTCGTGACGGTGTTATTGGCGGTAGCAAAAACATCGTCACCATCGTCACAGACCGACACGGGAAAGTTTAGGCGGGGTGCAGGGTGACCTTTTCAAAGGGCGGCACTGCTGGGGTGTTGTCCGCAGGCAACGGGGCAACGCCCCATAACCCCCTCGGAGAGCGCAATGGCACCTTTTGATAGACGAAGGCTGTCGAAAGTGCTTTTGCGTTACTTTTGACAAAAGTAACAAAACTCGCCGCACGGCGGCGAAGGAAAAAGGAAGTGATTATTTGAAAAGAACGATAAGCGGAATGGTCGGAAAAGGCTCACTCAGACACAACAATCGCACCTTTCACGCAGGCAACGTTGATCCCGAAAGGTCGTACCAAAACATTGCCTACTGTGATGAAAATATTCGTGATGTTTACCACGAATTGTTTGACGAAGCACTTGGAAAATACAACGCCAAGCAAACGAGAGCCGACCGTATGATAGATGATTATTACGAAAAAATACGCTTTGGAAAGCAGGAAAAACCGTTTCACGAAATCATAATGCAGATCGGTGATTGGGAGAATACCGCCGTCGATAGCGACACCGGAAAGCTCGCCACCGAGATACTTGACGAGTATATGAAAGGCTTTGCCGAGCGCAATCCCAACCTCAGAGTGTTCTCGGCGCACCTGCATTTGGATGAAGCAACACCCCATTTGCACATCGACTTTATACCTTTCATCAAGACCGACGGCAAGCGTGGACTTGAAACAAGAGTCTCCCTCAAGCAAGCGTTAAAGGCGCAAGGATTTGTCGGCGTTCACAAGAAGGATAGCGAGTGGGCAAGGTGGATACAAGCCGAAAAAGAACAGCTCGCCGCTATTATGGAACGGCACGGAATTGAGTGGGAGCACAAAGGAATGGGGCGTCCGCACCTTGATGTTCTCGATTATAAATTGCAGGAACGTCAGCGAGAATTGGCGGAGTTGGATGCGGTTGTCAAGGAAAAAACTGACGAAGCAAATATCCTTGAAAAGCAGATTGAGAACCTAACCGAGAGTGCAAAAGTTATCACAACCATCTCACAAAATTTTGAAAACGAACCTGAATATCAGTTGCCAGAACCTACGGCGATGATGTCGGCACGAAGCTACAAAACCAAGTTTGTCGATCTGTTGATAAAGCGATTAAAAGCACTCGTTATCAAAACTCTGAACCGGTATTTTGAAGCGAGAACCGATTTCGAACGATGGCGTACCGCCAATTACTCGTTTGCGAGCAGCAACGAGAGATTGAAAAATCGGGTGGCGGCTTTGGAGAATGAAAACGAATATCTACGTGAAGATCTGCGTGATTATAAACTGCTCCGAAAGGTATTCGGCAGCAGGCAGATTGACAATCTGCTTGAACAAGCAAGAGCAAACAAAGGTAAGCGGCGTGATGAACACTCAAGATAAAATTACAAGGAGGACAACACAATGAAACAGCATTTCACAGACGAAAGAACGGGTTATACGACCTTGCTCACAAAATGCGAACTGAACAGACACCTTGACGATGTAAACAAGCAAGCTGAGGATATGTTTTTTTCGGCTCGTAAAACAGATGGCAGAGCGTGAGGGCGTGACCGAACAACTCAAAGCAGACAATCAAATGGAGTGGGTTGCTCGGATGAATAACATCCGCAGCAGAGCCACAGAAATCGTAAACCACGATATAATTTATAACTAACCGAAACACGGCGGCAGGGAGATTAACACCTCTCTGCCGTCATTTTTGTTTAAATAACTTATAGAAATAAAAGGTCGCTGAGGAATCTTGCGAAACCTCAGCGGTTTTTACGTTTATCTTACGACCGAAGAATGACTATAGATATAGAACTCCTCTTGGCTCGGCATCCACTTCTTTTCCTTTGGTAGAAAAGTAGTGTCGAATGCTTCGACTGCAACAGTGTCCTCACAGCAATCGGCGGCGGTACTTGGAATATACATCCACTTTTTGCCGTCAAGTGTGTTTGGCACAAGCTCACAAACAAGAAGTGCCGTTGGGAAGTTGCCGTCCACTACAAAACTTACATTCTTCTTTTTACAGCTCACGAACCCACGGCTGACGTAGTTTCCCGGATTGCCGAAGTTGATGTTCACATCGTAACCCATCTTACGTGCAACCTCAAAGGAATGCTCGATCAGCATTTTGCCGAACTTCTGTCTTTGGTATTCGGGTGCAACGCAAAGCGGCCCAAAGGAGAGGATCTCCTTG
>JAZPXL010000010.1:0-23979 GCA_045543615.1 Eubacteriales bacterium
CAGATCGGCACACTTGGAACCGCGTGTACTATGACGGGACTTGGTGGAATGTTGATATAACGAACGATATAACAAGCACAGCCAACGGCAAAAAGCTTTATGGGTTCCACGGATTGGAAGGTGCTTTTGTTCCCGACGAAGATTTTTTCATAACGAAAATCTATTGAAACGAATATGTCAAAAGGACGGTAACCAATTTTGGTCACCGTCCTTTTGCATACTATTTATCGTTCAACCTCTCTGCCGTGCTAATCAAGACGCTCAAATCCGCCTCAGACATATTGCGTGTCAGTTCGTACAATTTCTGAACCAACTGCGGCTCAGCAATGTCCTCATCAAAGAACTCTCGGGGTGTTACTCCAAGATACTCACAGATATAGAGAAATTCGCCAAGAGATGGCACCGATCTGCCGGAGGATATGCTTTGCATATAACTCTTGCTGTGTCCCAAGTCGGTACTCATTCTATATTCAGAGACATTCTTTTTCGTCCTTAAAACAGAGATACGGTCTCTAATAAACTGAAGATCCATCGTTAACACCTCACTTTCTAATATTGTATAATAATTTTAGCGGTAATATTCACGATGAAATTACCGATTGTAGTTGATGTTTACCGCTTATATCGGTATAATATAAGGTGAAGTGCAAACTCTTAACAGTAAAGTGATGGATGAATCGTTATGCTTAATATTTTCACGGTGGCGTTTTTTGGTCACCGATACGTGGATAACATCATAAAGGTTGAGAACCTTTTGGAAGAACAGATCCGAAAACTTATTGACGAAAATGAGTACGTGGATTTTTTAGTGGGACGCAATGGGGACTTTGATCAGTGTGTATCTTCTTCTGTGCTTCGCGTACGAAAAAATCACAGGGACGATAACAGTGCCCTTGTATTGGTGCTGCCGTATCCTACGGCAGAGTATCTTAATAACGAAACTTACTTTCACGACTATTATACCGACGTGGAAATCTCGCACGCCGCATCAATTGCACATCCAAAATCTGCGATCCAAATTCGCAATCGGGAAATGGTGGATAGAGTTGATTTGATTATCTGCTATATTGAGCACGAAAACGGCGGTGCATGGCAGACTGTAGATTATGCAATGAAGCAAGGCAAGGCTTTAATAAACCTTTCTGATGAGCACGAAAACAATTACAAACTTTTTGAGAAAAGTGAACAAAAGCATTGAAAGATATGCGCTTTTGTGATACACTATATGTTCAATAGTTATTTGCTGAAAAAAGGGGGCGCAATTTGAAATGACAGCGTTGTACAAAGTCCTGATGGATAGACAGATTAACGGCACCCATTTTTGCCCTGCGCCCTTATTTAGATCCTAAAATCCATCCAAGAGATATGGTTTACCATACCTCTTTGGTGGCGTTGCTTTTTTGTTATCAGATAATGAAAAGAGGTGTATTCTGTGACGGAGAAAGAGTTGAAAAAACTGAATCGCTATCAGCTTTTGGAACTGCTTATTATTCAAACAGAACGTGCTGACAAATTACAAGCAGCCTTAGAGGAAGCAGAGCGGCGTTTAAATGATCAGGAGATTAAAATTTCTACCTTGGGTTCAATTGCAGAGGCCTCTTTGCAATTGCGTGGCGTTTTTCAGGCGGCACAAGATGCAGCAGATACATATATCAATGCTGCAAAGAAACGTGCCGAAGAAATAGAGGAAGAAGCACATAAGAAAAGTGCCGCAATTATCACCCAAGCTTTGGAAGAGGCAAGCCGCATTAAAGGTGAATGATAACGTATGAAGAAACACATAGGAAAACACAGCGAGCAGGGGCTTCCGCCAATGGATGCTCTGCAAAAAGAATTAAAACGTGAACGGTATAAGCGTCGCTTCCGCAAATTGCTTAAAAGCACAGTAAATGCGTTGATCGTTGTTGCTGCGGTTGCTGCCCTGGTTGCGACCTTGGTTCTGCCGGTTCTCCAAATTGCCGGCACCAGTATGGAACCAAATCTGAACGATGGAGACATTGTTCTGCTGGTGAAAAAGAAGAATATGCAAACAGGTGATCTTTGCGCCTTTTATTACTCGAATAAAATTCTGATCAAGCGGGTCATTGCCACCCCGGGAGATTATATCTGGATAGAATCCGACGGTACGGTTTTTCTGAACGGCAACCCGTTGGACGAGCCGTACATTAGCGAAAAGGCTTTGGGCGAATGCGATGTTGAGTTTCCCTACCAAGTACCGGAAAACTGTTATTTTGTGATGGGCGATAAAAGAGAAACCTCAATAGACAGTCGCAGCAGTGTGATCGGTTGTATTCCCGAGGATCAAATCGTTGGCAAGATTTTTTGCAAATTCTGGCCTTTGTCAGAATTTGAGTTCATAGATTAACACCCAATATAGTAACTTGGAAAGGAGGTGTGATCTTGCCAGAGAATGAACAAAAACTTTTAGAACAACTCAATATAATCAATCGGGATCGACATAATCTTCGGCAGATCATTCCGACCCTTTCTTTGATCGTTGTATTGATCGTCTTTTGGAGTCTTAAACTCACCGGCATCGGTATAGCCGGAGACGCGTTCTGCGGAAAGGAAGAACACATCCACAGCGAAGAATGTGTCAACTGCACCATAGAAGAACATATACATACAGCCGATTGTTACAGCGATATAAACGCCGATTTGGAAACAAGTGACGACTGGGAAGCGACCTTAGCTGACATAGCTCGAGGTCCTACCACAAAAGCAAACGTGGTTTTGGTTGCCCAATCGCAGCTTGGTTATACGGAAAGCACGTTAAATTTCAAAGTGGATGCTGTCGGCGTCCGTCGAGGTATCACCCGCTATGGACAATGGTACGGTAACCCCTACGGTGATTGGTCGGCTATGTTCGTTTCCTTCTGCCTGGAATATGCAGGCGCAACGGATTTGCCGATGAATGCAGGTCCTGAATCTATGCGATTAGAGTGGATCGCAGAAGAGCTTTACAAAAGCGCACAGGAGCGTTCACCGGACATTGGCAACATTGTCTTTCTTCACAAGGGAGAAACAGAAAATTCCGGTGCCAACGCAGTCGCCATTATAGTTGATGTAGATGATACCTACATTACCGTCATTGAAGGTGATTTAGACAACGCTGTTGGAGAAACACAATATCTTCTTAACGATCCCGCCATTATGGGTTATGGCATCGTTACAGAAGCAGATAGTATTACGGTGTTGGACGAGCCATCCGTAGCAGCAACGAACTATACGATCTGGTTGGATGGCACTGACGGAGGCCTTGCATTCCTGACCGGGTCACCGGACACCGCTTATACCGTTCAGGGTGGCAGTATTTTGAAGCTACCTACGGAATGGACCTCTCCCAGTAAGTACAGCTACAAGTTACAGGGTTGGTACGATATAACTAACAATCGATACTATCCTGCCGGCGGAGAAATGGAGGTAACCGGTAACGCAGTGCTGTATGCTGACTGGGTTGCCGCTACCTATGATATCGGTCAGTTCAACGCATATGTGGCGGATACGGTCAGTACCAATGAATTTATCACGACGCACCTGTTTGACTATAATTCCCTGTTTAACATCTTGTCTTCCAAGGCACAGATAACGGTGGGAGCATCGTCCCATTCAGAAACTTGGTCTACGGTCAACAGCGGAAATGTGGGCTATATGGATCGGGAGACACTGAATTTCGTATTTATTGATGGTGCTCCCAACTATCAAAACGGCAATTTGGCTTATTCCAATAACCGTCAGACCCACAATACCTACCCCGGTGCCGGTATCGTTACCGGCGGAATCTATAACACGGCACGCTACCACGCGCTGTTCGATACGGAAGATTCCCTGGGTAAAAAATATTTGGGAACGGGCGACCATCTGTTCCAGATTATGACCGATCCCGACGATGAATACTACGGGTATTACTACTACGATTCTCAGCGCAATGCGGCATCCTACAACCAAAGCCTGGGGCGTTTCTATGTTTATGAATATTTGAGTGCCCCCTCTGATTCCGTTGGCTCTACCAATTCCGGCTTTCTGCCGCTAAACTCCCCCTATGCCAATACCAACGGAAACAATACCGCTACATACACCTACAACGGCATTAACGGGGAATACGCAGGTGTCAATCACTTCCAATACGCATCAGGCTATTCAAATAGCGATCGAGTCCTTGCAAACTTTGCTTACGGTATGAGGACGGATATTCGGTTCTACTTGCCGGATGATACCACAACGGATGGTAACAAGGACATTTTCGGAAATGATATGCACTTCCATTTCTCAGGCGACGATGATGTGTGGGTGCTGATCGACGGAGAACTGGTGTTGGATATCGGCGGTATTCACGGCGTTGAAAGTGGTGATATTAACTTTGCCACCGGAGAGGTCTCCGTTCAGGACAGAGTTGTGGGAACCGTGGATATTTCCGCCGGCGAACACGTGATGTCGGTGCTGTATCTGGAGCGTGGCGCATCCAGCTCCAACTGTGCTATTTACTTTAACCTGGCACCCCGATACAGTCTGGATATCCAAAAGGAGGATGTTCTGACTCAGCAGCTTCTGAACGGTGCACAGTTCTCTGTGTATACAGATGCGTCTTGCACTACTCCTGCAGAGCTTTACACAAGTGAAGCTGCTTATGAGCAGGGAGACGCTGCTACAAACACCTTCACAGTTATAAACGGTGTTGCGCATATGTGGGGCCTGAGTCCCAGTAAGACCTATTACATCAAGGAGACCGGACCGCCTACGGCAGCAGGTTACTCCATCCCCCAAGGTACGATCCAAATTACCATTGATAAATACGGACAGGCTACGTACCACGTAGAAGTAGTGGACGATCCCTCTCCCGGCTTTACTGTCCACGGTGTCAGCATTGACGAGCAGAGCCAACGGGTCTACATCGTTGTTACCAATGCACCGGATACGGTAACTGACATCACAACGGTGCAGGTCATCAAAAAGTGGGAAGACACCGTCGACCACAGCAGTGATTACATTCAAGCATATTTGACTGTGACCGATCCCGACGGAACGGTTCGCAGGATCCGTGAGATCACCCTCAGCGATGAAAACGGATGGATGTATACCTGGACCAATCTGCCCAAGTATAATTACGACACCTTGAGTGAAGTACAGTACGGTATTGAAGAATCCTACGAATCCGGTTACTACTCTACCGTCCGAAAGATCACGCAGATCGAGATATCCAAAACAGAATGGGCGGAGGCGGCCAGCTTTGTTAATGGCGAAAGCTACATTTTGAAGCATAGCAACGGATACCTTTCTACGGTCTCAACAACTGATTCAAAACTGACTTGGGTTGATGAAGCTACCGCCAAGGGATCTGCATTAGCGACTTGGACTGCAACCGTCAGCGGCGGAAAGGTGAAATTTACCAATGGAGCAGGACAGACGCTGAGCTTTGTGTACAGCAGCCGTTCCAGTAGCCGTTACTTCTATGCTACAACCGACAATTCCGGTGTCCAGACATTTACGCCGATAGATGCCGGTACAGGTTTCCGTTTCTACGCGACACGCAATAACAGCAGCAGCGGCACCAAGTACTATATGGCTTCCTCCGGTATCAATAACAATGGCCGAATCAGTACAACTACCGGCAGCTCCGGTGGGTTGATCCTGACACCTATGAAGAAAATCACCCAGACGGACATCCAGCAAGTTGAGGACTGGGCCTACCAGATTACCAATACACCGCTGGCTTCCGATAACGAAACCTCTGTTGCGGTAACAAAGGGATGGGTGATTCCCGAAGGCTACGATTCGAAGCTGTATCAGGAATTTGCCGTTACTGTGCGTCTGTTTGCAAATGGTGTCGATACCGGACGTAGCATAACGTTAAACCTGAAAAACAATTGGCAGGGTGCTTTCCAAGGTTTGCCCTATAAGGATACCAACGGAAACATCATTAAGTACACTGTGGATGAGGTTTGGGAAAAGGAAAAGTGGTCCACGACTTACGGAGAAGTTCAAGTCGGTAGCGGTTCGCCACCTACCTACTCAATCATCATCACAAACACTTACCACCCGGGCGGTCCTGAGCTTCCCTCAACCGGCTCACCGTCCAGACTGATGTATGTACTGTGTGGCTCAGCAATCATTCTGGGCACACTGGCATATGGAATCGGATCAAGGCGCAAGCGGGAAAGGAGGATGAAATAAGCCTTCTGATCGCGGCAAAAAATGCGCCGTGAATTCGATTCTCCAATAATAAAAACTATTTTAGAAAGGAACTAAAACAATGAAAAAGATTATTTCCGTTATTCTTTCTCTGATGCTGATCGCATCCCTATCCGTTACTGCTTTTGCCGCAGAAGAAACCGGCTCTATCATCATCAACGGAGTGAGCGAATCCACCACATACGAGATCTACAAGCTGTTGGATCTGGAAAGCTATGATGTAGACGCAGCTGCATACTCCTACAAGGCAAATGCCGCTTGGGCAAACTTCTTCGCTACCGATGAAGCAAAGGCCTATATGGCTACTGATGCTGACGGTTATGTGACCTGGGCAGCAGCAGAAGATGATGACACCAAGGCAGCTTTTGCAAAGCTGGCACTGGCTTACGCAAAAGCAAACGGCATTGATCCTGTAAAATCCTCTGAGAACGCCGGTGAATTTGTGATTACCGAAACAACCGGAAAATTTGACGGTCTTGAGCTTGGCTACTACCTCGTAGACTCCACTATGGGTGCACTGTGCGGCTTGACTACCACCAACCCCCACGCTTCTATTAACGTAAAGAACGGTATCCCCACCATCGACAAGCAGGTTAATGAAGATTCCACCTCTCAGTGGGGCGCAAACAACACATCTGATATTGGTCAGACCATTGAATACCGCGTTACCATTAATGTCCACGCCGGTGCAGAAAACTATGTGTTGCACGATGTTATGGCTGCCGGTCTGACATACATTGGCGTTTCCAAGATCGAGCACGTTGTTCCCGGCACCGGTACTCACGATGTTACCGCTGACAAGTACGAAGTTAAGACCGATGATGCTGTTGTTATTGACGGCTGCACTTTTGAGGTCCATTTCAGCAAGGCAATGTGCGACGAGCTGGAAACCAACGACAAAATCATCGTTTACTACACTGCAATGCTGAACCGCAACGCTGTGATTAACGGAGACGGCAACCTGAACACCGCTTGGCTGACCTTCGGCGAGGGTGGTGTGTCTAATGAAGATGCTGTTACTACTTATACTTACGGCGTTGACATCATCAAGACCGACTCTGCCAACAAGCTGATTGACGGTGCACAGTTCAAGATTTACGACGCTGCTAACGGTGGAAACGAAGTTGCAGTCGTTCTGATGGATGACGGTGTTACCTACCGTCGTGCGAGAGCTGATGAGACCGGCGTCGCTATCGTAGTCAAGGACGGCAAGGTTCGCGTTGTTGGCTTTGACAACGGTACCTACTATCTGGAAGAGACAGAAGCTCCCGACGGCTACAACAAGCTGAGTGCCCGCCAGAAGTTCATCGTTTCCGATTCCAACTTGGATGCTGTGTTCAATGACGGCGTCTACTCCACCGGCTCCGGTGTCCACGTAGTCAACAAGACCGGCTCTATGCTGCCTGAAACCGGCGGTATGGGTACCGTTCTGTTTATTACCTTCGGTACAATCGTAGCTCTGGCTGCCGGTGTTCTGCTGGTTACCAAGAAGAGAATGTCTATGATCAAGGATTGATCACGAATATTTTGACTACATAATATAATCTCGGCAGGAGCGCGTGCTCCTGCCGAGGTAATCCATAACATTAGGGAGGGGCTTATGAGAAGTAAAAAATCGACGATTATACTACTCGTTTCTTTTTTCATAGGTCTATCCGTGCTGTTATACCCGTCTATTAGCAGCTACTGGAATTCCAAGACACAAAGTGAGGCCATTGTTGACTACGAGGCTATGTTGTCACAGTACAAGCCGGAGGATTATACCGCCATTTTTGCAGAAGCTGATGCCTATAACAAACAGCTGGCACAGCTGAATGAGCCACTCGTGGAACACAACCGCTTGCCTGATTATAACAGCATTCTGAATGTTAGCGGCACCGGTATGATGGGATACATCACAGTGCCAAAGATCAGTCAGGAATTGCCTGTTTATCACGGAACATCCGATGGCGTGCTTAGCGTTGCGGTAGGTCACCTGCAAGGAACCAGTTTGCCGGTGGGCGGTGAGAATACACATTGTGTGGTTTCTGCTCATCGAGGTCTGCCTACGGCGGTTTTGTTTACCCATCTGGATAGGATGGAGATTGGCGA
The DNA here is from genome assembly GCA_045543615.1 of Eubacteriales bacterium. GTDB lineage: Bacteria > Bacillota > Clostridia > Oscillospirales > CAG-272 > CAG-390. Next base: position 8,281 of record JAZPXL010000010.1, read on the forward strand.
TATATTTTACTTTACGATTCTTGACCGAACAATTACGTACGAGGTAGATCAAATACGTATTGTTGAACCTGATGACACAAGCTTGATTCAAATAAAGGACGGAAAGGATTACTGCACGCTTCTAACCTGTACGCCTTACGGAATCAATACACAACGTCTTTTGGTACGGGGACATCAGATAGACGCATCGCAGACACGAAACCTATATGTTGCCAATGAGGCATATCGCATCGAACCGTTGGTTGTTATGCCGATCGTTGCACTTCCAATTATTTTTGTGCTGCTGGTTTATGTTATGTTTGCACCTGTAAAGAAAGAATCCTTGGAGGAAGAGAGTTTATGAGAAAACAGATTGCAATTTTAATAGGCTTGGTTGCTTTATGTGCGGCGATGTTATGTCCGCTATCTGTACAAGCAGTAACTCCCTTGGATCCTGCGGCAGATACAAGCTTGACACTGCACTACCAAAAAGAGGAACAGGCATTTTCCGACCTTCAAATCAGTATCTACCGAGTTGCCGAAGCCTTCCCGGACGGTACATTTGAACTGATAGAGCCGTTTTCCTCCTACCCGATCAACATTCACGATATCACTGTGCAGGAGCAGTGGAAACACACCGCTGTTACAATAAACGCATATATTGTTGCCAATCAGCTTATGCCCTATCGGGAAGCAACGACAAACGATAACGGAGTGGTAGTTTTTGAGCATTTGGAGACAGGCTTATATCTTGTCAGTGAGGTGGTCGCAGAAAACAACAGTGGAATTTATGTATTTGACCAATTTATGGTTTACCTTCCTACCCCTCAGACGGATGGCTCTTTTGACTATGATGTTGAAGCAAAGCCCAAGTGTGAAAATTTTGTTCCCAAAACCGAATACAGAGTCACAAAGCTTTGGCAGGATGCAGGCAATCGGGATGATCGCCCCGAGGAGATTACAGTAGACATTTACAAAGACGGTGTATTGTGGGAAACACAGCTTCTGGGTGCAAGCAACAATTGGTCTTATATTTGGTATGTATCTGATGAAGAACAAAGTAATTGGGCGGTGGTAGAACGGTCTGTTCCGGAAGAATATAATGTAACCGTACAGAAAAACGGTGGAACATTCTCAATTGTTAACACGCATAAATCCAATCAGGAAATTCCGGACAGTCCGGAGACAGGAGACAGCTCCAATATAACGCTGTTTATTATGCTGATGTGTATATCCGGCATTATGCTAATTGTTCTTGGTATATACAACAGGAGGCATAAGCAGCTATGAAAAAAGGAAAATTCCCAATCGTTCTTGTTTTGGGTATCTGCCTGGTGGTCATTAGTTTTGCTCTGATTGTTGGTCTTCAGATTCGCACACATCTCGGCGCTAATGAAAGTCAAAAAGTGGTAACGAGGATGAACGAATTATTATCCGAAAGGATTGAAGGTGTACCGGGGACATATCCCAATCTTAATATGCCGATTTTGCAGATCAATGACATAGACTATGTAGCGTTGATAGAGATTCCTTCGTTAAATCTTTCATTGCCGGTGGCAGATGTGTGGAACAGCCAAAAACTTTATAATTCACCGGCTCGATTTTACGGCAGTTGCTACGATCACTCTTTAGTGATTGGTGGTGCGGACAACTCTTATCAATTTTCATTCTGCGACAAAATCGACAACGGAACCGTTATCATCGTAACGGATATGACGGGAACACAGTTTTCCTATACCGTTAGCCGAGTCGACCGATCCAAAAGTGCCGAGAGCAACTGGCTTATTAGCAAGGATTATGATTTAACACTCTTTTGCCGTGATGCCCTTTCTATGGAATATGTTGCGGCAAGGTGTAGTTTTATGTATAGCTAATTCTTCCTTTTTCCAAAAGATTCATAACACGATATAACAAAGCACGTTCGGCAGTAATGTCGGACGTGCATTTTCGTCAGCAAACGCACAAAGTAAGCTTTCTTGAAACTCAATTTTGACCTTGCCAGTCTTTACTTAGAACGTGCGAAAAAGCGTACGGTTTTCGAGCGTTCAAAAAATTCATTATAGAGGATTTTTCTTATGAAGAAAAATTTCACAGGCGAATACAAGCTGCTGTATGATCTAAGTCAGCCGGCAGCACACACAAACGAGGGCGCATCAAAAAGCATCCCATCGGCAAGCGAAAGCTGAAAAGCGTCACGTCCGATCATCTGCAATGATTCATTGACTTTATGAGCTACGGCATTACAGCCCACGATGGAACAAAATCCACGCCTATGAGCAAGGGATATATGCTCCAATTTTCGGCGGTACTGCAAGGCGCGTTTCGATTTTCGGTGTTTTCCAAACGGTTCATCACCTTTAATCCGATGCACTACGTATTGATGATATGCATTTTCTTGCGAAATTGATGATGTACAAGGCTTCTCCTTGATTTATTTGCGAGAGTGTGGTATAATAAACTCACCGATAAATTAGTATTTGTTGAACAGAGGTATATGATATGACTTTATCTCAAACTAAGGAATTATTAAAATCAAATTTCATGCAATTTACCGAAATGGAGTTTGCAAATGAAGTGGATTTTCTCAATCATATATCACAATTTCCTTACACTAAAAAAGCAAAAGAACACAAATTTTATGCTTTGATAATTCAAAGCAATAATGGGAAAAGACACGTAGAATTAGAATTTGAAGAGAAGAACGGCGAGTATGTGTTTTGGGACTTATGGTTTGGAGATTTTTGTTTTGAATTTTTTTCCGGTGATGCGGATGAAGATTGTTCATATTTGATAGAAGAAATTCAACAAATAATGAAAGGCAACTGTACCATTATAAATGTTACTAACCCAAAAACGAAGCGTTGGATTGCCGATGCACAATTTGACCGCAATGATACCGATGATGATATGTTTGGTGAAATGGGTTTTCAAAAAGCTATGAAACGAATTCGAAAAAAGAGGACATTTTTTGAACGGCTGTTTGGATTAAGACGAAGTTACGAAATCTATGATTGGAATACTTACGAACGCATAGTAAAATAATCGTCCAATTCCAATTTGTCGAAAAGGCAGCAGAGGAAAAAGTTGACCTTTTTTCAGTTTTACCTACCCAAGTTGACCTTTTCACTCGTTTAAGGCAACAAAAAGAGCACTGCAAAGCAGTGCTCTTTTTGTTGGTGAGGACACGCAGCGTGTGCGTGGATTCACAAGCCCGTCAAAAAATTCTCCGATGGAGAGTTTTTTGAATGATGTTTGCCTGCGGCAAATGATGTTGGACTTTGTGTGTTTGTTTTTGCGTCTTATCTTACAACGATTTCCTCGTGGCCTGTTTCGGCTGAGTGATAGATTGCGTCGAGTATGCGCATTATTTCTATGCCGTCCTCTGCAGGATTTCGGCATTCTGCTCGTCCTCTTATTGCATCCACAAAGTTAAAAATTTCTTTATCATACGCTGAGTTGTCAAATGAAGTATTGCCGTCAAAGGTCGTATTTGAGAGGTATCCGTCCATCTGCGAGAAGAACTTAACTCCCTCTGCCATTGACAGATGCACTCCACCGTCAGTTCCGAAAAGCTGAACGCTGTTGTCTCCACGGCCGAGGTTGAGGCTGTAGCTCATCTCCACGCAGAGCACCATTCCGTTGTCAAAACGGAGCGTTGCCACTGCGAGATCCTCGCAGTCGCAGATGTCGTGGTCCGTTGCGCTCACCGAAACATAGGGCTTTGGTGTTTTGATGTCTGTGCGTGCGCCAAGCTTATGGAAGGTTGCTCCATAGACCGATGTGACACGGGGCTTTCCTGCAAGGTAGCGTGTTAAGTCTATGACGTGAACGCCAAGGTCAATAAGTGGGCCGCCGCCCGATCTTGCCTTCTCGCCAAACCATCCACCGGGGTTGCCGTTACGGCGAAGTGTGAGTGCCTTTGCATAGTAAATCTCGCCAAGTCTTCCTGCATCTATGAAGTCCTTTACGATCTCTGCATCCTTGCCAAAGCGTCTAACAAATCCTATCATAAGCAGCTTTCCGTTGCGCCGGGCCGCCTCTTGCATCTCTATTGCCTCGGCAGTATTCATAGCCATCGGCTTTTCGCAAAGCACGTGCTTGCCGGCGTTGAGTGCCATTATTGTGCAGGGAGCGTGTGCGCTGTTCCAAGTGCAAACGCTGACGGCGTCAAGCTCGGGCATTTCGTCAAGCATTGTTGCCTCATCTGTGTAAAGACGGGTAATGCCGTACTTTTCTCCCATATATTTCAGTCTGTCTTCGTTGATGTCGCAAAATGCGCACAGCTCGACATCGGGATTTTTGAGGTATCCCTCAATATGCGTGCGTGAAATACTGCCAACGCCAACCACTGCAACCTTAAGCTTTGCCATATTTCTATCTCCTTTGGGGATGTTATACTATCTTGATTTGCACAGCTCGCATAGCGTCAAGTGCTGTGTTGTGGCTCTCGACACTCACACCTGCAGAGCAGGCAGAGTCAACTATAATCGGAACCTCGGGGAATGATGCTTTCAGTAGCATTGCGTTTGAAATAACGCAGATATCCGTGCAAAGTCCGCAAAGCTCAATAGAGTCAATGCTCTCGCCAAAGCTCTCTATTATGCGTGGCAGCTCCACGCTTCCGAATGTCACCTTATCAACAACTGTTTCTGCATACGGTGCAAGCTCAGAGCAGATCTGCCAGCCGTCCGTGTCCTTTATACAATGAGGTACGGGCAGATTCTTGCCCTCCTGTGTCGACATATAGTCACTAAAATGGGTGTCTCTTGTGAAGATGACCTTGCCGTCAAAATTTTTTACCTTTTCTGCAACGCCATCCACTATTCCGGTAGCAAGGCTTGAGCCAAGACTGCCTGTGATAAAGTCAACCTGCATATCAACTACTATAAGAAATTTCATTACAAACGCCTCCGTTTACGGCTTTATTATTTATTATATCATATTTTCGCCTGAGTTTCAACAGAAAATGAGCCTCGGTTAGAATTTTTGAGAAAAATGATGGGTTTTGTCCGATGGGTAGCACTTTTGCGAAAAGTGAGAAAAATGTTTCATCAAAAACTCTTGCATAAGATGACTATGTATGTTATAATAAATATAAGTATTATTTAAAATAGGCGTACTGTGTCCGTGTTTGTTTTTTGGTGCTGTTGCCTATGGAAAGACGAGAGGTTTATATTGTGGAAATAGATGTTAAAATAAAGCTCAGCCGTGGTGCGCAGATGCCCGAATATGCAACAGCCGGCTCTGCGGCACTTGATCTTCGCGCAGCCCTTGAGGGTGGACGGGTAGTTATTGCTCCCGGTGAGCGTGCGATGATCCCGACGGGAATTGCGATATCTCCCGGACGGAGTGATGTTGTTGCTATTATCGCCGCACGAAGTGGACTTGGAGCGAAAAAGGGCATTACGCTTGCCAACGGCATTGGTGTTATTGATTCCGACTACCGTGGCGAGATCTCCGTCACGCTTCTCAATACCTCCGGTGTTGATTTTGAAGTAACTGACGGCGACAGAATTGCACAGCTTATGTTTGTTCCTGTCTACCACGCAAGCTTTACACTTGCCGATGCTCTTGACGAGACGGAGCGTGGCGAGGGTGGATTTGGTTCTACGGGGGTAAAATAATATGAAATTGATACTTGCATCGGCGTCAGCACGTCGCCGTGATATACTAAATAGCGTAGGAGTACCGTTTACCGTTGTACCTGCAAGCGCAGACGAGAGTTTGCCCCATGGCATTGAGGGAGCAGAGGCTGTAACAATTCTTGCACGCCGCAAGGCTATGGCAGTTCTGGCAGAGCACAGTGAGCTTGAAGACACTATCGTGATTGCAGCCGACACGGTGGTTGAGTGCTACGGACAGATTATGGGCAAGCCTGCATCGAAGGACGAGGCGAGAATGATGCTCAATATGCTCTCGGGCTGTGGAAGTGCAGTTCACACGGGAATTTGTATTGCATACCGTGGGCAGTTCAGTACAGCTTGCGAGACGGCGTACGTCACCTTTGACGAGATGACTGGGGACGAGATTGAGGACTATATTTCCACCGATGAGCCTTATGACAAGGCAGGTGGATATGCCGTTCAGGGAAGAGCTGCGCTCTATATTGCAGGTGTTACGGGCGACTTTTATACAGTTGTCGGGCTTCCGATCCATCTTGTAAGAACTATGCTTCGTGACGAATTCGGCGTTGATATCAGAGATATTGAAGAATAACGGGAGAAGAGAATGTCAAAATATCTGGGAATAGACCTTGGTACTGCCAATACCCTGGTCTATATGAAAGGAAAGGGAATTATTCTGCGTGAGCCGAGCGTTGTTGTTGTAGACCAATCGAAGCGCAGGGTCGTTGCCGTTGGTGGAGACGCCAAGCGAATGCTTGGTAAGACTCCCGGTAATATTGTAGCGTTCCGTCCACTTAAGGATGGCGTTATTGCTGATTTCGATATTACGGCGAAAATGCTTCATTCCTATTTCAACAAGGTACACGCAGGTGGAGTGCTCTCCCGTCCCTCCGTTGTGATCTGTATACCGTACGGAGTTACGGAGGTTGAGAGACGTGCCGTTGAGGACGCTACTTTTGAGGCAGGAGCTAAAAATGTTGCGCTTATTGAGGAGCCTATCGCATCTGCCATTGGCTCAGGACTCAAGATAGCCGGCGCGCGTGGCTCTATGATTGTCGATATTGGTGGAGGAACTACGGAGGTTGCTGTTATCAGCCTTGGTGGTATAGTTATTTCGCACTCAATAAGAGTTGCGGGAAACTCGCTTGACGAGGCTATTGTTCAATATATGAAGCGTGAGTACAAGGTGCTTATCGGAGACAGTACAGCCGAGGCACTCAAGAAGGATATCGGCTCTGTGCATCCGAGTATGGACAGAGGAGAGAGGGAGATAAGAGGGCGCAATCTGCGCACAGGTCTTCCTGCGATTATGACGATAAATTCAGCGCAGGTGCGTGAGGCTATGCGTGAACAGATCGAGCAGATTATTGATACCATTCGCCTTGCGCTTGAAAACACGCCACCCGAGCTTTCAGCCGACATTTTTGATTTTGGCATTATGCTTGCAGGTGGTGGTGCGCTTCTCGGTGGTCTGCCTGCTCTCATTACTGAGCGAACAGGCGTCAGGGTTACTGTTGCAAAAAGACCTCTTGACAGCGTTGCTCTCGGTATCGGCAGAATAATTGAGGGTAATTACACAGGAGTAATCAAATACAGAGCGAGATAATATCTCGGGGCAGGTAGTGATGAAAACATTTTTGAATATCATAAAGAGCCGATTTTTCATAATCACGCTCATCGTGGCATTTTTGTTATCCATTGTGCCAGGTGTGCTTTGCATTATGGGGCAGGGCTCGTATGTTCGCTCAGCACTCGTGACGGTGGCAACGCCGTTTCGGTGGTGCTTTACCAAAATTGGTGAAGGGCTTTCGGGCTATGCTGTATATTTCAAGAGCATAAATGAACTGAGAGAAGAGAACGCTCGTCTGAAAGAAGATCTTGCCGACATCGAGGACAGGGTCTATGACGCAGAGCTTATTGAGGAGGAGAACGAATATCTTCGCTCCTATCTTGGAATTAAGGGTGAGCACGGAGACTTTATGTTCGCATCGGCAACGGTTATAGGACGTGAGTCGACCAATTACCGAACGGTATTCACTCTCTCAAAGGGAAGTCTTCACGGCGTTGACGTCGATATGCCCGTAATCACGGAGGACGGACTTGTCGGTTACATAACTGCCGTTGGCTCGACGTGGAGTCGTGCAGTACTTATTACGGAGACGGCAGAGGCAGTTGGCGGCTATATTGAGCGCACAGGCGTGCTTGGAGTTGTCGAGGGAAGCTATGAGCTTCGCGCAGAAGGGCTTTGCCAAATGGTATATATCGATGCAGAATCGGATATAAGAGAGGGCGACCGTGTGCTCAGCTCGGGAATCGGTGGTGTTTATCCACGAGGAATACCCATCGGAGTTGTAACAAAGGTAGAGAGTGACGCCACATCCCGCACGCTTGTTGCGACAGTTGAGCCACTTGCAGATTTGGATTCCGTATCCAAGGTAATGATTATTACCGAGTATGAGCTTGTGTCACAATAAGGGGATCTAAATGGAATTTAAAAAGCAAACGGGGCAATTCTTCTCATCTGTTACGCTTCTGAAGATACTCATTTTTTCTGCCCTTGTATTTGTGATGGCTACTCTGCAAAGCTCGTTTTTCTCGTCTGTGAGCTTCTTTCCTGCCTCGCCCGACCTTATTTTAGCAACGGTCATAGGGCTTGGCGTTTATGATGGCGAGAAGAGTGGAGCTATTGCTGGGATTGGTGGAGGAGTTCTCGCAGAGGCGTTTGGAGCAGGTGGTGACATTATGCTTCTGCCTGTATTTTATATGCTTGTCGGCTTTTTCTTTGGCATTGTGGCAAGAATATTTTTAAACAAAAATCTTTTGTCGTGGCTTGTATATATGCTTATTGCGTCAACGCTCAGGGGAATGCTCAGCCTTGTGCATACGGTAATAAGCGAGTCGGACATCAACTTATTTCTGATCTTTCGGGATATTATCGTTCCCGAATTTACGATGACCGTGATTTTCGCACTCCCGATATTCTTCATTGTTCGGCTTTGCGCAAGGCCGTTCCACAAGAAGATTGAGATGGACTGATGCGAATACGGAGAAAACGGAGACACAAATGAACGAACAGCAAACAAATGAAATCAATGTAAACAAGGAATACAGACGTGGCTTTACTCGCATAGGACTTGCGTTTTTCTGCGCACTTCTTGTGTCTGTTTTGGCATCCTTTCTTTATTCATATCTGCTTAAAACTGTATTGTCCGACTATGCAGAAAGCGAGCTTCTCTCTTGGGCGGCAAACTTTGTAATAATGTATGTGCTGTCATTCCCGGTGGCAATACTCATTCTCAGGGGTGGATACAGCTCAAGCGAGCCGATGCCCCAAAGAAAGCTTCGTGCGTGGGAGATGGTCGCACTTGTTGCGTGCATTTATGCGCTGACATACCTCGGAAACTACGTCGGACAGATGATAAATTCCGTGATCTCGTCCCTCACAGGTGGTATTTCGTCAACCTCACAGCTGACAGAAATGATTGACACCTCCTCGCCAATACCGTTCTTTCTTATGACGGTGGTATTTGCACCAATAACTGAGGAGATACTGTTCAGATATTTCCTTGTCGGCAAGCTGCGTCCTTATGGCGAGAAGACGGCTGTAATAATGGGTGGACTTTTCTTCGGACTATTCCACGGAAACCTTGAGCAGTTCTTCTATGCTGCACTTGTCGGTATGGCGTTCAGCTATATTTATGTAAAGACGGGCAAGCTTAAATATACAATATTCCTCCATATGATGATGAATCTGCTTGGTGGATTTGTTCCGTTCCTTATTATGCGCTATTTTGTCGATTATAATGGACTTATGGAGGCACTCCTTAAGGTTACAGAGGTATTTGATCCCACAGAGCAGCTTGAGCTGTTTGCAGATTTCTTCAGCAAACACAGCGCAGATTATGCAATTATGATCGGCTATAATATGACGATGCTCGGAGTTGCTTTTGTAGGTGCATTTATTCTTCTTTCACAGAGAAAAAGAATAAGATTTGCAAAGGGCGAGAGACATATCGACCACTCTCTTATCGGTGAGACAATATTCTTGTCACCGGGAGTGCTTCTGTTTGTTGTCGGCTCGTTGCTCTATATGGGACTTCAGCTTTATTTGGCTGTGAATGCGGCGAATTAAGACGCATCAGGTAATAAGCAAAACGTAAAAGAGCGAAAGGAAACAGAGGATGAACCTCTTTTCAAAAAAGCCCACACAGACGGAGGGCGAGAGTAGCAGATACGGCAGAGGCAGTTATCTGTACAGATATATCATAATAGCGGCGTTTTTTGCAATATGCTGTCTGCTTTATATAGTTGTCGGATTTACCCTTCGTGACTCTCTCCCGACTGATAACGGAGTGGATGAGGACGGATACAGCGAAAGACGGGTAAAGATCGCAGCTGTCAGAGGCGAGATTTATGATAGAAACGGTGTTCCGCTTGTAACAAATTCATATACCTATTCGCTGTATTATGACTATTCGGCTATGGCTTTGACGAAAGAAGAGCAGAACGCCGACCTCGTAAAAATTATAAATATGCTTGACGGTAGTGGTATGCGTGCAAAGACCACCTCGCCACTTTCAGGAACTTATCCCACGTTTTCATACGATCTTGAGATACTTGAGGGTAGCGTTGCGTCATCAAGACTTAAGAGAATAATTGCGGACCACGGTCTTGAGGAGGGCGTCAGCGCAACTGCGCTTGCCGCATCAATTGCAAAGCGTTATCGGATCAATACGGAGGCATATACTCCCAAGGAGATAAGCGAGCTTATCCGTGTTCGTTACGAGATGGAGGCAATAATGTTCTCTGCTGTCGAGCCGTACCTCTTTGCAGAGGGGCTTGATATGGCTATGCTCAGTACGGTGCGTGAGCTTGGAGTTCGTGGCACAAGAATTGATGTAAGCTATGCCCGTGAGTATCATTACCCCGGCTACGCATCCCATATACTTGGACGAATCAGTGGAATTTTCGCTGAGGATCTTGATTATTATACCTCGCTTGGCTATCCTATTACGGCAAAGGTCGGCGTCAGTGGTTGTGAGCTGGCGTTTGAAAACTATTTGCGTGGAATGGATGGCGAGATGACGGTGACGGAGGATGCCGAGGGCAATATTGTTCGTACCGAGGTGACGAAAGAGCCACAGGCAGGAAACGATATTTATCTTACAATAGATATTTCGCTTCAGATTGCGGCAGAGGACGCACTTGCCGACAATGTCAAATACATAGTTGACAGGGCAGAGACGCTTGAGGGCGAGCTTGATGGCGAGGACTGTGACGCAGGTGCAATAGTTGTGCAGACGGCAACGGGTGGCGAGCTTCTCGCAATAGCATCCTACCCGACATACAATCTTGCAACATTTAATAAAGATTTTGCAGATCTTGTTAATGACCCGAGAAATGTATACACAAACCGTGCGCTTGCAGGACAGTACCGTCCCGGCTCAACTGCCAAGATAGGTATTTCAGTTGCGGCATTTGCCGAGGAACTGAGGCTTGACGATGGGTCGCTCTTTGTTCCCGATACAAAGATTGACACAAAGGGACTTTATACATATTATCCCGACTATCAGCCTGCTTGCTGGCTTTGGAATGATTATCATATGTCACACGGCCCTATTACCGTGTCAAGAGCAATCTCCGTCTCCTGCAACTACTTCTTCTTTGAAATAGGAAGAATAATGGGAGTTGATAGAATAAACAAGTATTTCTGTATGCTCGGACTTGGTGAGCCAACGGGAATTGAGCTGTCGGAAAACCTCGGCGTGCTTGCAGATGAGGCGTACAAGCAGACGCTCGATCTTCCTACAAGTGATAAGCTCTGGATGCCCGGTGACACGCTCCGAAGCTCCATCGGAGTTGGATACAGCGAGCACACACCACTTCAAATTTCAAATTATATAGCAACCGTTGTCAACGGTGGCACACGCTATGCGGCGCATTTGCTTTATGAGGTCAAAAACTTTGAGGGCGAGAGCATAGTCAAGAAGGAATCGGCAGTTCTTGCAACAGTCGATATAAGTGACGAGGCTTATGATACGATAATTGAGGGTATGGAAAACGTTATTCCACAGTCAAATCCTCTCAAGACGGTATTTGACGGCTTCCCAAGCGAGATCGGTGTCGGTGGTAAAACAGGAACTGCACAGGTCAGCGAAAAGCAGAGCAACAACGCCGTTTTCGTTTCCTTTGCACCACTCAAGGATCCTGAAATTGTCATCGCTTGCGTCATCGAGAGGGGTGCTAACGGCTATAACGCTGCACACGCAGCCCGTGACGTGCTCGATCATTATTTCAAGATCGACACTCCTGCAGACGAGGCTGCCGAATAAATGCAAATGTGAGCAAAACAAATATAGCAGAGCAAAAATTTGAGCAATAACACGGACAGAAAAATGGAACGCAAAATAAAAAGAGTTGCGACCTTGCACGATCTTTCGTGCTTTGGTCGCTGTGCGCTTACGGTGGTGATACCCACAATGAGCGCGATGGGGGTGCAGACCATCCCCGTACCGACAGCCCTGCTGTCAACGCACACAGGTGGCTTTGAGGATATGTATTTCCTCGACCTTGAACCATCAATTGAGGCTATCGGTGAGCATTTTGAGACACTCGGCCTTGACTTTAATGCAATTTACACGGGCTTTCTCGGAAGCAGTAGACAGGTGAAGACCGTCGAAAGCTTCACCGACAGGCTGAAGAAGACAAATGAGAATATGATAGTCTTCGTCGATCCGGTGATGGGAGACGATGGCGTGCTGTATTCAGCTTGCTTTCCTGAGCTTGTGGGCGAGATGAGAAGACTTTGCTCCCGTGGCGACATCATCACGCCAAATATGACGGAGGCGTGCTTGCTTGCAGACGTGGATTATATAGACACAAGAGATATGAGCGAGAGTGAAGCCGGCGCAGTTGCAAGTATGCTTGCAGATAAGCTTTCGGAAATTAGCCGTGGCGTGTGCGTGATAACGGGAGTACATTCAACGGATGGCGTCGGAACTTATGTGCTCGGTCAGATGTACACGCAGAGAGCAAGAGAACGCAATTATCCCGGAACGGGCGAGCTGTTTGCTTCGGTTATGCTCGGAGCTATGCTTAGATGGGGTCGCACCGATGAGGACACCATCAGGCGTGCAGCAGTTTACGCATCAGGCTTTGTGAGTGGAGCTATTGATTATTCAATGAAATACGGTCAGGACGAGCCACTCCGTGATGGCGTATTGCTTGAGGGCTGTTTAGGACAGCTTTGTCGTGATTTTGAGGAGAATATTTAATGATTAATGAAGAAATGAGCACACACGAAAAGCTTGCGTCAGAGCTTTTTCTCGGTGGCGCAGGCTGTGCGCAGGCTGTGTTTTGCGCATTTTGCGATATCCACGGTCTTGATATGGACACGGCAGCCCGCCTTGCCTCCTCAATGGGTGGTGGGGTCGGACGAATGAGACAGATATGCGGTGCTGTTAGTGGTGCGGCTATGGCGGCAGGCTTGATTTACGGCTTTTCTCTTGAACACACACACCAAGAAAAAAGCGAGCATTACAAAAGAGTGCAGGAGATAGCACGCCCCTTTGAAGAAAGATTTGGCAGTGTGGTCTGCAAGGATATATTGGCATCAAGACTTGGCAAGGACGGCGTGTCAAGCGCACCTGTGCCCGAGGAGAGAAGTGCAGAGTTTTACAAACGTCGCCCCTGCCTTGAATGTGTAGCTCTTGCGGCAAGAAGCCTTGACGCTTATATTGATACGCATCCGATAGACAGAAAATAAAGACACAAAACGGCAAATATTTGCCCACAAAACACCCGAAGAGAAAGGCTTGCAAACAGTTCTCTTTGGGTGTTTTTGTTCATAAATAAGCAATAATTAGATGTTTTAATAAACTATGTACAGAATGCAACTTTCGTGCAAACATTGACAACAACCCTATTGACAAGAGGTTTTTCTTACCATATAATGAATATAGAGGTAATTGTCAAACAAGCAGTCTCAAAAAAGACAGCGCGCATATATGGAGGAAACGCCAATGAACAGATAACCCCCACCGTAGCTTCGGGCTCGGAGAGGAATTTTTGACAAATAGTGCTTACAGGCACGAATATGTTATAGTAATTCAGAGGAGGATATAATAATGAAAAATTCAATTTTGAAGTCAACGGTTGCCTTTGTGCTTATTCTTGCATTGGCAATTCCCGTATTCGCACTCCCATCGTCTGCTACGAGTGGCAAGGCGTTGACTATTGAGGAGGCAAATGAAATAATTGAAAAGGCAGTTAAGCTTATAGATTACACTTTTAATATGATAGCTGCCGATCGCTATGGCTCAGATCTTATTGTTTATGAAAAAACAGAGACAGGAGGCAACCGTGAGATTGTTAAAAACTTTGAAGTGAATGGTCAAGAAGTAGAGTATTGTCTTATGGATGAGTCACAGCTTTTGGGTGGTTCTATTGAAAAAATGGTAGAGCTTGCAAGCACAGTTTACACCGAAGACCTTGTAAGTACAATGAGTGATAAAGCTCTCTATTACCGTGGCAAGCAGTATGACGCTTATCCCTTGTTTCAGCGAGATGGAGACGGCAAGCTGTATTGTTGCAGTCCAAGAATTCCATATTATTGGATTGACGCAAACCGTTCTGCTGAAAACGAGGAAAATGTCCCCCCGACCAAACTTATTACAAAGTTCGTTGAGTCTTCAAATACAGCTGCTGTAGTATTAGTAGGAGTTCATACTAACAGCGGAGATGAACGTTATTGGATAGAATGCAAGCTTACTAACACGTCTCAGGGTTGGAGAATATGCGACAGCGATTTCGTTAAGTTCTCTCAAACGCTTAACGATATGTCAAACTCGAATCTTCTCGTACCACGCACAGAGGGTGAATCTGCCGCCCCCAACACCGCTGACGCTTCGTTTGAGCAGATTGTAATGCTGACCGTAGTTGCTACACTTTCGCTTGTTGCAGTTCCGTTCGTGCTCTCACGCAAGCGCAGAGCTATATAAACAAAACACACATTTAAAAAAACTTATATTTAAAATAATTTATATAGGAGGAAAAACAATGAAAAACACGATTTTTAGAACCTGTATCGCAATATTTTTGGTGCTGACATTGGTGATTCCTATATTGGCACTCCCATCGTCTGCTACGAGTGGCAAGGCGTTGACGCTTGACGAGGCAAACAAGATCATTATGGATGCAATTATTTTGTCAGAATACACTTTTGATGATCTGCCTCAAGGCAGACATTTGGATTGGATAAATGGCAAAACCTTTATCCCCGAGGGATATCCTTTCGAAATGGATGGCTATCATTGCTTTGACGAGTCAAGTCTCAAGGGTGGCTCTATGGCGGCTATGGATGAATTTTCAAGATCTATATATACAGATGATATATATCTTGAGATGAGCTCCGAGGCAACAGTCAGAATATCTTATAAAAATAAAGTGGCAGAGATTCCTATGTTTTGCCGTGACGAAGACAACAACATTTATGCCCACCATCACCTATACAGGTGGCTTTTCATAGGTCGGGACACAAAAACCAACTCGCCCGATTCACTTATAACAAAGCTCAATAGCACATCTGATACAGAAGCAAGCGTTTCTGTCGGTTGTATTCTTGGAGACTTGTCGGAAAGAATATGGGTGGAGTGCGAATTTGTTAACACAGCTGACGGATGGAGAATAAAAGATTGCGTTTTCACGGAGGCTGTCAAGACTATGTATTGTTTAGATTTGCAGACTTATCAAAAATTCACTCCACGTGAGCCTGACCCCACCAAGTATTATGATATCCCGTACGATTACTCGCCTGACACCTCGGGCTCTGAGTTAACTATCGAAGAAGTCAACAGGCTTATTGGAACGGCTGCACTGATTGCAGATTACAGCTTTAATGTGCCTGCGGCTGGTTTGTTATATGGAGATTTTGTTATTCGCTTTGTTCCCGATGGAAAGGGTCAAAAGATGATTACAAAGAGCTTTAATATCAACGGAGAGGAAATGCTCTATTATCTTATCAACGAGGATGAGCTGGTAGGTGGATCTCTCGAGGCTATGAAAAGCCTTGCCAGCACAGTTTACACAAGCGACATAG
>JAZPXL010000011.1:0-4255 GCA_045543615.1 Eubacteriales bacterium
TTCTGGGAGCCAAGAAGTTGATAGCCCCAGTTGTCTTCCTAAGCCCGCTTGGCCTCCGACTTACCAAAACGCTACCTAAAAGAAAGCCTTCTCCAGTGGGAGAAGGGGGACCGCGAGAGCGGTGGATGAGGTGTGATTTAGCCGAAATTTGATAAAAAAGTTACACTATAAAAGAACGCCGAAACAAGTCGGAGGCCAAGCGGTCTTAGGAAGACAACTGGGGCTATCAACTCCTTGGCCCACAGAACGACATGGCTACGATCCGACTTCTTCGCAAATCGCCGGTCCCTACGGGTTTGGAAAATGTTTTGGCGTTTTGGTGTTCTGTATATCGGCAAGCGAAAAATCGTAGTTTTTCAACAATCCCTCCGTCACGCCGATGGCGTGCCACCTCCCTTTACACAAGTGAGGCTTTCTTTTATCCACCGTTTCGGCTTTCTTTTATAGTGTAACTTTTTTATCAAATTTCGGCTAAATCACACCTCATCCACCACTCTCGCGGTCCCCCTTCTCCCACTGGAGAAGGCTTTCTTTTAGGTGGCGTTTTGGTGTTCTGTATATCGGCAAGTGCAAAACATTGTGTTTTTAGCAAAAGCGTAAGCTTAAAGACAGGCTCACTCCGAGAGGGAGCTGTCGAGCGTACATTTGCGCAGCAAATAGCGAGACTGAGGGAGAGTGCGCAACTTTATCGTTTGTGCAAGCTATAAGTTTTTAATATAAGCGTAGATTTACAGATAGGCTCGCCCTTTGGGAGAGCTCCCGACGTAGTCGGGTGAGAGGGTATATACACGCAAAGAGTGTATATATCACGGCGCAAGTCTTGTATTTTTTCCCTCTCCGTCACGACTCTCGCCGTGCCACCTCTCCCTGTGGGCGAGGCTTTCTGTTGTCCAGCGTTTCGGCTTTCTTTTATAGTGTAACTTTTTTATCAAATTTCGGCTAAATCACACCTCATCCACCGCTCTCGCGGTCCCCCTGTCTCGCTGCGGCTCGGTCACGCCGATGGCGTGCCACCTCCCTTTACACAAGGGAGGCTATCTTTTATCCACCGTTTTGACGTTCTGTATATCGGCAAGCGAAAAATCGTAGTTTTTCAACAATCCCTCCGTCACGCCGTTGGCGTGCCACCTCCCTTTACACAAAGGAGGCTTGCTTTTAGTCGGCGTTTTATAGGGTCTGTATATCGGCAAGTGCCAAACATTATGTTTTTAGCATAAGCGTTACCCTTTCAGCCGTAGGGACCGGCGTCCCCGACGGT
Source organism: Eubacteriales bacterium (assembly GCA_045543615.1). GTDB lineage: Bacteria > Bacillota > Clostridia > Oscillospirales > CAG-272 > CAG-390. The sequence continues at coordinate 1,259 of JAZPXL010000011.1, forward strand.
CCGTTTGTTAAGATTAAAACCTAATAATAGATAGGATAGTGGCACGATATTCAAAAATGTCAGGATTTCTGTATTTCGTTAAGATAAAAAGATTTAACCATTCCGGACCGTCGGGGACGCCGGTCCCTACGGGTTTGGGAAATGTTTTGATGTTCTGCTTGTGTGCAAGTGCCAAACATTATGTTTTTACCACAAGTGCAGGTATTCCATATATTTCTTTTAAAAAAACACAAAGGCATTTCCCCGAAATGCCTTTGTTTCCACAATTATTCATTATTCATTTTTCATTATTCATTAAAAGCCCCAAAGCCATTTCGAGAGAAACGGCTTTGGTGTTTCTTTCGAAACGGCTTTGGGGGCTTTGATATTTTTCCTTTGGCAAATGTTTTTTCAATTGTTTTTATTTAATTATTCTCTATCAGTGTATACTGAATCGAGGTTACTGCATTATCCCTGATAGTAAATCTTATTGTGGTGTTTTTGTCCGAATACGCCAAAATATTTGATGAAAGCGGCAGGGGGGTATAGTCCTTATATGCTGCCCTTACGTCTTCCACCGACTGACCTATATATATGCCCTCGTTTGTGTTTACGCTATCGTCTGTAAACGAGATGATATATACATAATCCTTCTCGCCGTCGGGACGTGTCTGGATCGTAAAGCCCGGGTATGTGTAGACCTTATCAAGTCCCACAAATGCGCAGGAGTTCGACTCCTCGTATTTTACAGGCTCGCCCAGAGCCGTGAGCACCTCTGCCATATCCATATCAACAGAGATCTCAAAATTGTCTTCTCTCTCAACTACAAATGTAAATTTGCTCTTTTCCAAAGCACCCGCGGTTGTGTCGGATGAAGACGAGCCGTCGGGAGAGGTTGTGTCGCTTGGAGTCTCGGTCACGTCGCAAGACACAAGAGCTATCATTGAAAGCCCTATGACAGACATCGCAAGTATAAGAGAAATCATTCTTGCAACAGAAAAATATTTTTTTATGATTGTTTTATTTTTGTTTTTCATTTTTTCACCTTTTCTAATGCTTGTTTTCTGTTATTTTATCCCACAATTGTGGGTTTATTTGCTTTATTTATTCTATCAATTCCCGAAATTATAGGTTGTAAAGCCGTCTGCCCAGAAAACACGGTCGAGAAGTCTCGGTTTTATGAGTTTTTTCACCTTTTTTATTACAAATCCGTCGGGGTGGGAGCAAAATCCACGCTTTTCCCTCAGCTCTGCGACAGCCTCCAAGGCTTTATCTTCACTTCCAAAAATGCCGATGTCCTTTCTCTCACGCCGTCCGTCAAGCAAATATTCGTGGTAAAGCTTAAAGCATATCATTTTTCACTCTCCCCGTCATCAATATTGTCATTTTCGCCCTCGCCGAAATCTCTCTCGACGTCCATAATATTGTCAACAATCGTCTCGCCTCGGTTAATTCTGTTTTTCAGCCACGCCGTGTCTCCCCACTCAATATGCGCAAAGCAAACGCCGATACCTTCTCCGTCCGATGAGTCACAGAATGCGAGATTGCTCTTGTAAATATCCCAATAGTCAGCGTCAACGCCGCCCTCGCCGTTAAGAATTACTTCTCCGATTTTCTTTGTATTGAAGTCAAATACGCCGACAGCTGATCTCAACATACTAGTTCCGGATGTGTAAATAAAGAACAACAGCTCCTCATCAAGATTTTTGACATACGCAAACTCCGTCACGCCAAAACCGACACCCACGTCCCCTATGTAGTATACCTCATCGTCAACAACGAGAAATGTCTCACACTTATAAAGATGGACGTTTTCACCTGAAATACGATAGATCCTGCATCTGTCCTTGATTTCCTCCGGGGTTACATCGCACAAATCTTCTAACATTTTGCGATTATAATACGAAAATATCGTTTTACCCGTCATATATTCATCAATAAGCTCAAGATGGTCAACATCGTCATCTCTCTTGCAGGCTTCAAAATAAAAGCTCGTTGGCTTATATAAACAGCCCGAGAGAGTAAACAGGGCGAGCACAAGAGCTGTAAGTGCTATCAATATTTTTGCATATTTCTTTGTCTGTTTCATTATCAAATTTCCTTTGGGGTAAAACAATAACGCAAAACGGTATTTATTTGTCCTCGCCTGTGTCATTTGAGATAACCTCAAGTATGCGAGCGAGCAGATCCTCGGCTGTTGGGTTTTGCTCACGCTCAATTCTTGCTTTTTCTGCCGCTTCAGCCTCGGCTCTTGCTTTTTCTTCCTCCTCAATTCGCTTCTTCTCAGCGAAATAAGCGAGCGCAGCCTCACGGTTGCGAGGATTTATGCCGTGTTCTCTCAGCTCACGGCGTTCTTTTCTGTCAAATGTGCGCTCTGCTACCTTTTGTGACAGCTCACGGTGTCCCTCGACGAAGCTGTTGATGAGCTTAACTATCGTAAATAGGACAATAGCTATCAGAAAGAAGTTGACTATTGCAATAATAAGTGCGCCCCAATCTATATAGATGGATTGCGAGAGGTCAATTTGACGGTCAATGACAGCTCCCGATTCGTCGAGGACGTCAGCGTATACGGGCTTTAGGTAGAGGTAAAGCTCTGTGAGCGACTCTGCATCGAAAGCAAGTGCCAATAGAAAATTGACGAGGGGCTTGAGGACATTGTTGCTCAGCGCATTGACGATGGCAGTAAAGCTGCTGCCTATTATGACACCGACAGCAAGATCGAGGACGTTGCCACGGTTGATAAATTTCTTAAATTCCCCAAAAAATGCGTTCATTTTTACCTTTTAACCTCAAAATACAAAAAACGGTTGCAAATCAGAAGAGTGCAGACAGATCAGCTTTGCACCTGCATTTTCTAACCTGTGCATAGCAATACATAATAATTATATAATTAAATTTATCATTTGTCAAGAGCTGTGAGCGAGGCTTTCTGTTGTCTATCATTTTAATAAAATCACAAAGGCATTTCCCCGAAATGCCTTTGTTTCCACAATTATTCATTATTCATTATTCATT
>JAZPXL010000012.1:0-14556 GCA_045543615.1 Eubacteriales bacterium
TTCGCAATAGCCGTCAAGCTCGTCTCGCTTGTGCTTCTGAGTACGGGCTTGTCCGGAATGTGGCTTGCTGTGTTTGCAGACGTCGGAGTCACGGCAATAGTTGTGCTCAACTCCGCAAGATGTTGCGCATTGCGCAAATGATGTTGCACTTCGTGCAAATGATGTGGGCTTACGCCCAATGATGTGATGCTACGCATCAATGATGTTGTGCCTGCGGCACAAATGATGTTGCGCCTGACGGCGCAAACGGAAAACACCAAAGCCGTTTCATCCGAAACGGCTTTGGTGTTTTTAATGAATAATGAAAAATGAATAATGAATAATTGTGGAAACAAAGGCATTTCGGGGAAATGCCTTTGTGATTTTATTATAATGATAGACAACAGAAGACCGAAACAAAAACGTATTTTCCAAACCCGTAGGGACCGGCGTCCTCGACGGTCCGGAATGGTTAAATCTTTTTATTCTAATGAAATACAGAAAACCTTACATTTTTTAAATATCGTGCCACTATCCTATACATTATTATAATTTTGCCTAACAATTCGGACGGCCGGGAACCCCGGTCCCTACGGCTGAAAAGGTAACGCTTATGCTAAAAACATAATGTTCAGCACTTGCCCACAAGCAGAACACCAAAACGCCATCTAAAAGTTAGCCTTCTCCAGTGGGAGAAGGGGGACCGCGAGAGCGGTGGATGAGGTGTGATTTAGTAAATATAAAATTAAAAAGTTACACTATAAAAGAACGTCAAAACGGTGGACAACAGAAAGCCTCGCCCACAGGGAGAGGTGGCACGGCGAAAGCCGTGACGGAGAGGGGAGAGATACACGCTGTGCGTGTATATACCCTCTCACCCGACTACGTCGGGAGCTCTCCCAAAGGGCGAGCCTTTCTGTAAATCTACGCTCATACTAAAAACATAATGTTTGCACTTGCCGATAAACAGAACAACCCAAACGATGCCCTGAAGTTAGCCTTCTCCAGTGGGAGAAGGGGGACCACGGAAGTGGTGGAAGGAGCGTGCGCAACTGAAGTTTTTGCACAAATTAAAGATAGAAAACTCTAAATATTTACAAATCAAAGTCCACACATATTTAAAGCTTGCACAAACGGTAAAGTTGCGCACTCTCCCTCAGTCACCTACGGTGACAGCTCCCTCTCGGAGTGAGCCTATCTGTAAGCCTGCGCTTTTGCTAAAAACATAATGTTTGCACTTGCCGATAAACAGAACGCCGAAACGGTGGATAAAAGAAAGCCTCCTTTGTGTAAAGGGAGGTGGCACGCCCTCGGCGTGACGGAAGGATTGTTGAAACAAAAGGTTAGAACTTGCCGATAAACAGAACGCCAAAACAAAAAAGTATTTTCCAAACCCGTAGGGACCGGCGTCCCCGACGGTCCGTGAAAATATAATTTTTTTGTTTTGCCAATATACAGAACACCCCAATCGATGCCAAAAAGTCAGCTTTTGTAAATGTAAAAAAAATGTTAAATTTTCAAATACCTATTGATTTATTATATATTATATAGTATAATAACGATATATATTTTTTAATTATAATTTTATATTAAATTTTATATTTGCTTTGTAATTTCAATCAAACACATTCGATACATCTAAATATTTAACTACATCAAACCCTATCGACCACGCCAAAACACATTGACTACAAGAAGAAAGGATACAGAAATAAGTTGGTTTCACGTTTGGACGAATTTGATCATATATGGCTTGATGCCCAGGACGTTCTTCACGACGAACTCGATATACCGTGGGGCACTATCCGTATGTGGTTCAGAAATTTAAAAGTTATTGCATTCAGGGCTAATATCGTTACCATCGCAGCAGATTCCACATCACAATACAATGATATAAGAGAAAAGCGCATAGATATTCTGACAAAGGCTTTTTCCACAGCCATAGGAATGCCCGTCACTCTCATAATTACCTATGACGATCAGCTTGAAAAGCTCTATGAAAGTGCGAAAAAATCAGAAAACGCGCCCCAAATACCACCAAGAAGACTTGGATTTTTTGACGGAGACGATGACGATATTGACGAAATAGAGATGCCCGATCCCATCATCCCTACCTCAGAAACAGGTGACGGATACGAGGTTGAGCTTTATCGCAGACGTTGCGAGGAGCTTTCAAGAGAGAGCGAGGAGGCAAGAGCTGCGAGAATTGAGGAGATACGAGAGGCGAGAAACAAAGCCCTTGTAAAGCGACTGAGGGACGAGAAAGCGGCAGAGCTGGCGGCTTATGATGAGCTGAGGCAAACCGAGGCGTATCAAAACTATTTCAAAGACAGAAATCTCACGCCCCCACCCCGTCCCTCTTCAGCTACCACGCCTGCGCCCACACCTGCGCCTTCGCCTACGGTTTCAAGAACTCCCATAGGCTCAACGCTCCCACCCTACAATTTTGAGTACACATTTGACAACTTCATCGTCGGCAACTCAAACAGATTTGCACAGGCGGCGTGTTACGCCGTTGCATCCAATCCTGCCACAAGCTACAATCCCCTGTTTATCTACGGACCGAGTGGACTTGGTAAGACGCATTTGCTTTACGCCATCACAAACGAGGTCAAGAAGAAGAAGCCCGATGTCAAGATCATCTACATAAAGGGCGAGGATTTCACAAACCAATTCATAGCGGCACTTGCATCCTCAACAATAAACGAATTCCGTCAGAAATATCGCAACTGCGATATGCTTCTCATCGACGATATTCAGTTTATTGCAGGCAAGACCTCAACGCAAGAGGAGTTTTTCCACACCTTCAACACTCTCTATGAGGAGCACAAGCAGATAATTCTGACCTCCGACCGTCCTCCAAAGGATATGAAGACACTTGAGGACAGACTTAAGACGAGATTTGAGTGGGGACTTCTTGCAGACATTCAGCCACCGGATCTTGAGCTGAGAATTGCAATTATCAAGAAGAAGGCAGAGCAGGTAAGCATCACCATCCCTGAGGATGTTCTTGCATACCTTGCAGAGAACCTCAGATCAAATATCAGACAGATCGAGGGAGCTATGAAGAAGCTCGGCGCAACGGTCTTCCTCTCAGGACAGAGAATTACGATGGACACGGCACGTGCCTGCATCTCCGACCTGCTTGGAGGTGAAGAGCCTGTAAGCGTGACGGTTGACAAGATCTTTGCGGCAGTGTATAAAAAATACGGCATCAGTAAAGAGGATCTCATCGGTCAGAAGAGATCGAGGGATATTGCACAGGCACGCCACATTTCAATATATCTCATCAGGAACATAACCGAGATGTCACTACCCAACATCGGCAAGATCTTCGGCCGTGACCACACAACAATAATTTCATCAATTGAGGTTGTGGAGAAGAGGCTGAAGAACGATCCTATGCTCACACTTGACATCGCAGATATGACGAAAGACGTCACAGGTGAGACTCCACGAGACTGATTTTTTCCCCAGAGTGAGCCAAAAGGCTTGGGAAAGAATGTAGAGAAGCTTTGGAAAAGCTGTGGAAAAAATGCGAATTTTTGAGCATTTTCCGATAAAAAACGAAAAAATGCAAAAAAAATCAAAAAATGCGACCGAGGACGAAAAACCCCTTGTGGAAAAGTGTATTTTTTGGCAACAAGGTTTTCCACAGCAAAAAACTGTCGAAAAAACAAAAAAGCTTGATTTTTCAAGCTATACGGCAAAAAACGGCGTGTTTTAAGATTTCCACAGTTTCCCCACCCCCTATTAATTATACTACTTTTTTATTCTATTCATTATATTCTATATAGGTTTTTTGACGCCTTCGGCGCAAAAAACAAAAAAACCAAAAGAGAAAGTGGGAAAACTTTTCCACATCAAAAATACAAACTGTTTTGAGTTTTTTTGCAGAGCAAAATTGAATTAAGGAGAAAGAATTATGAAGATTATTTTCAATAGAGCACAGATTATAAACAATATCTCGCCCCTGCTTTGCGCAGTTGCAAATAAGGGTGCGCTTCCCGCAATTGAGTGCATACTCATAAATGCCGAGGGTAACGAGGTAACACTTACATCGTACGATCTTGAAAAGGGTGTTAAGCTGACGATGGACGCAACCGTTCTTGAGAGTGGCTGTTATGCGATCAACGCACAGAAGCTCTTTCAGACTCTCAAGGTTATGGACGGAGACGAGGTTACGCTGACGGTAAACGGCAAGCTTGAAGCAACCCTTACCTCCGGTAAGTCAACCCAAAAGATGAACGCACTGCCGGGTGAGGATTTCCCTGCAATCCCCACGATAGGTAACCGTTCGCTCTGCTATGATATTTCGTCATCCCTGCTTCGCAAGATGATAGCAAAGGTCAGCTTTGCTATGGCAGTAAACGATCAGCGTCATATTCTCAACGGCGCATATTTCAAGGTTGAGGAAAACAGAATTATGCTTGTTGCCTGCGATGGCTTTAAGATGGCAAAATGCTCTGCAAACGCTGATATCGTCAACCGTTCGGCTGACGGAACTGCTGTTAAGTATTCTTATATCGTTCCCGCAAAGACCGTCTCCGAGCTGTACCGTATGCTTCCCGATGGAGACGAGGACAGAGTAATGATGCATATGAGCAGAAAGTACCTCATTTGCTACTTTGAGGGTATGACGTTCTTTACAAGACTTATTGAGGGTGAGTATATTGATTATGATAGAATTATTCTCAAGACACATAAAATAAACATTACCGTTGATCGTGACCGTCTTCTCTCTGCACTTGAGCGTGCGGCAGTTGTTACTGAAGAGAAGATAGCGGGAAGCAATCGCACACCTCTGCGCTTCAATCCTGAGGGAGATCTGCTCAAGATTATGGCACAGTCGAGCGCAGGCTCATCCTACGACGAGCTTGAGATCGAGCACACGGGCGATGATATTTTGATTTCGTTCAACAATCGCTATCTCATTGACGCTGTTCGCTCTTGCGAATGCGAGAGAATGAGAATAGAGATGACAACACCGTTTACAAGCATTAATATTATTCCTCTTGATCTTGAAGAGGGCAGCGAAGAGGTCTTCTTCCTGCTCCCCGTAAAGACCAAGAACTGACAAACTCTAAAAAAAAGGGAGATCGCAGGGGCGATAAATAAGAATAAAGATGAAGGCAAAGAGGATCTATGCTGAAAATTTTCGCAACATAGAAAATGCAAGTGTTGAGTTTTCGGATGGAATAAATCTGCTTTGGGGTGCAAATGCACAGGGAAAGACAAACCTGCTTGAAGCTATTTGCTATTTTTCGCTTGGTAAATCGTTTAGAGGAGCAAAGGAAAGCGAATTTATAAGGCACGACTGTCGTACTGCTAAAATTGTGCTTGACTTTGAGGACAAAACGAGGGAAAGGCAGCTGTCCATCGGCTTTTCAAAGGACAAACTGAGGCAAATAGAGCAAAACGGAATGAAGATCTCCCGTACCTCTGAGATGATAGGGCTTTATAGGGCTGTGCTTTTCTGTCCGGAGCACCTCTCGATAGTCAAGGAAGGGCCGTCGATGAGGAGATTTTATCTTGATGTTGCGATAAGTCAGCTCCGTCCGCTTTACCTGCATTCGCTTCAGAGATACAATCACATACTTGCCCAACGCAACAAGCTCATAAAGAGTGCCGAAAAGGACAGGCGAAGCTTTGACGCTACTATTGAGTTTTGGTCATCCCAGCTTGCGGCAGAGGCGGCGAGGATCACGCAGACGAGACTTAGATACGTTGCGGCGATCGAAAAGGAGCTTGCGCTCTGCTTTGAGGAGATGACGGACGGTCGGGAGACGCCAACGCTTGAATACGACTTTTCGTTTAAAATAAAGGCAGAGGATGCGGCAGACACAAAGAGGGCTGAGGAGATATTCTTCTCGCAGCTTATGTCATCCCACGAGCGAGAAATTGCCGCAGGTGCGACGCTTTGGGGCGTGCATAAGGATGATATGATAATCAAGCTTGACGGCAAGGCGGCAAGAATTTTCGCCTCACAGGGTCAACAGAGATCACTCGCCCTTGGTCTTAAGCTGTCGGAGGCTGCAATTTCGGCAGCTGACACGGGCGAGATGCCAACGCTTTTGCTTGACGATGTGTTCTCGGAGCTTGACTCTGAGAGACGGCTTTATCTTTGCGAGAGGATGAAGCGAGGTCAGGTTATTATGACTTCCTGCTCGGATATTGATATGTGTGGTGCATCGGTCAATATGATAGAGGTAAGAGCGGGAAAATACGCACCACTCTCAAACGGTGGTAGTGCCACCTAAAGCAAAAACAAGGAGAGAAAAATGTTTCTCCACGTAGGAAATAACAAGAACATTCGCCAGAGGGATATTATAGGTATATTCGATATCGACAATACCACAGCATCCTCTGCGATAACAAAGAAATATCTTGCCACGGCTGAGAGGCGGGGCGAGACGGAGAGCGCAGGCGAGGATCTTCCCAAATCGTTTATACTGTACAGAGTGCAGACGGATGGCGGACGAATGGGACAGAGACGGAGATATAAGACCAAGATCTGCTTCTCCCTGCTCTCGTCAAGCTCACTTGTGGGAAGAACGGAGTGATATACACGGCTTGCGCCTGCGGCGCAAATGATGTTTGCCTGCGGCAAATGATGTTGGCTACGCCAATGATGACGGCTTCGCCTAATGATGCGTGGCTTCGCCACATTTTATGGCAAACATCGCATCATTGCGACCAACGGGAGCAACATCATTTTGAGCGAAGCGAAAAACATCATATCGCCGTAAGGCGATGCATCATTTTTAAAATGCAAGGCTTCGCCTTGATATAATGGTATACAATTTGGATTAAATCCGAAAGGACAAAAAAATGATTGACGAAAAGAAGACGATTGAAAACGAAGAGTCGATGGTAGACATACCCGACGATGAGGAGGAGGTTATTCCAGAGGCTGAGCTTATTGAGCTTGACCCTGAGGGTAGCGAGCTTTCCACCGTTGTTGATGCCGCCTACACAGAAAGCCAAATTCAAGTTCTTGAGGGACTTGAGGCTGTTCGTAAGAGGCCCGGTATGTATATCGGAACTACCTCGTCCAGAGGCTTGCACCATCTCGTAAACGAGATTGTTGACAACTCCATTGACGAGGCTCTTGCAGGACATTGTGACCTCATCATTGTTACCGTCAACCCTGACAACAGCATCACTGTTGAGGACAACGGAAGAGGTATTCCTGCAGGTATTCACCCGACTCAAGGCATTCCCACTCTTGAGGTTGTCTATACCATTCTCCACGCAGGTGGCAAATTCGGTGGTGACGGCTACAAGATCGCAGGTGGACTTCACGGTGTTGGTGCATCGGTTGTTAACGCTCTGTCTGAGTGGCTTGAGGTTGTTGATGTCGTTGACGGTATCAAATATTCAGAAAAATTCACCAAGGGTGCAGTTTCAAGACCCTTTGCCTGCCACGGCCCTGTTGGTGAGGGTGAGAAACAACACGGTGTTACCGTAACATTTAAGCCCGATCCTACAATATTTGAGACAACAGTATTTGACTATGATATGCTTCTCGGCCGTATGCGTGAGCAGGCGTTCCTCAACGCAGGTGTGCGCATAATGCTGATTGACGCAAGAGAGGAAGAGAAAATTGTAAATGACCTCGTCTTTGAGGGTGGTATTCGCAATTTTGTAAGCTTTCTAAACGGTCAGAGGCATTCCGATCCCGTTCACCCCGAGGTTATCTATATGAGGGGCGAAAAGGGAACGAGCCAGGCTGAGGTTGCGCTTCAGTACAACTCCTCATATAACGAGACTATACTGACCTTTGCAAATAATATGAACACCATCGAGGGTGGTACGCACGAGACGGGCTTTAAGTCTGCGCTGACGAGGGTTATCAACGATTACGCAAGAAAGAGTGGAATACTCAAGGAGTCCGACAAGGCACTCTCGGGCGAGGACGTCCGTGAGGGCGTGTGTGCTATTGTCAGCGTTAAGCTTGAAAACGCACAGTTTGAAAGCCAGACGAAAGCAAAGCTCGGTAACTCCGAGGTTCGTGCGCTTGTTGAGAGCACCGTTACAGCAAGGCTGACTGAATATCTTGAAGAAAATCCTGCAACTGCAAAGGCTATTATTGAGAAAGCACTTGCGGCATCAAGAGCAAGAGAGGCTGCAAGAAAGGCAAGGGAGATGACGAGAAGAAAGGGCTTCTTTGAAGGCTCAACGCTTCCCGGAAAGCTTGCCGACTGCCAGGAGAGAGATGCATCTCTTACAGAGATCTATCTCGTAGAGGGAGACTCTGCGGGAGGTAGCGCAAAGACGGGCAGAGACTCAAAGTTCCAAGCAATTCTGCCACTCAGAGGTAAGGTACTCAACGTTGAGAAGAGCCGACTTGATAAGGTTTATTCAAGTATTTCGATAATCCCGATAGTTCAGGCTCTCGGATGTGGTATTGGCGAGGACTTTGACATCACAAAGCTGCGCTACGGCAAGATAATTCTTATGGCGGATGCCGACGTTGACGGCTCGCACATACGCATTCTGCTTTTGACATTCCTGTTCCGTCATATGAGACAGCTCATTGAGGACGGACACGTATATCTTGCACAGCCCCCGCTCTACAAGATTTCAAAGAAGGGCAAGGGCGGCTTTGAGAGATACGCATTCTCCGATGCTGAGCGTGATGCAATTATTGCAGAGGTCGGCACACAGGGCATTGAGACCAGCAGATACAAGGGTCTTGGTGAGATGGATGCAGAACAGCTTTGGGAGACTACTATGGACCCAAACACAAGAATACTTTTGCGTGTCACGATAGAGGACGCTATGAAGTGCGACGAGACATTCTCACTTCTGATGGGAGACAAGGTCGAGCCGAGGCGTGAATTTATTGAGAGAAACGCAAAATACGCAACAAATCTTGACATTTAAGTTATTGTAAGATGCAACTAAAGGACGTCAAGATAAAAGACATAAGCGACAGAGAAGAGGTTGATGACTCTTGCTTTGACTTTGGAATGGAGAGAGGACAGAAATTTGCTGTTCTCTCGCTAAACCCCGGCATTGATCACTCGCTCTACCTCTCAGGTGAGGTAAAGACCGAAAGCCTCAACCGTGTTTTTCGCAGTATCACAACGCAAGGCTCAAAGGGAGCTAATCTCGCAATTATGCTCTCACGCATCGGATGCGATGTTGAGTATTATTCATTCACAGGTGGCGAATTTGGCGCACTTTGCGACTCATTTATCAGCCGTGAGGGAATAAAGAGCTACACCGTCGAGAGCGAATGCGGTGTGAGGATGAACACGAAGATAATTGACGCACTCGGAAGAGTTACTGAGATAAACGAGCGTGGAGGAGTGTTTCGGACGGACGAGCTTGTAAGACTTACGGAGATGCTTGTCGAAACCGATGCCAAGGTTTTGTGCCTCTGTGGAAGCGTGCCTCTCGGAATTGAGAGCAATATCTACGGAGTGCTTACCGAATGGGGACGAAATATGGGCAAGAGCGTTATTGTTGACTGTGACGGCGAGAGTATGATACACGCACTTAACGCCCACCCGACAATGATAAAGCCGAATATTTCGGAGCTTTCGGGGATAGGCGAGAGGACGGGACTGTTTTCGCCACTTGCGCCCGACGCACCGAAAGAAGAGATCGAGGAGGCTGCAAGGGCAGTTGCAAGCACATTTGGCACAGAGGTACTCTGCACAATGGGAGAGCGAGGAGCTTTGCTTGTAAGCGACGAGGGAGAGGTCTTATACAGGGACGCTATGAAGGTCTTTGTTGCCTCAACTACGGCTGCAGGTGACACGTTTCTTGCGTCATACCTCGGGGCGAGGTACGAAAAGGGCTTTACGAGAGAGTATTCGCTTCTCTGTGGGGCGGCGGGAGCTGCCGCAAAGGTTGTACTTGAGGGAAGCATAATTCCCGATGCAACCGACCTGGACGATAATATTTACTTAATGCTTCATCCGGAATGCAAGGAAACAGGCAGACCGATGACTGAAGAAGAACTGATTTTGGAAGGTATAGAACCGTGGAACATACAGAAGATTTGTCATTCAAAAACCAAACAATAGTTGACGTTGAGGTGTCAAGTGAGGTTAAGAAGAGCTTTATCGAATATTCGATGTCGGTAATCACCTCACGTGCGCTTCCCGATGTCAGAGACGGAATGAAGCCCGGACAGAGACGAATACTTTGGGCGATGTACGAGGATCACCTCACAAATGACCATCCGTTTTATAAGTCAGCAACGACAGTAGGTAACGTGCTTGGTAGATACCATCCACACGGTGACGCTGCCGTATATGGCACAATGGTCAGAATGGCGCAGGATTTCTCACTCCGTTACCCTCTTATTGAGGGACACGGAAACTTTGGATCTGTCGATGGAGATCCACCTGCCGCATACCGTTATACAGAGGCAAGACTTGCGAGAATTGCCGATGAGATGATGCGTGACATCGAGAAAAACGTGGTCGTTATGACCAAAAACTTTGATAATCGCCGTGACGAGCCGACCGTCCTTCCCTCAAGGATACCAAACCTGCTTGTCAACGGTTCTGTTGGTATCGCCGTAGGTATGGCAACCAACATCCCACCTCACAATCTCGGTGAGGTAATTGACGCCGTTATTTACAGGATGGACAATCCCGACTGCGACACATTTGCGCTGATGGAGTTCATCAAGGGCCCTGATTTTCCCACAGCCGGTATTATCTATGGCGTAAACGGTATCAAGGAGGCTTACCTCACAGGTAAGGGCAGAATTATGGTTCGTGCTCGTGCCGAGGTTGAGGAGGCAAAGCACAGAATTATTGTAACTGAAATTCCCTATGGAGTGAACAAGAGCCTGCTTTGCGAGGCTATTGCAAATCTCGTTAAGGACAAGAGAATTGAGGGAATAACAGAGCTTCGTGACGAGTCGGGCAGAGCAGGTATGCGAATTGTTATCGAATATCGCAGGGATGCCAACGGCGAGATCATACTCAAGCAGCTCTATAAATATTCACAGCTTGAGGACACCTGCGCCGTAAATATGCTTGCACTTGTCGGTGGCGAGCCTAAGATACTGCCACTTCACAGAATTATTGATGAGTATATTGCGCATCAATGCTCCGTTATCACAAGAAGAACTGAATTTGAGCTTGAAAAGGCAATCGCGCGTGCGCATATTTTTGAGGGCTATCATATCGCACTTGACAATATCGACGAGATAGTTGCGCTTATGAAGGAGTCAAAATCCATTCCCGACTCAAAGGCAAAGCTGTGCGAGCGTTTCGGTCTTTCCGATGCGCAGGCACAGGCAATTGTCGATATGACACTTGGAAGACTTACAGGCCTTGAGCGTGACAAGATCACCGAGGAGCTGGAGAGACTTCACAGACTTATTGAAGAGCTTCGTGCAATTCTCGGTGACGAGTCGAAGATGAGACAGGTTATCAAGGACGAGCTTCTTGAAATCCGTCGCAAGTACGCAGACGAGAGAAGAACTGAAATAGTTGAGGCAAGCGATGATATTCTGATTGAAGACCTCATCGAAAAGCACGATTGCGTTATCACTATCACACACAGTGGATATATCAAACGCCAGCACGCAGATACCTATCAGGCACAGAGGCGTGGTGGTAAGGGTATAATCGGTATGTCGACCAAGGAAGAGGACTTTATTGAGAGGGTAATGGTTATGCACAGCCACGCCCACCTGATGATGTTCACAACAAACGGCAAGGTATTTATGCGCAAGGCGTATATGATACCTGAGGCAGGCAGAACTGCAAAGGGAACGAATATCGTCAACATCCTTGAGCTTGCACCCGGCGAGAAGATAACGGCAGTTATCGAGGTCAATAATTTTGACAACGCAGAGAGCAGATATCTTACAATGGTAACAAAGAGAGGTATCATCAAGAGAACTGCACTTTCCGAGTATGAATATCAGCGTAAGGGTGGTAAGATCGCTATCGGACTTGACGAGGGCGACGAGCTTGTCGGCGTGCTTCTCACAGAGGGCGAGGAGGATATTATCATCGCATCAAGCGAGGGCAGCGCAGTTCGCTTTACTGAGAGAGGTGCGAGAACGATGGGCAGAACTGCCCGTGGCGTTATAGGCATCAGACTCAGAGGGGACGACAGAGTTGTTGGTGCTGTCGCTGTCGACGAGAGCAAGCACCTGCTTACGATAACTGAGGGTGGCTACGGTAAGAGAACTGACTTTGACAACTTCAGACTTATGAAGGGCCGTGGCGGACTTGGCGTTACCTGCCACAATATCACCGAAAAGACAGGCAAGCTTGCGGGAATAGCCGTTGTCGGAGAGAATGATGATATTATGATCATCACCGACAGTGGCACAATTATCCGTACAGCAGCCGAAAACATCCCCGTTTATTCAAGAACAGCATCGGGCGTTATCGTGATGAGACTCTCCGAGGGACAGAGCTGCGCAGGCTTTACCACAGTTGAGAGAACGGCTGACGATGACGACGGTGAGGCAGAAGAAAATGATGGTGAGGAAGCTTAATTTTCCTTACCGAAAATAAAGAAACACAGAGAAAGAAAGATGAAGAACAAGCTAAAGAGGTTTTGCACAGCCGTACTGCTTTTATTTGTGCTGATAACAGCCTGTCCCTCCTGCTCGTCAAATCCACCCGAGCTTGAGACGGTAAAGGATGAGTTTGTTTCACTTATAGAGGCGTCCCGGGAGGTCAATGACATTTTCTTCGGTGAGGGGCTTGATGTCTATGACAGAGACAGCAGCTATACAGAGGAAAACGCAACCTACGACGAGGAGCACAAGGTCTATTATTGGATAATAGAGCTTGAAGACGGAGTTGTTGTCAAGTATTTTGATAATGAAACGAAAGAATACGTCTTCGTTGAGAGGGACGGTAAGCGTGATGGCGAGAGTGAGGTCTACTCAAAGGGCGAGTATTATTACTACGCAAGCGACTACACCGAGAGCGAGAGCGAGTTTATATACTCAGACGATGACCCACAGAACTACGATTATGTCCGATTTGATTGCAAATATAAGTCGCTCGATCAGATAAAAGAGCTTGCAGAGAGCGTATATTCGAGAGAATATCTCTTCGGCAAGGATTATAAAGAGGGCGATATGGGATATGGTGGAATATATTCTGTCATTTTCGACGGCGTTGCTGCAGGAAGTGAGATAATATATGCAAGGTATATCGAGAGCAGCAAGGAGGGCAGCTTGTTCCTTATGAAATCGAACAAGAGCGAGCCGTTCTTTGAGACGCAGACGGAGTATGATTATTCAACAATGAAGATCGTAATGCCGTCAAGCGAAACGCTTGTAAACGTCGAGATTATGGCAAACGGACGCTATATCGACTATGAGGCGGGAGAACAGGTAAACGGTGAGCACAAGGTGACGCTGACGTTTGTTAAACAGGGCAACGCTTGGCGACTTGATACACCGACTTATTAAAAGAAAAAATACAAAATAAGAGGAAAAGATAATGAAAGCATACAGAATGAATATTGCAGGACTTGACCGTGACCTTCCACTATGCCCCATAAGCGATGAGCTTCAGATAGGAGCGTTTGTAATTTTCGGTGACCCCGAGCTTACAACGGCAATAGCAGAAAGACTTCTCGCAATTGTTCCGGAGTATGATTATATCATCACAGCCGAGGCAAAGGGCATCCCGCTTGCACACGAAATGGCAAGACTTGCAGGAAATCAGTATTATATGATAGCAAGAAAAGCACCAAAGCTCTATATGACGGGCGTGTTTGAGGCAAGCGTAAAGTCGATAACAACAGCCGCCGACCAGAAGCTCTATCTTGACGTAGCCGATGCAGAGCGTATGCGTGGCAAGAGGGTACTTATAGTTGACGATGTAATCTCAACGGGCGAGTCACTTGCAGCAGTAGAAAACCTCGTTACACAGGCAGGAGGAATTATCTGCGGTAAGGCAGCTGTGCTTGCAGAGGGTGCGGCAACAAAGAGAGATGACATAATCTACCTCGAAAAGCTCCCACTCTTCGATAAGGAAGGCAACCCACTGCCGATATGATGTTGCGCCTGACGGCGCAAATGATGTGGGCTTACGCCCAATGATGTTGCGCCTTGCGGCGCAAATGATGTGGGCTTGCGCCCAATGATGTTGCACCTGCGGCGCAAATGATGCAAGGCTTGCGCCTTGATGATATACAGCCCTTTCGGGCTGAAGATATGCAATCCCTTCGGGATTGATGATATACACACCTTCGGTGTGATGATATACAAGGCTTCGCCTTGATGACATACACGGCTTTGCCGTGATTCCATACCGCAGGCAAGCTGCGGATGCCATACAATGCTACGCATTGATTACATACACGCCTTTCGGCGTGATTATATACAAGGCTTCGCCTTGATGATGTTGCGCCTTGCGGCGCAAATGGAAAGGAACAAAGCCGTTTCGGAAGAAACGGCTTTGGTGCTTTTAATGAATGATGAAAAATGAATAATGAATAATGAATAATTGTGGAAACAAAGGCATTTCGGGGAAATGCCTTTGTGATTTTATTAAAATGATAGACAACAGAAAGCCTCGCTCACAGCTCTTGACAAATGATAAATTTAATTATATAATTATTATG
>JAZPXL010000013.1:0-35685 GCA_045543615.1 Eubacteriales bacterium
CGCGACAGCTTTGTTATTATACTACTTTCCCTTAATTTTGTCAATACCTTTTTTCAACTTTTTTGTCCTTTTTTCTTTATTTGTCGGACTTGTCGGTTTATTACCTCTTTTTCTCCTCTCTTTTTGTGGGGTTTTAACAATGACTCTTTTGCTAAAAGAGCAACACCGGTCTTACAGAGGTTGCTTATGCTTATTAGCTCTTATTCGCTCAATCAACAAAAATTTCCACAGGAACCGTGTACGCCATTTTTCTTGCTCCCGCAAGTGACGGATGGAGATGGTCGCCACTATCATATTCACGGGCAAGGTTCTTGGGCTCGTTTTCATCCTGTACTGCTCTTTCAAAGTCTATGATGCCATCGTGCTCGCCCGACGTACGAATCCATTCATTTGCGGCACAGCGCAGCTCTTCACGATAGCCGCCGTCATTGAGGCAACGGGGGCACGGAAGAAGCGTACCGAAATAAATCTTAAATCCGAGTCGATGTGCTATTTCGACATAAGTTTTGTATCCCTCTATCAATTCCTCGGCAGTTGGCAGCTCGCTCATCGGGCATATCGGATTTGCAACGCCCGGATGGATAATGTCGTTTATGCCGTGTAGAACAATAACAGCCTCAGCTCCCACGGATGTATCAAGGGTATGTTCGAATCGTTTAATGCCTGCAACGCCCCAATGCTTTTTAATTCTATGCTTATATTCACGAAGAACACGGTTACCACCTATTCCACGTCTTATGATGGCTCTGTTATCAATGCCCATCTCGACAAGTCTTCTTGCGAAGCAATCCGGCCAGGGCTGTGCAGTTATCGAGTCGCCGTATGCGACAATTGCCGAGCAATCTTCACGGGTGAGATAATCGATAGAGTGAAGAAAAACATACGGTCCCCCCTCGCCTACGGATACCCACGGGATATCATCACTTGCGGCATAGTCGCCATCGGAATAATACTTTGTAATATAATGTCCGCCGTTTGAATGACCACATCGCAGCTCTGTTCTTTCCTTTATATATAAGCTGACGAAATATTCCTCGGCAGGCTTTACTTCAAAATCCGTTGCATCGCTCACGCACTCCTCGCCGGGTGCAAGCGTAAAGCCACTCTTTCCTCCAAATAGAACCTCGGTGGCACTTCCGGGCACTGCTTCTTTACCACGAAGCCGACGAGCGACAAATATTTTGTCCACGCTGATTTTTTCGGTTCCGTAAAGATTTGAAAAATGTAGTCTGAGAGCTGACGCCGGCATTGTTGGATAGATGACATATCTGAATGTTATGTCTTCTATATGGTTTGAAATCGACTGTAATGTTGTGCTGATAGCTGTACCCCAGCCACAAACCCATTTTGTATAACTCATATTCTACCTCTCGTTTTCCTTATAGGAATTTTTCTCTAAACATTATACCACTTTATTCCGAAACAATCAATAGTTTTTGCCGGCACCGACAAAAATATCGATTCAAGGCGCTTTATTATTAATAAGGAAGCAGTTTGTTCCAACCGACCCGTTTTTGTATCGATCTCAGATTTTCTTCCATATATAATAATAAAGCTTACGAAATATGCTAAATTATATCAAAAATCGCAAAAAGGGTATTGACAAGTGTTGATAAATGTGATATAATACTGATTCGGTACGGGAAAATTTCACAATCCCGTCTCCTTGCTACAGGAAGAACCTGTGGCCTGACGTCCATAAGGAGGTAAAATATGGATAACAAGATCAAAACTGCCTATGAGTGCTTGTTTGTTTCTGAGCTTGCGACAGCTGAGGAGACTGTAAACAAGTTTGTAGGCCTCGTCGAAAATTACGGCGAAATCATCGATGTCACAGAGTGGGGCAAGCGTCGCTTCGAGTACCCCATCAATGACAAGAACGAGGGTTATTACACCATCGTTACTTTCCGCGCTAACCCCGAATTCCCTGCAGAGCTTGAAAGACTTCTTAACATTGACGAGTCTGTAATGCGTTCTCTCATCGTTAAGCTTGACGAGGCTCAGGCTGCTAAGGTTGCTCGCCGTGCTGCTGACAAGGCTGCTGAGGCTGCTGCACCTGCTGTTGAAGAGACTGTTGCTGAAGAGTCTGCACCCGCTGAAGCTGTAGAAGCTACAGACGCTGAGTAATCTCAAATCCAATTCTTAAGCAGGAGTAAAAAATGGCTAACTTGAATCTTAACAAGGTTGTACTTTGTGGTCGTCTCACAAGTAACCCTGAACTCAAGACAACACCTTCCGGAAATTCCGTCGTATCATTCACTCTTGCCGTTAACCGTCCCTATCGTTCCACCACCGAAGGCGGAGCTGCTCAGTCTTCCGCTGACTTCATCAACTGTGTTGCTTGGCGTCAGAGAGCTGAATTTATCTCTCGTTACTTCAAGAAGGGCTCTTCCCTTTGTGTTACCGGTTCGATTCAGACAAGAAAGTGGACTGACCAGCAAGGACAGAATCGCTACGTCACCGAGGTTGTTGTAGACGAAGCAATGTTCGTTGATTCCCGTGCAGATGGTACCGGTCGCGACGGTGCTTCTGATACACCCTACTCTGCCGAGCCTTATGCTACGCCCGGCGCAGCAGAAAGTTTCGATGTCATCAAGAATGATGACGATCTTCCTTTCTAATCAATTCTTTTTAAAAAAACAAGGAGTAAATTATTATGGATAGACAGCCCGAAAGAGAGCGCGCACCTCGTGCAGCTCGTCCTGTTAACCCTAACCGCCGTCGCAGAAAGGTTTGCGTTTTCTGCGAGGAAAAGATCAGCTACATTGATTACAAGGACGCTTCCCGTCTTCGCAAGTTCATCAGCGAGCGTGGTAAGATCCTTCCCCGCCGTGTTTCCGGCACATGTGCTAAGCATCAGCGTGAGCTCCAGAACGCTATTAAGCGTGCTCGTCATGCAGCTCTTCTCCCCTATGTTGGCGACTGATCTTAATTAATTAACAAAAAGAGTGTATGCATTTGCATACACTCTTTTATTTTTCTTAGATGAAAAATCTCTTTTTGAGCGATTCTCTGAGCGGTCTTGATATTGCCACGATTATAAGCGCGATACCTGAAAGAAGGCAGGCTATGAGTGGATATGGTGACCAGAGGAAATCAAAAAGTGGTTTCCCAAGAGTAAGATTCAAGAAAAACTCGATAAGCATACAGTAAACCCCACAAGCAATAAAGATTGATCCATACAGATACAGTCTTCCTCTTCTTGTATATCTGAGCAGGGTTACGACTGCACTTGTGCAAAGAGCTGCAAACACAAGAACGGGGAGCGCGAATGTGAGATACCAATTGCCACCGGTCGCGAAATTGATATAAAGCAAATACAGCGCAAGTACTGCAAAATCAACGGGGACAAAGATAACGGGATTCGGGCGCGAGAACCACATCGGAAGAATTACTACGGTATAAAACAGTATTATTCCACCAACGGGATAGCCCGCCCAAGTCACGCCACCTCCAAGGTAAATATCGCAAAACAGAGTAAGTGCTACGGGCATCATAGCGAGCATTGTCAAGATAAACAACACTCCCTGAGGTCTCATATTTTCTTTTTCAAGTACATAGTGCGGATAATTCGGGCGTACTTTTTCCCTTTCTATTTCGGGATGATAGACGGGTGTTGAACAGAGCGGGCATTTCTTTTCTGTGTCTGCAAGCTCAACTCCACAACGTACACAATACATATATAGTCACCTCCAATTTGTCAATCTCTTTGATTGCTCTCGACCTTAACGTGAATGCCAAGGCTACGCAGAACCTTATAAAACTCATACTCAAGCTCGGGCTTCTGAATATTTCTAACGAAGCTGATGTTCACCTGTCCGTTATAAGTAACCACAGCGCAGTTGATGGGAGTTTCGGGCAAAGGGCCAATCAAAAAGTCAAATCTGCTTACATATTTTTTCATAACATCGGGCAGCTCCACTACCCCAAGGTTCGAGATATCAAGGCAAGCTTTTTTCTCACCAACGGCGTTATACACCATCTTCATCGCAATATTCTTAATGAAAAGTGGCATTATTCTGAGAATAAATGTTTGTTCGCTGTTGACATTTTTCGTCATTCTCGCCGTCATTTCCTTCTTCGTTATGCCAAGTCCCATCTGATAATAGATTGAGCGACATATTTCCTCAAAGCTCCACTCGCCCTGTCTTGGGTCAATACCCGGCGTGATATAGAGCGAGAAGTTACGAATCGTTCTGCTTCCGTAAATTCTTCTAAGGTCAACAGGAATGAGCACCTTGACGTGCTTTTGATGTCTCTTTGGAACGTGCTTGTCCTGGATTTTTACAAGTGCAGCTATCATAGCAGACGCAAGGAAGCAGGTCACGGTAGCAGAATATTCTTTTGCGACACGGCGTAGCTCGTCCGATGAGATTATTAGTGTTGTCAGGTGGTTAAAGCCATCCTTTTCGGGTATACCCTCAAGCCTATACGAGTTTGGTTCAGAGCGACTTTTTGCGATGTTTCCGCTATTTTCAAGGAAGCTATCGACGATTTCCTCGGCCTTTGGCTCTTCGTTTCTGTCAAGAATACCGTTTTCACAAGGAACTTTTTCCGAATACTTTCTCTCAACATATTCTGCAAGCAGGGTCTTGAGGAATATCATACCACCATTGCCGTCGGTAAGTGCGTGATAAAACTCGACAGCCAGACGATTGTTATAAACAATAACTCTCAGAGCGCAAATTCTGATATCTTCGATAGGCATATGCATAAGTGGAGAATATCTCTCCTCCTCTATTGCAGGTGCGTGTTTCAGCTCCTCGAGATAGTACCAAAAGATACCTCTTTTAAGTCTTGCGGCTATTGATGGAAAACGTCTTACTGTCGTATCAAGTGCAAGTCTCATAACATCAACATCAATGTCTTCATACAAGCTTGCCGAGAGCCTAAAGGTGTTGTTCCAATTCCTGCGCTTTGCCGCGGGATATATTTTTGCTGCATTATCAAGCTTCATCCAACGTGGTGCGTGGTTTGACTTTACCACACTCGATATAAAGCTCTGCATTTCGCTAAAATCGTTTTTGTGTTCTTTTAAGCTGTATATCGTATAGGCGTGCCACATATTCTCGCCGACGATAAGCTTAGCTCGGCTCCCTGCCTGTTCAAGCTTTTTCTCCATCTTGACAGCTTCATCATACAAAAGCTCGCCACTTCCGACAAATATAAGTGATGGTGGCATACCCTCAACATCGGCAAAGAGTGGAGACACCTCTCCATCAGTTCTCTTCTCCTCGTCGGGAGCATAATGAATAGCAAAGCTTTGAAGCTGTGTCAGGCTCAATGCGACATCGGTTTCTCTGTTTTTTCTACAGCTTTCGGATGACATAGTAAGGTCGAGCCAGGGTGAAATTGCAATAATTCCCGCAGGCATCGGCATTCCTTCTTTTTTAAGGCGCAAGCAGAGCGAATAGCAAAGCCCGCCGCCTGCGCTCTCGCCACAAAGGATGATATTGCCCTGAGAAATGCCACATTCTATGAGAAAATTATACGCCGCAAGGCAGTCATTGAGGGCCGCAGGAAATGGTGCTTCAGGTGCAAGTCTGTATGCAACGCAGAACACACGCATAGAAAGCTTATTTGCAAGTGTTGAGCCAAAGCCCTTGGCGTATTCAAGATCGCCACAAGTAAAGCCACCGCCGTGAATATAGAGAACCACATTGTCGCTTATTCTGTTGTCGGGGTGAATCCAACAACAATCAAAGCCGCCAAAGCTCTTGTTTTCTATTCTTGTCTTTCTTCCGTAAATATTGCGCATAAGACCTCCGATGAGATTCTGAGCCTCTCTGAGATCTGAAAGCGACCTATTTTCGAAGGTCGGCATTATCCGCATAAGTTGTTTTTTTATAAGTTTTGTAGTTGACGCCACGGCGCGACCTTCTCCTTTCGTAAAAATTTAATAATATAGATTATCAGCTTTTGTTGCTTTTCTTTTTCCTGTTATCATAAACACGGACTGCAAGCTCTGCTGACGCAACTGCACAAACAAAGGCAATACACAGATATACAAATATATTCGATGTGTAGCAAGATAGAGCCTTGCTGTCAGAAATGTCGATCATATCAATCGAAAATCCATCCGTTTGAGGTGGAATGGGATTTACAGCCTCGCCGTGTTTGGATATAATCGCAGATATGCCTGTGTTTGCTGCGCAAATCACGGGAACACCGGTTTCAATTGCACGCAATCTTCCCTGTGCAAAGTGCATATCAAGTGCCTTTGAGTCAAAGAACCAGGAATCGTTTGTTGAAATACAAATAATATCTGCTCCGTCAAAGACGGCATCGTGCGAGAGCTCCTCAAAAGCAGAGTCAAAGCAGATTATCCCACCGACCTGAATTGTCTCGCCATCAACAAAAACGTCCATAAGCTCACTGTCGTAGCCGGGTGCAAGATCGTTAGCGAGCATATTTATCTCTGAAAGCATCGGCAAAACTGCCATAACAAGATCCCGCATAGGAACATATTCTCCAAACGGAACAAGGTGTCTCTTTGCGTAAAATGTCTCACTTACCGTTCCATTAGGATACATCGTACGCAGAACGCTCAGATTCTGATCGTTTTCATTTTTTGCAAAGCAACCGAACAGCAGAGTTACATTCCATTTCTTGCAAATCTCGGATAGTCTTTGGAAAGTCAGGCTATCATCAAGAACAACATATGGAACAGCAGTTTCGGGCCAGGCAATAAGAGTTGCGCCTGCCTCTGCCGCCTCTTCTGTGAGTCTGCAATACCTGTCAAGTATGCTCTCTCCGTTGTCGCCCGTCCACTTTTCAAGTGACGAAATATTACCCTGAATAGCGGCAACCTTGATGCTTGCTCTTGCCTCCGTCTTCGCATTAGCAATAATAAGTCCACATCCGAGATTTGCCGCAACAACTGCAAGTGCTATTATTGATCTTGCTCTTATCTTTCCGAGATAAATTGCTTGTGCCAAAAGAAACGAAACGAGAACTATCAGAAACGTCACAAAATAAGCACCAAAAACAGAATTTGTAAGTAATGTATATGGCAGACCATCTGTCAGCTGACCAAGCGAGAGCCTTGACCACGGAACTCCAAACCAAAACAGCGTGCGTCCCCATTCAAGAATTGCATATCCCGAAGCGGCGACGACAACCAGAAGTGAGGGATTCTTTTTGACTGTTTCCATCCTTGCAAACAGGAAGAAAAGCAAACCGAATACTCCACCACCGACAGCTGCGATGAGTGGCAGCCCTACCCAGGCAAGTATTGAAACTATGGTAGCTCCGACCTCATCGAGTCCTGAGATCATAAGAACCGAGTGGAAGCTGAAAAACCAATGATAAGCAACGAGGTTCTGAGTAAAAACAAGCCAGAAGCCGTAAAAGAAGCCAACGGACAGCTTGTTTTTGTGCTCGCAGGCACTAAAAAATGCAAGCGCAGCGGGAATGAATGCAAGCCATTCGATTATTGCCGTAAATGTCGATGGAAAAACTACGCATACACCTGTGAGAAGTCCTGATAGCGTGATATAAAGAAAGCGCGCATACGCCCTTTTGGGATGGATGAGCGTGCTCAAAGCATTTGTAAATGCAGATCTCATCATCGTCTACCTCCCTCGAAATCACGGCAAAACCAGACATCGCTTTGGGGAATTGAAAATTCCCTGCCGCACAGGTAGTCAAGAACATCACCCGTCTTTGTGAAATTACATATGAGTTTATATGAATAGAGAGCCTGATACTTGTACCCTCTTCTCTTGTCGTCTCTGTTAACTCCGTATTTGCCATCACCCAGAAGTGAATGGCCGATAAACGCCATATGCGCTCTTATTTGATGTGTTCTGCCTGTGTAAAGCGTAACCTCAAGCAAGCTGTCTCCACCTTTTTCGGCAAGCACACGATAGCCCGTGATTATCTCCTTATATCCGGGTTTTCTGCTTTGGGACACGTCAACGGTATTTCTGCTCTCGTCCTTGCGAAGAAAGGCTGTGAGGGTGTCCTGTTTTTTTGGCATTCTTCCGTGGACGGCGCAAATATAGATTTTGTTTGTCTGTCCTGTGCGAATACGCTCGTTCATATCACGGAGCGCTGCGGCATTCTTTGCTGCAATTACTATTCCCCCTGTGTTTCTGTCTATTCGGTTACAAAGAGCAGGAGCAAACGAAAGCTCTGAGGAGGGGTCATACTCTCCCTTGCGATACAAATACGCCTGAAGGTGCATAACAAGTGTATTATCCCGACCCTCATCATCCTCGTGGACAAGCACACCCGGGCGTTTGTTCAAAAGAATGATATTCTCGTCCTCATAGACGATTTCGATTTGAGGTTCAATTCTCGTGATTGCGCTTCTGTCACTTTCGGGAGAATCAAAAAATTCGTCACGAATAAAAAGCTCAAGCTCGTCACCTTCCTTGAGCATCACGTCGGGCTCTGTTCTCGTACGATTGAGCTTAATCTTTTTAGTTCGGATAAATTTATACATCAGCGATTTAGGCAGCCCCTTGACAGCCTTAGTAAGAAACTTATCAAGTCTCTGTCCCGCATCATTTTTTTCTATTTTAAGTATTCTCATAACCTACAAATAGGGACTGTGTCGCAGAAGCGAACAGCCCCTATGATCCATTTAATTTTTGAATCTTGTTTTTGAATCTTTGAATCTATTTATTTTGTACCGAAGATTCTATCGCCTGCATCACCAAGGCCCGGTACGATGTATGCGTGATCGTTGAGCTTCTCATCAAGTGCCGCAACAAATATATCAACATCGGGATGTGCGCTCTGAACCTTTTCTACTCCCTCAGGAGCAGCAACAAGTGCCATAAATCGAATATTCTTACAGCCGTGTCTCTTGAGCATATCAAGAGCATCACAAGCAGAGCCGCCTGTTGCAAGCATCGGGTCAACAAGGATCACTATTCTATCCTCGATATCGGGTGGAAGCTTACAGTAATATTCAACGGGGAGATGGGTTTCGGGATCACGGTAGAGTCCGATATGTCCAACCTTTGCAACGGGAACGAGACGGCGAAGTCCGTCCACCATACCAAGTCCTGCACGAAGGATGGGGACTATTGCGAGCTTTTTGCCCGAAATCATTTTTGCATTCATCTTGCAAATCGGTGTTTCGATGGTTACATCCTCAAGAGGAAGATCACGGGTAAGCTCATATCCCATAAGCATTGCTATCTCATCAAGCAACTCACGGAAGTCCTTAGAGCCTGTTCTTTTGTTTCTCATAATAGAGAGCTTATGCTGAATGAGGGGATGGTCAACAATATGCAGTGTGCTCATTTTCTTATCTCCTTGTACTTTGCTGTATGTGATATATTTCAATCAAATATATTATACTATTATTTTATCTCTTTTTCAAGATGTAAAATAAACAAATTGCGATATTTGTACTTGACTTAATTAAATTTTTCTTTGATTTTTAAAAAATATCAATTTGCTTATTTACTTTTTGACAAACAAATGGTACAATATAATTAAATAAAATGGAGTTATACAAATGAGCAAAGCAAGCATAGGCATCCTAACTCTTGGGTGTAAGGTAAATCAATATGAAAGCGAGGCCATAGCTGAAGAGCTGCAATCTCGTGGTTTTGTTGTTCTTCCGTGGGAAGAGGCTTGCAACGCTTACGTTGTCAACACCTGCACTGTCACGGCTGAAGCTGACAGAAAATCTCGTCAGATGATAAGGCGACTTGCCAAAAACGGTGCTGCCGTTTTCGTTACAGGTTGCACAACCGAATACTCCGCCCTCTCTCTTGCAGAGATCGATGGTGTTATGGGTGTGTGCGGTAACGCCGAAAAGCTCAGAATTGTCGATATGATCGACACCTATTTCTCCTCATCTGCAACAAATGCGGTTGAAATTTTTATGCCGGATATCGAGGACGTCGCATTTGAGCATATGAGTCTTTGTGGTTTTCCTCGCACAAGGGTTTATATCAAAATCGAGGATGGATGTGAAAACAAATGTACCTATTGTGCCATTCCCGGCGCAAGGGGCAAGGTTAGATCAAAAGTCCCCGAGGATGTTCTGGCAGAGATCAGCTCATTTGTTGCGGCAGGTTGCCGTGAGATTGTGCTTACAGGCATCGAGACGGCGTCATACGGCAAGGATCTTGACGGATACACGCTTAAAGAGTTACTCTTTGACGCTGACGGAATTGTCGGCGATTGCAAAATAAGGCTTGGATCACTTGAGCCAACGCTTTTCAAGCCTGATTTTCTTGAGAGTATTTCTTCCCTTAAATCGCTTTGTCATCATTTTCACATCTCACTTCAAAGTGGTTCTTCTGGTATTCTCGCACTGATGAAGCGAAAATACAACAGGGATATGGCACTTGATGCAATAAGACGCATAAAAAGTACCTTTCCCGACTGTCTGCTTACCACCGATGTCATCACGGGCTTTCCCGGTGAAAGCGAAGAAGACCACGAGCTTACGATGGACTTTTTGAGACAAGCAGAGTTTCTTGATGCGCACATCTTCCCGTATTCCGAGCGAGCAGGCACGCCTGCGGCAACTATGCCACAGAAAGTGGACATTGCAGTACGTCGACAGAGGGCATCGGAAATGTCACGTCTCCAAAGAGAGATAAGCGGGCGTGTCATAGACCGTGAGATCGAGAGGCAGAGCGAGAGAGAGGTTCTGTTTGAAACTTATTCGGATGGTTTTGCGTACGGACACACGGACTCGTTTCTTGAGGTTGCGGTTGCGTCTGACGAAAGCCTTCACGGGCAGAAATTGTGCGTCAGGCTGACGCACCGAGAGGGCAATATTTGCCACGGTTTGTTAAAGGAATAAAAAATGCATACTGAACTTACAATTGATAATTTAAAAAGAACGGACGAGCGACCCTCAAGAGAGAGGCTCGCAACACAAATGCAGGCAGTTTTGTCAGGCGTCACTCCGTCTGACACAGAAGCTGTCAGCAGTGATATCTCCCAAGAGCCTGTACAGTCCTCGTCTATAACCGCAACACCCTCCACACAACAGAGCGATGTTGCAGCAGAGCCTCTCGCAGAACCACCACAAGCACCAAAACGCAAGAGTGGTATTGTCACAGGCTTCAGAGATGCAAAGCAGGAGTATCTTGAGCTTGTCTGGAAGGACTTGGAGCTTCCCATTGACAAGTCCAGACTGCATCTTTTGCAGTATTTTTTCAGGGAATACAGACGAGATCCGTCTGTTGCAGAATTGTATTTTCTTTCAGCTGCGCATAACACCTACGCCTCTGACGGTGTTGCATCCATTACCATTGGAGAGGTTGTGTGCGATGACGCTGATTTTCAAGAGCTTTTCAGAAATATGATAAGGCGTTATATATACGAAAGTGGAAACGATAAAGTATCGCCTCTCTTCACAACTCTTGCTGAATTCGCCGCAACAGGTCGGGCTTTATATGCCGACACGGGACTTTTTATCAGTTTAAAAAGCGAACCTGTATTTCCCGACATTTACGATGGTGGCGAGGACGTGATTGATATCGGTGATTATTATCTCACCATATCAGCAGGCAATAAGCTTTCGGGCAGTGATTCATTCGGTTATGGCGTTCTTCTCTGTCCATCTGCTGATGAGAGTGCCGACGACTTTTTCAGAAAGGCGTTGCCTGTTTGCCGTGAGTATCTTGAAAAGCATCCGACACGCAAGGTAATCAAATGCACACAAAAAGGACTTGTTCGTGACTTGATGGACACGTTAAGCGGAGCTTTGATTGACACAAGGCTCTTGCCTCACTCACCCACAGTTGCAGATGTTGTGTGGAAAAATTTTGCACCATCCGTTATTATCTTTGCTCCACGTGATGAACTTGGCGAGCTGTATTCGATAGCAACAAGCAGAGGTGTCTCCGTTTCCTCGCCCATCGCAGCACAAGCCGATGTAATTACGGTAAACGCCGCAGAAGGCAGCGTATCGCTTAGAGCAAAATCTCTCATAAGGCTTGACTATCCTGTCTACCGCAATATATCCGTCCCCTTCCCCAAGTTTAATGGAGACGGTGTATCTCTTGATATAGAAACGGAAAGCATCGTTTCGTCAGCTATGAGCACATCACTATGTGTTTCAAGAGTATGCGGTGCGTGTCTGTACGAAAAGCTTGTCTCTGTTTTTGAGGGTAAGAGTTCATCTGCGTTTGCTATCACGGGAACGCTTGACTTATCGGACGAAGAGCTTATCTCGTCGGTAATCACGCTTGATTCTGCACGTAGAAATATCAAGCCGAATGTAATCTATTCAAAGTTTTTCATAGGAGAAAAAACCGAGTTTACCATCATTGAGCTTTCGCAAAAATAATTTTGCTTTTTTGCAAAAAATATCTCAAAAGGTCTTGCATTTTTTCTTGTTTTGTGCTATAATAACCGTTGTTGTATGTATATTTGGCTTTATATGTCCTAAGGAGGTGTCTGAAATGGCAAAATGCAGTGTATGTGGAAAAGGCGTTGTATTCGGTAATGCAGTATCACACTCTAACCGTAAGACCAACAGAGCTTGGAAGCCCAACATCCGCAAGGTAAAGGTTTCGGTTGACGGAACCGTTAAGACCGTAAGCATGTGTGCGCGTTGTCTGCGCACTATGAAGAAGGCTGAAAACGCCTGATTACAAATTTGAAAAACAGCCTACGGGCTGTTTTTCGTTTTTTGGAGATTGTTATGATTTGTATCTGTGACAAAAGAACGCCCCCGTCCTCTCTCTCTTCTCTGAGAGAAATCGCTGACAGGGTGTTCCTGCTTGAGCCTGACTTCTCGCTTCCTCTTCCAATCAGCTCTCACCCCGATCTTCTGCTCTTTGTCACTCCCAAGCACATAATTGCTCGCGCTGATTATTACGAGGCAGAAAAGGAAACCATCGACGAAATCTGCCGTTTATCCGATCGCACACTTCGCCTTTCGGACTCAAAGGCAGTTGACAGCTATCCTCTTGATTGTTCCTTTTGTGCTTTTCTCTCCGGAGAGTATCTGTTTTGCAGAGAGGCTTCAACTGACAGAGCAATTCTTGAGTGCGCCTTGAACGAGGGGTGGCGCATCGTAAATGTTAACCAAGGGTATGCCAAATGTTCGACGGCTGTTTTGCACGATGGTGCTCTTATAACATCCGATTTCTCGATTGCAAGGGCAGCCGAAGAAAACGGCATTGAGCATCTGCTTATTTGCCCCGGCTTTATCGACCTACCCGGATATGACTACGGCTTTATTGGCGGCTGTTGTGGTGCGTGTGGGGATGCTCTGTATTTCGTTGGCGATATTGAAGCACATCCACAGTTCGATGATATATCAGCGTTTTGCAAAATACACGGCACTCGCCCCATCTCGCTGTCAAAGGATAAGCTCTATGATGTCGGAACTCTCATTTTTATATAAAGCAAAAGGCACGGACAGCTGTCCGTGCCTTTTGCTTTTGATCATATAAAACGGTAATAATCGTCTTTTCTTGGCTTTGCAATTGGTCGGGTGTCCTCTGTACGATAGCCAAGTATGCAGTTGCCTATTCCCACATATTTATCCTCTATACCAAGGGAGCGCAACCACTCACGTCCCTCTTCGCTCTCGAACATTTCTCTCGCCCTGTGAATCCAACAGGAGTCTACTCCAAGGCTATGAGCGGCAAGCATCATATTTCCTATAACAAGGCTACCATCCTCAACATAAGTAAATCTCTCGCTGTCGGCAAGGACAACAACAACCGTAGGTGCTCCGTAAAACGGATCTGCGTCTGCGTTTCCAAGTACGTTTGCATTGAGTCTGCGAAGCATCTCCCTTGTAGATGGATCGCTTACAGCAATCATCAGAGGGGACTGCCACGCTTTGCCGTTTGCGGCAAAGCTGCCCGCCTTCAGTATTTCCTCAACAAGCTCTCGGCTTACCTGACGGGAAGAATATTTTTTTACGCTTCTGCGCTCGACTATTGCTTTTATA
Organism: Eubacteriales bacterium; assembly: GCA_045543615.1. Classification (GTDB taxonomy): domain Bacteria; phylum Bacillota; class Clostridia; order Oscillospirales; family CAG-272; genus CAG-390. Next base: position 13,895 of record JAZPXL010000013.1, read on the forward strand.
ACTTCGTTGCTCATATTTCTGACCTTTCTTTCAGTAAATTGACTTACAGAAATATTGTATCATACTTTTTTTAGATTGGCAATATCTTGACAAGAATATTTCTGAATGCTATAATTAAAAAGCCAATACACGAAAGCGAGGAGCTAAAAATGAAAGATTCTTTTAATGGAAAAAAGGCAATATTTATCGGTAATTCGTTCATTTTCTACGGTGGATGCGTGCTCAACGGCAACCAGAGAGAGGATGACAGAGGTTTATTTTACGCTCTTTGCCGTGAGCGTGCCCTCGGTCTCTCTGTAACAGATGCCACCTGGGGTGGTCGCATTCTGGCAAATTTCACACCTGCCGGGGACGAGGAAGGTCGCTCGACTGCCGGAATCGATCTGCTTGGGGAATACGATCTTTCCTCTTATGAATATGTGTTCATCTCTGAAGCAGGTCGCAATAACAAAAACTTTATCTCAGACCTCGAAAACATCAAAATCAGGTTTACTCATCCGAATGTTAAGTTTTTCTACCTGATTCACAACTACACAATGAGCTGTAACCACAACAATATTACAGACGCCTGCCCGACCCTCAGGGCTGACGGCGTAACCATCATTCCGTGGGGTGCACTTGTATATGATATTTGGAGGGGAGAGAGAGTGCTTGATGGTGCTGTATGCGAGTACAACAAAAACAGCTTTATTGTAAATCAATCAAGCTCCGACGGATACCATCCAAATCCTCTCTCAGGCTACATTGCGGCGCAGATGTGTTTGTGCGCAATAACAGGCGAGAGTGCTGTCGGAACTGACACCTCTTTCTGCTCTACCGTTATGGATCTTGAAGCATATGCTGCCCGCCACTATACTTATGAGAGTGCCACAACCAATTACATTGATATCCTCCAAAGCAAGAGCGATATGCTTGCCATTCAAGCTTGCATTGACGAGTATCTGAGCTCCTGGAACAGCTAAGAATAATTTTTGATTATAATTCATGGCATAATGCAACTATCACAAAGAAAGACTTCAAGTTCTTTTGTAAATTATTACATAGAACACAAAGATAGTTTTGCGTTAAACTATTGGATTTTTGTCAAAAAAGATGTTGACAACACGATATGCGTATGCTATAATAAGTTTATAGTATTCAAATTAAGATTTCGAATATTATGAAATCAAACACACAAAGGAGAACATTATGAAAAAGAAAATTCTTGCTCTCGCACTTGTTCTTTCGCTTCTTGCTACTATGTTTGTAGTAGGCTGCGAGCCCGTCGAAACACCCGACGACACAACCGCTGCTCCCGGTGGTGACAGCACAACCGTTGCTCCCGACGGCGACAGCACAACAGCTGCTCCCGATGGCGACAGCACAACAGCTGCTCCTGACGGCGACACAACAACAGCTGCTCCCGATGACGAGACAACAGCTGCTCCCGAAGACACAAATCCCGTTATTCTTCCCACAACAGTTACCGACCCCAACGGCAACACAAGACTTAACCTCACACCCCTCTCAGCTATCTACGGCGAAAGAGACGGTAACATCATTTCCTACGACTTTACAAGAGTTGCTGATGGTTGGAAGGAATACACCAACACAAGCTCAGAGTATGTAAACAAGACATACGCTGACAAGGCTGATATTGAGGCCGGCGTTACATTCCCTGTAAAGACAACTGAAGGCGACAAGCAGTACTACTCTATGATCGTCTGCGAGTTCTTTGATGGCGCAGTTAACGTTGACGGTTTTGCTGTTTACGCTGCAGGCTACAAGCAGTACGTTCTTGAGGACAAGGTTGACATCCTCGTTTCCTCCGACGGCGAGACTTGGTCAGTTGCTTGGTCCGGAACAGACCTCTTTGCATCCCAGTCTTGGGTAGGTTGTGACTACGAAGCTCCCTATGACGGATCCGGATCCAACCTCCATACAGCTGTTCTCTCCGGTGACTTCGTTGCTGCTAACAATGTCAAGTATGTTGCATATGCATCTGCAAGCACACGTGCTAACAACCCCCACTACTTCATCCGTATGATCGAGCTCGAAATTTACGGAACACTTGCACAGTAATCTGATTACTTAATAAAAAATCCCTTGCGAAATCTTCGCAAGGGATTTTTCTTTCTCTATTATAGAGAGCTTTTATCAAAAGGATAGGGCAAAAGCTCGGAAAGCTTCAAAACCTTCATACAACTTTCGTTGCCTGTAATAATATCGAAGTCGCCATCGCAGAACTCGGAATATGTCTGTCGGCAAACTCCACACGGCAGGCACTCGGGAAGAACCTCCTCGCTACCACCAACTATGGCAACTGCCACAAAATCTCTCTCTCCTGCGCCAACTGCGCTGAACAACGCAACTCTCTCTCCGCAAACTGTTGCCGGGTATGATGCGTTTTCGATATTTGCGCCCTGATAAATCCGTCCTGACGCCGAAAGAAGTGCCGCACCAACCTTGAAATGTGAGTAGGGAGAATAAGAATTTTCTCTTGCCTCAATTGCAAGCTTCAAAAGTCTTGGGTATACAGCATCCGTCTCAAGCTCAAAAGGGAGAGCCTTATATGACGAATAAGAGCTACTTACACCAAGAAGTCTGCAAACTGTGTCAGCTGTAAGAGTAAAGCCGTCAGCTGTACCGTAGACACCGTTTTTAATAGCTTTTCCGACACAGATAAGAGGAACATACTCTCTTGTGTGGTCAGTTGTTGCCGTATATGCCGGGTCACAACCGTGGTCAGCCGTGATCATCAAAACGTCATCATCACTGAGCTTCGGCAAGAAGTCCGAAAGCCAGCTATCAAATTCGCTTATCGCCTCGGCGTATCCGTCTATATCACGGCGATGTCCAAATTTTGAGTCAAAATCAACGAGGTTGACAAAGCAAAGTCCACAAAAATCTCTATCGACAAGTTCGCTCGTCTGCCTAAGTCCATCTGCGTTGCTCTCGGAATATGAATACTCGGTAAGTCCCTTTGATGCAAAGATGTCATTGATCTTACCAACGCCTATAACGTCAAATCCACTCGCTGAAAGTCTATCAAGCATTGTTTCGCCCTGAGGCTCAAGCGAAAAATCGTGACGGCGTGAGGTGCGACGGAAGCTACCCGCCTCGCCTTCAAATGGACGAGCAATTACTCTTCCAACCGAATGCTTACCTGTAAGCAGTCGTCTTGCAATTCTGCAATATTCATAAAGCTTTTCGGGTGGAACTAAATCCTCGTGCGCAGCAATCTGAAAAACGCTGTCGGACGAGGTATATACGATAAGATCGCCCGTCTCAAGATGTGCCTCTCCGTAATCATTGAGTGCATCAGTTCCGGAGTAGGGCTTATTGCAGAGCACCCCTCTGCCCGTTGCTTCCTTGAAAGCATCGATTATTTCAGGTGGAAATCCATCGGGGTATGTGGGAAGTGGCTCGTTTGAAACTATGCCTGCCATCTCCCAATGACCTATGGTTGTATCCTTTCCCATCGAAAGCTCACGAAGTCTCATAACTGCCGCACCTATCTCTGTGTCCTTTGGAATGCAAACTCCGATGGGTGCTTTATTCTTCTGTCCGTCGATATTGAAAAGTCCCAAGCGTGCAAGTGTGGGTGCTGAAAACTTCTTTGATGAAGCGACTGCCGCAAGTGTATCAGCTGTGCTGTCACCAAACAGAGCGGCATCAGGAGCTTCTCCGATACCGAAGCTGTCAAGCACTATCAGAAACACACGGCGTGCTATTGCGTTATTTCTGTCTTTCTTCAATTCTCTCTCCTCCTCAGTTCATCTTAACTGCGACCTCAAGAGCAACCTCCATCATCTCGGTAAATGAATTCTGTCTTTCATCGGAGGATGAAGATTCTCCTGTAAGTATATGGTCGGAGATCGTGCAGATTGCAAGTGCTCTCTTTCCTGCCTTTGCAGCGTTCATATAGAGAGCCGCGGCCTCCATCTCGACTGCCATACATCCAAGGGCGGCGTAGCGTGCAGAGCATTCGCTGTCATCGTTGTAGAATGTATCGGATGAGAAAAGGTTTCCTACGTGGTAGCGTGCGCCCTTTGCCTCGCAAGCTGCAACCGCTTCTCTGAGAAGCTCATAGCTTGAGATAGCCGAGAAGCTACCCTGAAGACGAAACTGTTCTGCATAATTCGAGTTTGTTGATGCGCCCTGGCCGATAACGATGTCACGGAGAGCGATGCCCATCTGCATAGCACCTGCAGAGCCTACACGGATGATGTTTTCTACTCCAAAGAAGTTATAAAACTCATAGCTGTAAATACCGATCGAAGGCATTCCCATTCCGGATGCCATTACACTTACAGGCACGCCCTTGTATGTTCCTGTATAGCCGTGAACACCACGAACGTTGTTTACAAGTCTTGCGTTCTCAAGATAGGTTTCTGCGATAAACTTTGAACGAAGAGGATCGCCGGGCATAAGAACCGTCTTTGCAAAATCCTCGGGTGATGCTTTAATATGTGGGGTTGGATAATTCTGAGCCATTTTATTCTCCATTCTTGCCGTCCTTGCGGCACTTTTTTATTTTTTCCGAATATCAGTTGTCCCATTTAGGCGTCGATGTGACTTTCTTCCGTTTCATCCTCGGTTGTAACCTCTACATAAGGAACGGAAAAAGGCAGATCTCTGTCGGTCAGCTTGTAATAAACAATAACTGACGAAAGTGCAAGCGTGCACAGCACGCAGAGTGGCAAAAGCCATCTTGCCACCTTTTTAAATAAAATCAAATCAACCGCCTCCAGACAAATTTATTCAATTTAAGTATACCATACAGAATACTTTTTTGCAAGACCTTTTATTTATTTTGTTGACACGAAGGGTGTTATATTGCCTTTATCGAAGCTTTTTTATGCAATAACAGAAACAAAAACAATTATTCTGTTATTCCTTCATCTCTTCACGCTTCGACACAATTCTCTCCACTCTCGTGATAAAATACAATCAACAAACAAAAAGAAAGGATGACAAAAATGATAAGAAACTCTTCAAGAGTGCTTTTCTCCTCCACGCCAGATGGACTTTGCGCATCCATTGTAGGTGAGATAGATCACCATTCTGCTGCATATCTGCGCCGTGAGATCGACAATATTGTGTGGAACCGTGGTCCATCCCACCTAATTCTTGACCTATCAGGAGTGGAATTTATGGACAGCTCGGGGCTCGGGCTTATTATGGGCAGGTTCACGCTTATGAGCGAGCTTGGTGGTTCTCTCTCCATACTCGATCCCTCAAAGCCGACTATGAAAATGCTTGTGCTGACGGGATTTGACAAAAAGCTTCGCATTATTCACAGAAGGGCAAATGCATAAAAAAGAGTCAAAAGGAGACAGAAATGAAAAAAACGCAGACAAAAACTGAAGAAAGACGGCGCACCGGCAGGCCTCCTCTCTCGCCTGTATTCAATGAAATGAAGCTTGATTTTCCGTCGCACTCCTCAAACGAGGGCTTCGCAAGGGCGGCGGCAGGTGCATTCATAGCACAGCTCGATCCGACGGCAAGTGAGCTATCCGATATAAAATGTGCTCTTTCCGAGGCCGTTACAAACTGCACCGTTCACGCATATCCCGACAAGATCGGCATTATTCGCTTGCAGATCAAGCTCCGTGAGGACGGAACTGTGACGCTCATAATAAAAGACCGTGGGCGTGGTATTGAAAACATAAAACGAGCTATGGAGCCACTCTTTACCACCGACTCCGAGGGAGAACGCAGTGGTATGGGATTTACGGTTATGGAGGGATTTTGCGACAATGTTAAGGTCACGTCAACCGTAGGTCGTGGCACAACCGTAACGCTTGTACGTCGACTTGCAAAGAAGGCCATCGTTTGATTACATAACTTTTCGGAGGCCGGATTTATGAATTCTTATTCAGGAGAAACCAACCGTCAACTGCTCATAATTGCACAAGGTGATGACCCCGATGCAGCCGATCGTGCAACGGAAAAGCTTATCTGCGACAATATGGGGCTTGTGCGCAGTATTGCGCTGAAATTCTCACAGAGAGGTTGCGAATATGAGGATCTGGTGCAGATTGGAACTATTGGAATGCTCAAAGCCATACGATCCTTTGACCTTGAGCGTGGCACAGCGTTTTCCACCTATGCAGTACCACTCATCCTCGGTGAGATACGAAGGCATCTGAGGGATGACGGCCCACTTAAGATAGGTAGAGCAACAAAAAAGCTTGGTGCAGAGCTTGTCCGTGAACAAACACGGATAATGACAGAGACGGGGCGTGAGCCACATATAAGTGAGATAGCAGAGGCTTGTGGTGTTTCTGTCGAGCAAGCGGCGGCTGCACTCGATGCAATAAGTCCCGTGGCATCTCTTTCCGACGGTGGAAAGGATGACGGCGAGGGGCTTTGTCTGTTTGATCGCATACCTGACGGAGACGGTCTGCTTGATATTGAACACGCTCGTGACCGTATTGCGCTCTCGCAGGCGATAGGCCTTCTCTGCCCACTTTGGAGAAAAATTATCGTGCTTAGATATTTTAAGGATATGACGCAACAAAAAACAGCCGAGCTTCTCGGGCTTACGCAGGTAAAGGTTTCAAGAGAGGAAAAGAAAATAGTTGAGTTTCTCAGAACAGAGCTTACAAGATAAAAACAGACGGACGCAAGTCCGTCTGTTTTTTTGTAAAAATTCTGATAAATCTTGCTTACAATATCTTTCTGCACTCGACATAATAGCGTTTGTCCTCAGCGTGACCGAGCGAGAAGGTCTTCCTTGGAAGAGCTCCATCTGCCTCAACTGCTGAGAAAAGCTCATTTTTATTAATTCCGTCAAACAGAAAACCGATGCAGTTCTTTCTTGAAGCGAGTTTTTCAAGTGAGTCAACGCCGTGGATATAGTCAACAAGAACATCATCACGTCCCTTTATCCACTCATCCAGAAAAACTTGAAGCGTTGCAACGGGAAGTGCGTATTCGGGAGCTGATATCTTTATCTGTCGGCTCTCGCCCTCAAGTATGACGGTAAAGCTCTGCTCGCTTCCCTCTCCACTCACACTCTCTGCAAACGCCGCAAAGTCCTCTGCCAGCTTCTTTACGTCGGGAGCTTCGACAATTCTGTATATAGGTTCAAACTCAAAGCAATCGTCGTGGAGGTTGTCGATCTCAACAAGTGCAAATCTTGCAGGATGCGTCTCTCGCTCCTCATCCGTAAGTGTGGCAGAAAGCTCAACCCACGCCGCCTTTGCTGTTGCGAGTGAGTGGTTGCCGTCACCAACAGCAAGAGTGATCGGAGAGAGTGTTCCACCCGTCTTCTTTGCGCTCTCAAGGCTATCAATAATTGCGTTGATTTTCTCAATATCATTTCCATCAATAAGAGCAGCAGAGATACTTCCACCGCCCTCCATAAGCTCAAACGAATAGAGATTTTTCTCTCTGTCGGCGAAAATTGAGAAGATCTCATCCTCTCTGTCATCAGCAAGAAGCATTACGTGCGGCATCTCGATGGGCGCGCCACGGCGCACGGCGAGACGAGGAGGAATGCGCTCAACAACTGTTTTTTCAGTTGCACGGACTGCCGAGGTGGAGTCGGGAGAATAATCATAATCATCAAGGCAGATGGCGCAAACTATGCCACGGCGCACCTTTCCGTCCGACTGCACTCTTTCGATATAGACGCCTGAAGCCGGATGCTCGCACAAAATACCTGTCTCAAGATACTCTTTCATTGTCTTATGTATCATCGGGACACGCTCACCTGAGTCTTCGAGATAAATTTCAGGAAGCATAAGAGAGAGCGTGCTTGGGCTATCGCCAACTGTGTTTATTACTCTTTCCCAATACTCAGGCTCGGATGTGTACTGGTCGCAAGCTACGCAAGCCCAACGGCTACCGTCTACGCTCTTAAAATCGGGAAGCAAAATATTTGCGGGATAAATCCTCATATCAATCTCCTTGAATAATTATTATCTGCTTTATTATACAACATATAATTATATTTGGCAATATTTTTTCATTATTTTTTTATTATTTTCAATTTTCTGTTGCAAGCGCAACTAATATGTGCTATAATATACGCAAATCTTTATGCTACAAAGGAAGGGATTTTCGTATGGCAGGTGGAAAAGGTGGCCCTCCCACAAGGGATGGTTTTCAGTATCAAAGAGTTGCTCCTCCGACGGGACTTAGGGATCTTCCGAGATTTCTTGGTGAGCTTCTCGGAGGCTTTTTCTCCAGACTTGGATACATATTTGTTCTAACCTGGAGAACAAATCCGTTCATCCTCTTTGCAATGCTCTTCACGGCTGTTTTCGATGGTGTAATGCCTGTTGTCGGCTCGCTTATTTCAAAGCAGGTTATCAACGAGATGCAATTCATCATCACGGAGCGTGAGCTTACAGAAGCGAGCGGTGGACAATTTGTTGCAGATTTCTGGGGCTCTGCAGTCCTTACAATGCTTATCGTTCTGTTTGTTTACAGAATTCTTAACCGTGTAGTTGGCAGATTAAGCTCAACTGTCATAAGAATTGCAGGCGAGAAGATTGTTCATCAGGTCAAAATAGAGATTATGGAAAAGGCAAAAACGCTTGACCTTGCATCATTTGACATTCCGGGCTTTTATGAAAAGCTTGAGAACGCAAATCGTGAGGCAGGCAACAGACCTATCCAGACTATTCACGCGACCTTTACCATTATTTCCAACATAATTCAGCTTGTCAGCTACATTGTAATTCTTGCTACCATTCCTAATATGTGGTGGATGCCTATCGGTATGATTGCCATTTCCGTTCCGACGGCCATCGTTTCATTTATATACAGACGCAAGAATTTCCACTATATGCGCTTCCGTTCAAAAGAGAGACGACAGATGAATTATTATTCCGATCTGCTTGTCAACAAGGATATTGTTAAGGAAGTTCGCATTTTTGATCTTTCGGATACATTTATCGAGAGATACAAAAAGGTGTACAACAACTACTACGCAGGCTTGCGCAGTCTTATTCTTGCAGAAAGTGCCTGGCTTGTTGGAATTGCCGTTGTTTCGGCAGTTGTCAACTGCATCTTCTATGCGATAATTGCATACGGAGTGTTCCTTGGAAATTTCCTCATTGGAGACTACACACTCTACACCGGCGCACTCACCAATATCACATCAAGTGTTACAACGCTGATAAACACCTCTGCAAACATTTATGAGGGCACGCTTTTCATCGACAACCTCATCTCGTTTATGAAGGAAAAGCAGACGGTTGTACCGAGTGTTGCCATACCGGCAAAGGTAAATCACAACGCTCCTCACACCATTCAGTTTGAAAATGTTTCTTTTGCATATCCCGGAACTGACCGGTATGTCATCAAAAACATCTCTACTACATTCCGTCCCGGCGAGACAGTTGTTCTTGTTGGACTTAACGGTGCAGGTAAAACCACGCTTATTAAGCTTTTGACAAGGCTTTACGACCCCACCGAGGGACGTATTCTCCTTGACGGACGAGACATAAAGGAATACGATATTAAAGAGCTTTACAGCCTTTTCGGCATAATCTTCCAGGATTTTGGAAAATATGCTGTAACTGCAGGTGAAAACATCACGTTTGGTGATATCCACCGTCCGTTTGACGAGCAACGAATGAAGGATTGCGCTGTACAGAGCAATTCTGCCGACTATATTTCAAGACTCAATAGTGGATATGACACACCTCTTATGCGAATCTTTGAGAGCGAGGGCATTGAGCTTTCGATAGGTCAGTGGCAAAAGCTTTCGATTGCAAGAGCGTTCTATCGTGACTCCGATATTCTCATTCTTGACGAGCCTACTGCATCACTCGACCCGATGGCTGAGCAAGAGATATTCAATCAGTTTGACTCGCTTCGTGATGGCAAGACCACGATTTTTGTTTCACACAGGCTATCCTCGGCAGTAATTGCAACTAAGATCCTCGTGCTTGAATATGGCGAGCTTATCGAGGAGGGCAACCACCACGAGTTGATGCAAAAGAAGGGCAAGTATTATGATCTCTTCTCCACTCAGGCAAGACGTTATCTTGAAGGTGGCGACGAGGTTGAGCTACCCGGAAAGGATGACCACTCTCACCATCCACACGCACACTCTGGCAGAAGAAGACCACCGGCAGATGACGGTGGCATTGACGAATAAATAACCGTCTCTCTCCCCACAAATGACGTCTCTTTCGTCAGTTGTGGGGAGAGTTTTTGCAATTAGTGGAGCTAAATTGTCGAAGATTTGAATTTTTCCTTATTTTTGTGCATAAAAATGCACATCGCAAAGGCACAAGCCCCTCTCTCTTTATTGCAGTTTTTACAGAAATCTCGAGCAGTGTCGCCTTTTTTCAAAATTCTGTTGACAGAGCGGCGGAAAATGCGTATAATATTATAATGAACTTTAATATAATATTATCTTCAGGAGTATAAAAATGAGCGTAAAGGTAGTTAAATTCGGTGGTTCTTCTCTTGCAAATGCTGAGAGATTTCGCCGTGTTGCAGAAATAATTAAGGCTGATCCGGAGAGACGATATGTTGTTCCGTCCGCACCCGGAAAGAGATTTTCCGATGACACAAAGGTTACGGATATGCTTTATGAGTGTTACAGCCTTGCGAAAGAAAACGCATCTATCGAAGCGTTTGACGAATGCTTTAACAAAATCAGTCGCAGATTTCTTGACATAATCGATGAGCTTGGCCTTGATTTTGATATTAGGGGCGCACTTCTCTATATACGCAACGCCATTCTTGGACATTCGGGCCGTGACTATGCAGCAAGCAGAGGTGAATATCTCTCAGGTATGATCCTTGCAAAGTATCTCGGTTATGATTTTATTGATGCTGAGAACGTAATTATGTTTGCTGACAACGGTAGCTTTGACGCTGAGCTTACTCAGAAGATTCTCTCCGAAGAGCTTGCACGCCACGAGCACGCCGTTATCCCCGGCTTCTATGGTCTTATGCCCAACGGTACAGTAAAGACCTTCTCACGTGGTGGTTCTGACATCACAGGTTCTATCGTTGCAAGAGCAGCAGGCGCAGCTCTCTACGAAAACTGGACCGATGTTTCGGGCTTTATGATGGCTGACCCGAGAATTGTAAGCAATCCTCTCTCTATCGACACCGTAACTTACCGTGAGCTTCGTGAGCTTTCCTATATGGGCGCAACCGTTCTTCACGAGGACGCTATTTTCCCTGTTCGCTTTGCAGGTATTCCGATCAACATCAAGAACACCCTCTCCCCTGAGGATAAGGGCACAATGATCGTTGCAACGGCTACCGACTATGACAGCAAGCACGTAATCACGGGAATTGCAGGTCGCAAGGGCTTCTCTGTTATCACGGTTGAGGACGATATGATGAACAGCGAGGTTGGTTACGGTCGTAAGTTCCTTGAGATATTCGAGGAATACGGAATCGCCTTTGAGCATATGCCCACAGGCATTGACACTATGAGTGTTATTGTCAGCACAGCTGCACTTGATGCACACCGTGAGCGTCTTCTCACGTCACTCGGTCGCAGACTTCATCCCGACAGCATAACCGTTGATGACGGTTTGGCTCTTATTGCAGTTGTTGGACGTGGAATGGTTAAGGCGAAGGGTACTGCCGCAAGAGTGTTCTCTTCCGTTTCGGGCGCGGGCGTAAACATCAAAATGATCGACCAGGGTTCGTCCGAGCTCAACATCATCCTTGGCGTTGAGGAACGTGACTTTGAGACAGTTGTGAATGCTATTTACAGCGAGTTTGTTAATAACTAAAAACAGAGCCGTCAGGGAAACCCTGACGGCTTATTTTTATTTTGTTGCAAGTGCTGTGTGATCGGGAAGTTCAAATGGATTAATTGTTTTTGTTCTCTCTGCACCATCGGATGAAACAACAATAAGCGAGGAATTTGATCGCATATTGATCTCAAAGCAAGTGTATACCTCTCCGTTTACCCTGACATAGCTATATTTTTCTCTCCAATGTCCTCCACTCTCAGGGTCTACGCATATTGGCTCGTGAGCACCCCTTAGATATATTGGAGTTTTTGCAACGCTGTACGTTGTGTTTGAGAAGAAATACAGATCGTCGTTCTCGTATCTCTTATGAATATGGCTGAACATTCCCCCATCGGGCAAGTGTTTATGCAGACCAAGCCTTTTGTACTCTGTGAAGCTTGCGTTGAGCGCACCTGTTGTTTCATATTTCGGCATACTCGGCGCATAGAGGTCAAACGAGACTCCGAACGAATCGAGCGCACGAACAAGGTATGAGCTATGCACCATACTTACTCCGTCAATTCCCGTAAGTGAGAAATAGAGGAAATAAGAAACGCCGCCTCCGGTGGAGGTGTTTGAGCAATACTCACGCATAACTGAGTCATCGACGGCATCGTGACCGAATATTCGCTCTGAGATTGCACGGATTTCTTTGTCATTTTTGTCTGGGTCCGAGGGATCGAATTCGACGGCTCGGCTTGGTACTTCGCCTGTTGCGATAATTCGTCCACCTTTGTTGAAATACTCTTCAAGCAGACGCATAAGCGAGAGTGATGAAACTCTTTGGGACGGGAGAATAACAACCTTAAATCCACCATTATCGCTAAGTCCATCAAGTCTCAGGATATCTCCCTCAACCCTTCCACTTCGTGCGACTGCATCGGGATGAAGAAGCGTGACATCGTGTCCTGCACGCAAACAGACGCTGTTTATTACACTCATATAGTCTGCGTTGTATGGCGTGTCGGGATATTCAAAGCCGTTAATCTCGGCGTTATAGAGATTCAGCTGTGAGTGGAGATAGTAAATCGGGTAAATAACTGCTATATCTGACACCTGCATTCCGTTGCGAAGTATACGTCGCACAAATGTTGAATAGCGAAGCAGACGCAGGGCGCAGTCCTCGTTGACCAGAACGGGCGAGGGCAGATGCAACAGGGGCAGATTCGCTCCCCGAGCAAAGCTGTGCGCAAGGTCGCGCATCAGCGTTTCGCTGTCAGTCTCTGCATAGTCACGGAACAGCTCTGCGTATATGTCTCGTATTGATCTTCCGAACGCTGCTCCTGCTGCAATTTTGAGCGAGTTTATTCCGTACAGGTAGCCCTTATCGAGAACTGCTATGGGCGAGACGGTGTTTGCAAGCATAGCATCTCCCGTAATCGGTGAGCATTGTGTGGATTTTGATTCTGCCACACTACCGACAAGAGATAGACCGAGCGCATCTGCAAATTCTGCGCAGGAGGCGATAAATCCACTTTGAAGCATTCTTGCTCTGCAGTCGGCAAAAAGCACCTTATATCTTGTTGAATCGTTGCCACTGAACGTAAACAGATATGGATAGAACGGTGACGGATCAAATCCATAGCGTTCCTCGAAAAACTCGTTGAAATCCTCCGTCCAGTCAAGTCGATTGGGTGTTCTGAACTCAAGGTCTTCGCTGTAAATATGCGTCAGAGTATTGCCGATATATCCCTGAACCGTGTTTTTAAAAACACCGTATGCCGATGCGAAAAACTTATCACACGCACTTTTTGAGAGAATATCAACCATATAGGTGCTGTGGTCTGTGGCAGTTGTAAACTCAATAATCTGCCAGTTACCCTTTGGTGTTTGCCAATTAAGCCTTCTGCCATCAAGTGAGTTTCTCAGATCAATTATCTCGTCCCTCTCCTCGTTGTATGCAACAAGAGATAGTGGCCTGTCACTTCTTATTTCAAACGAAATGCTCTCTCCCGGCAAGCAATAGTGCGTATAGCGCACAAGCTTGCGTGAGCGCATCTCGCTCTCCCAAAGAGCATCCTCCGCCTCCACAACTCCCCTCTCGCAAAGCTCGCTTATATTGAGTGCGACACCAAGTCCAAGTCTTTTGGCTATTGGCAAAAGCTTTGAGTAGAAGCAGACAAACCCTTCAAGCTCAGCTTGTACGTTTTCTCCGTCATCACTTTGATGCGGGAGTGGTATTATTCCACCTGCCCCGGCAATCGAGAGATACTCAAGGGTTGCGCTCAGCTCTTCTTCGTTCTCGTTCTGGTCGGTGAGGAAGACATACGGACGGTCTGTGGGGCATACTTTATATTTATTTTTATTGTTATCAGGATTCATTTTCCCTCTCCCTACGGTATTACTTTATAAATTATAACATATAAACGAGATGATGTAAATATTTCTCTTGAAGTTTTTTTGTCTTTGTGATATAATCAAATACGGAAAGGTGGAGTTAAGCGAGATGAAAAAAAGAGTATTGATTAGTGGTGGATCAAGAGGAATTGGAGCTGAATGCGTGCGTGCATTTGCCTTGCACGGCGAGCGTGTTGCATTTATTTATAACAAAAGCACCGATGCCGCTGCTACACTGGAGGCTGAAACCGGAGCACGTGGCTTTTGTGGTGACCTCTCCGATATGCACGCAGCCGCCGATGTGGCAGAGAGAGCTATTGAATATCTTGGTGGAATTGACGTGCTTGTCAACTGTGCAGGCGTGGCATCGTTTTCGCTCTTCACCGATATTTCCGACGACGAATGGAGACGGGTTATTGACACGAATCTGAGCTCTGCTTTTGTCCTCTGCCGTTCTGCTTCAAAAGCTATGATCTCCCAAAAATACGGCAGAATTATTAATATCGGCTCTGTTTGGGGACGGCTTGGCGCATCCTGCGAGGTACATTACTCTGCTTCAAAGGCGGCGTTGCGTGGTCTTACGCAGGCACTTGCAAAAGAGCTTGGCCCGTCGGGAATTACCGTAAACTGCGTTGAGCCGGGTGTTATTGATACGGATATGAACTCTGTTTTGTCGGAAGAAACAATAGCAGAGCTTATCGACTCCACCCCTGTGTGTCGGATAGGCAAATGTGAGGATGTTGCTGCAGCAGTTCTATTTCTCGCATCGGACTCAGCGTCATTTATCACCTCTGCGACAATTCCCGTTGACGGTGGATTTCCAACATAAAGAGTACGAATAAACACAAAATGAAAGCTCCGAAACACTCGGAGCTTTCATTTTTGTGTTTTTATCAAAGCATACTGCGAATATACGCCTTTACGTCTTCAAGAGGGCAATCAGCAACTGCACTTTCGTCAAGCGTTTCTGTCAGCTTGACGATAAGCGCAAGATCCATATGAGCACCCTCGAAATATCCGTCAGGCTCTGTGCTGAAGAAATAGGAATTCCAAACCGTGTCAGTTGCGTCCTTGAACCTATGTGGTTCAAGATATATCATCTTTCGCATCTCCTCTGCAATAAACGCCTTTGCAGAAAGTGGGGAGAGTGCACGATAATGCTCATCGGTAATATTGGTGAAAATAGCAGGCAGTGGCGCATCGCTTATTCTCTCCCTCTCTCTGTCAAGCGAAAGTCCTATTGCATCAAAAGAGATGCTGTCCTTGCTGAAGTTGAGCTTGAGCAGCACGCCTTTATCGGTGTATTTATGCGCTCTTTGATAATCCGTATCGAAAATAAAATTCCCAAGTGAGTAGAAAATCATCTTACCGTCCGGGAACAGCTCGTAGTTTTCGGGAACGTGTGGGTGGTGTGAGACAACAACATCAGCCCCAAGCTCAAGATACTTAATATATCTGTCCCTTGTGTATGGGTTCGGCATTGCAGCAAATTCCTCGCCACCGTGGGCAATAATCACGCACCAACGGCATCGCTCTTTAATCTCGCGAATTCGACGCTCCACTCTCTCCTCGTCATCCCAACGGAAAATTCCCGCCTCGGTTTCTGTGGCAGGTATACATTCTGCCATATAAGAAACACAGAACATACCAATTCCGCCCGCCTCGCAGAGATACACTGGTTCTGACGCCTCATCAATGTTGAGCCCTGCACCGACCGTCTGCGCACCCTCTGCAGTAGCAATACGCTTTGTGCTGACGATACCCTCGGCCCCCGCATCCATTGTATGATTGTTTCCGATGCTCCATATATCTGCGCCGATTTTTCTAAAAAGCATTACGGCATCAGGATCCATACTGTGAAAGAAAACGCCCCTCGAGCCGTCGTCCTCTGCGTTAATTAAAGTTCCCTCTACATTGGCAACGGTGTGGTCTGCGCTTCTAAAAAATTCAAGCACGCCATTTGACAAAAGCTCATCATCAAGCCACTTTCGTGCCATATATCTGTCAAATCCTATATCACCTGTAAAAACGATGCTCGCTGTCTCTCTCCGTTCTTCCACGTCCCGTCTCCTTTTTGCATATTCTTGCTTGCGTTTGGCAGCTTTCATTCTTTATATAGTTTACCACACAGAAAAAAACAAGTCAACATTTTTGTTTGCTTTATGTCAAGTTTTTTATTTTTGCTATTGACTTAGATGTATCTATGTGCTATAATAGGACAACTTTTATTTGAAAGGACTATGACTGTGACAGTTATTCTTGTTGCTCATAATAATGTTACTGTATCAAAGTGCGATATGAAGCCTTATTTCCAGCTTGTATCGGGCTTGTATTGTCATAGACAAATTTTATTAAAGCGCACGCATTAATAAAATGTTTTGGATATTACGGTACAGGTCGAATTGTTATCGACTTGTACCTTTTTATTATTTAAGAAAGGAGAAAGGAAATGATCTTTAAGGACAAGACCATAATACTGAAGGACGGAAGAGCCGCTGTTTTGAGAACGCCACGTAAAAGCGACGCTGACGGTATGCTCAATTACATCAAAACAGCTTGTGGCGAGACGCCGTTTTTGTTGCGCTATCCTGAAGAGTGGGAAGGCAAGACGATTGAGAGCGAAGAGGAATGGATCGACGCATTGCGACAATCACCTAATTCTTTATCAATCACTTGCTTTGTTGACGGAAGGATTGCAGGAAACTGCGAAATTATATTCAACAGCTCACTCAAAACAAAGCATAGGGCAAGCATTCACATCGCCATCATCAAAGAGTTCTGGAGCCTTGGAATTGGTTCTGCTATGTTTGAAGAAATGCTCGCAGCCGCAAAAGAGCGAGATGGTGTTGACATCGTTGAGCTTGAATTTATTGAGGGTAATGACAGAGCAAAAGCCCTTTATGAAAAATTCGGCTTTATTATTGTTGGGGAAAGACCCTGTGCAATTAAGCTCAATGACAATACGTTCAGAAAAGAATTCTTTATGCAGAAAAGACTTCCCTCAAGCTGACACAAGCCACAACGGATGGAAGCGTGCCATCCGTTGTGGTTTTTTGTTATTACCTTGTACAGCAAAGGTATTTATAAAAAATCAAAAAATTTTTTGATTAACAAAACACAAACAAAACTCAAAAAAATCGAAAACAAACGCCTTGTATAATAATGCCACAATCAAAAAACGAACAAAACAAAGTGAGGTATTTATTATGAACAAGAACGACAATCTTTTTTTCGCACAGAGAATTCGCGCACAGTACACAGAAAAAAGCTCAACCGAGCTTGATACACTCAGAGCACTTGACGCAAAGGTGAAGCGTCCTGCAAATATTTTTGCATACGTATTTGGTAGCCTGTCAGCACTTATTATGGGTGGTGGTATGAGTCTTGTTATGACGGATGTCGCAACACAGATAAGACTCAGCGCAGATCCACTCATTCCCGGTATCATCATAGGTGCTCTCGGTTTGGTTATGGCTCTCGTAAATTATCCAATTTATAAGGGTATACTCAACTCTCGCAAGAAAAAGTTCGCACCCGAAATTCTCGCTCTCAGCGAAAAGATCATCAATCAGTAATTGCCGGAGGACATATAAATGGGCATCATCGCATTTTTCAAGAAAGCATTTAGCGATATGAAAAAGAGTGCCATAGCACAGCACGAGGTAGACCGTGCAGAATTCAGAGCTGTGGCTGCAGAGCCCCGAGCTTCATTTGAAGAAAACCGTGGACACAACACATACAGACGAGCAAAGGCCTGAGCTGAGAAAAGTTGGGATGAAGCACATATGACTCCATCCGAAAGAGAGAAAAAAGCACAAGAAGAGAGACAGGCTTGCATTGCCGCCGCAGAAGCAAGAACTGCCGCCGCCGGAAAGCGTACCGAGGCCGCAAGAAGAAAATAAATCTCAAAGTAAGGGTGGGAGTTGTGCTCTCGCTCTTGCTTTGTTTTTATTAATTTGTTTAATAATAAAAAATCGTCCTCCAAAAAAACATTTTTGCAAACAAAACTTTAACAATTCTGTGCTATAATTAGGCTGTAAGATCCAAAATTGCCCGTGGAGGATGGAAAATATGTTTAAAATTTTGATCGTTGAAGATGACAAGGATCTGTGTCGCAGTGTTTGTTCTTTTCTGAACAATAGTGGATACGAGGCTGTCGGCTGTCTTGATGCAGAGAGTGCGTATGACGAGATGTACAAAACGACCTTTGACTGTATTGTGTCCGACATAATGATGCCCGGCATTGACGGATTCGAGCTTGCAAAGACCGTTCGTTCACTCAACTCCGACATTCCGATTTTGTTTATGTCTGCCCGTGATGATCTTGCTTCTAAGCAGAGGGGATTTCGCATCGGAATTGATGACTATATGACAAAGCCAATTGATCTTGATGAGATGTTTTTGCGCATAGGCGCACTTCTTCGTAGGGCAAAGATTGCAAACGAGCGAGCCATCCAAGTTGGCAACTTTATTATGAATGCTGACGAGCGTAGTGCAAGTGTTGACGGCGAGGAAATCTCTCTTACTGCAAGAGAATTTGATTTGATCTACAAGCTCCTCTCCTACCCTAAAAAAACATTTACGCGCACACAGCTTATGGATGAGTTTTGGGACGCTGACACGCAGACAAGCACAAGAACGGTTGATGTGTATATCACAAAGCTTCGTGCCAAGCTACAAAACTGCGACTCTTTTGAGATCGTAACCGTGCACGGACTTGGGTACAAGGCGGTGATCAAATGAAAAAGCTGACTTTTCGCATATTTCTCGCTCAAATCAACAGCTTTTTGATTTTCTTTCTCTCAGTTGGATTCATCGTTTCCTGCTGTATGCTCTTATTTTTAAGAATTCTGTCAAGCGAAATGGGCTTGGTTTTTGATGCGGATAACATAGCAAAGGCGGCAAAGCTGACATTCCTTAATGTTATTATTATTACTGTTTTGTTTCGGGTAGTAGATTCCGTTCGCCGTAGAATTATGGTTGACAGACCTGTAAAGCTGATTACTGAAGCGGCTCAAAGAATTATGCGTGGTGACTTTTCGGCTCGTGTTGAGACTATGCGAAGCTCAGGTATGGAGGGCTTCAATCAAATTGGTGAGGCAATAAACCTGATGGCAGAGGAGCTTTCAAGCGTTGAGACTCTGCGCACAGATTTTGTTTCCAATGTCTCACACGAAATGAAGACTCCTCTTTCTGTAATGCAAAATTACGCAACACTTCTCTCCTCTCCGTCTCTTTCCGAGGAGGAGCGCATTGAATACGCAAAGTCGATTTCGGACGCATCAAGGCGTCTCGCAGATATGATAACAAATATCTTAAAGCTAAGCAAACTGCAAAATCAGCAGATTTATCCAAATCTGACGAGCTTTGATCTCGGAGAGCAGCTTTGCGAGTGTTTTTTGCAATATGAAAACATCTGGGAGAAAAAGAATATTCAAATTGACACAATTATTGCTGAGGGCGTAATCATTTCTGCTGACGCAGAGCTTCTCTCGCTTGTCTGGAACAATTTGTTTTCAAACGCCTTCAAATTCACCGATGAGGGTGGTCGGGTATGTCTGTCGCTGACGGCTGACGAAACCTACGCCTATGTGTCGGTAAGTGACAGTGGTTGTGGAATGAGTGCCGAGGTAGGCGCACATATTTTTGAAAAGTTTTATCAAGGTGATGCCTCACACGGGGTTGAGGGCAACGGTCTTGGTCTTGCTCTTGTAAAGCGAGTAATCGACATTATGAAAGGCGAGATAATCGTTCAAAGTTCTGTCGGCGTTGGATCAACATTTACTGTGAAAATCAGGAGACTGACAAATTAAGCTTAAGAAAATAATCAAAGCGTTACTCTTTCCACATTTCGCATTGATGCTGATTCTTCTCCCTCTGTCAACAGTTCTGCTTGTCGGATCTATGGTTATTATTGGTTCTGGCTCGCCCGTTGCATATCTTTCTTATTTTCTTGCAAGCTATACGCTGACCGTTTGGTGCGCAAGAATACCGAGAATAGTGACAGCACTCAAAGCCTTCAAAGCTGAAAATAAGTACGCACGGAGATGGCTTGATGACGCTCGGCTAAGAGTTAATGTTTCGCTCTACGGCTCGCTTATTTGGAATGCCTTATACGGTTTGTTCCAGCTTTGGCTCGGCTTTTATCATAATACATTTTGGTTTTGTTCTCTTGGCACATATTATATTTGCTTGTCTGTAATGCGATTCTTTTTAGTTAGGCACACAAGCAGGTTTGCGCCGGGTGAGAAAATTGTAATGGAATACAGGAAATATCGCAATTCAGGTTGGATCCTTCTTGTTCTCAACCTCTCTCTGACGCTAATTATATTCTTTATGGTCTATTGGAACAGAACATTTGAACATCATATGATAACTGCAATAGCTATGGCGGCGTATACCTTCACAGCACTCACGCTCGCTATAATCAATGTAACTAAATACAGAAAATACAATAGCCCCGTGTTTTCAGCTGCAAAAGCAATTTCGTTAGCATCGGCACTTGTTTCAATGCTGACGCTTGAGTCAACTATGCTAAATACGTTTGGCGATGGGACAATAAGTGTTGTCGAGCAAAAATGGATGCTTGGTGCGAGTGGTGGGTGTATTTCTCTGATAATCGTCCTAACGGCAATCTATATGATTGTAAACGGCACTAAAAAACTAAAAAAATTTAAAAACGAGGTTGATAATGGGTAATAACAATCAAGAACAGGGTACATTCACATACACTTATTCTGCATCCGAACAACAGGAGCTTCGGCGCATCCGTGACAAATACGCTCCACCGACGGAAAGCGAGGATAAATTGACTCGCCTTCGCCGTCTTGACAAAAGCGTCACACAGGTTGCAACAACTGTCTCGCTGATTGTAGGCATTACAGGTGTGCTCATTCTTGGGTTTGGGATGAGTATGATTATGACAGACCTTTCTGTCTTTTTCGGTTTGCCTCAGAATATATCAATGGTGGTTGGCATTATTGTGGGAATTTTCGGCGCAGTTATAGCTAGCCTTGCGTATCCCATTTACAACGCAACCGCTCGCATTCGTCGCAAAAAGCTTGCCCCTGAGATTATTCGCTTGGCAGACGAGCTGATAAAATAACAAGAGGACAAACGCCAAAAAACAAACAAATAGGACTTACTAACCTACATTTGCGCGCTACATTTGGTGCTTCCCTTTTCTTCAGCTGTGGCGCGCAAACTTTAATTCCTCGCTTTGCGAGGAATTGAGGATCTTCGTCTCTGTATACATACTAAAAAACATCACACCGATTTTCAATCGGTGTGATGTTTTTTGGTGCGGGTAAAAGGACTTGAACCTTCATGAAGTAACCCTCACCATAAGACAGGAAACTATGTAAAAGGCTTCTCTGACATAACTCCATTATCAAAACCACCATTCAATGGTGGTTTTGATTGAATTAAGCCGTTAGACAACTTTTATTCTTTGTTGTTAATTTTCTGTCATTTTTTCTGCATTGTTTGCCAAACCCATTGAAAGAAACTGAATTTTGTGATATAATAAATTATCTATATTTATTATTTGATTCCGTTTAATTTAGGAGGTAATATATGTTCAAACGTTGTGTTCTATTTATTACTGCTATAATTATGGTAGTTAGTTTGGTTGCTTGCCAAAAAACGCCGGTTACCAATTCCACGCCAACGGATATTGGCGATGGGGTGGTTATCTACCAAGCTGATTCTGCATTTGAGGAAGGCACTAAGGTAACCGCCGAG